>JAEZVA010000053.1 GCA_023443315.1 Bacillota bacterium | reverse complement strand
ATGGCGCATGGAAAACTGGGGCTAACCAACCCACATGCTGGAAGGGGTCGGCGTAAGCCGTCCCCTTCTTTCATACTTATACCAAAATAGGGGGGTACAATTCTATGGGGAACGCTGTTGCCGAACGAAAAAAAGGATTTTCGGGGAGCGTAAACACAACAAAGAAAAAAAGTCTATTTAACAAAATTATTGAACAACGCGAGCTGCTTTTAATGAGTGTGCCGCTATTGCTTTATAGAATACTGTTTTCCTATGTACCTATAACAGGGTGGTCGATGGCGTTTCAGGACTTTAAGCCAGGACGCGATTTTTTCGATCAGACATGGGTGGGGCTTAAACACTTTCGCTTTTTGTTTGAGAACGAGAATTTCATCAGAGCCATCCGCAACACTCTGGCTATGAGTGTAATCAATCTTGTGCTGGGCTATTTCTGTGCGATTTTATTGGCTTTAATGTTAAACGAAATAAAAAAGGGCATTTTTTTCAAGCGCTTAGTACAAAACGTATCATATCTTCCACATTTCTTGTCGTGGATTATCGTGGCTGGGCTGGTGTCCAACGCTTTGTCTACGGAGAATGGAATTATTAACGAAGCGCTCATGTTTCTGAATATTATTGATCAACCAATCCTGTTTTTGGGCACCCCCAACTACTTTTGGGGAATTGTTGCCGGATCCCATTTGTGGAAAGGGGTTGGATGGAACAGTATTATCTACCTTGCTGCAATGACTGCCATTGACCCATGCTTGTATGAGGCAGCCGATATTGACGGAGCCAATCGGTATCAAAAAATGTGGAATATTACACTTCCCGGTATTAAGCCGACCATCATAATTCTCTTAATTATGAGTATTGGCAATATACTTGAGGCTGGTTTTGAGATTCAGTATTTCTTGGGGAATGGCTTGGTAATAGAGTTCTCCGAGACCATCGATATCTTTGTTTTAAAGTATGGTATTAAGCTAGCAAACTTCTCCCTTGCAACCGCCGGAGGTATTTTTAAGACGATTGTCAGTTTTATCTTGCTCGGTGCAGCCAACTATATAGCTGGTCGCTTGGGCGAAGAAAAACTTGTTTAGGGGGGTAGCAACATGAAAAGAATAAGAAAGCTTAATGTCGAAGGAGCAATTTTCCATACTGTAAACACGACTCTTTTGCTCATTCTCATGATAATCTGTCTGTATCCATTCTTGAATACGATTGCAGTATCGTTCAACGACGGGTACGACACAGTCAAAGGCGG
The DNA here is from genome assembly GCA_023443315.1 of Bacillota bacterium. Lineage (GTDB taxonomy): Bacteria > Bacillota > Clostridia > Oscillospirales > Ruminococcaceae > Acetanaerobacterium. The sequence continues at coordinate 50,733 of JAEZVA010000053.1, read as the reverse complement.
AATCTACCTGCTGCCCCGTAAATTCAGTTTGCAGAATTACCGTGTGGTTTTTAATACCGAGGCCATATACATCGCGTTTGTTAACAGTGTGACCAAGACGATTTTGACGGTTCTTATTAACCTCGTTACTACCGCAATGGTGGCCTTCACGCTGACCAGAAAAGATTTTATCCTGCGCAAGTTTACTGCCATTGTGTTTGTACTTACCATGTATTTTAACGCTGGTCTAATCCCAAACTATATGCTAATCCGAAACCTTGGGCTTAATAATACCTATGCGGTCTATATCGTTCCGGCGATGATCAGCGCGTTTAATATTATTGTAGTACGAACCTATATGCAATCGCTGCCGGAAAGCCTGGTGGAGTCGGCAAAGATTGATGGCGCGGGGGATATTCGAATCTTTTGGCAGATTATTTTCCCGCTATGTAAACCGGTGCTTGCCACCGTTGCGCTTTTTGTTGCGGTTGGTTCTTGGAACGACTGGTTTACCACCTTTTTATACAACTCATCCAAACAAGAACTATCTACGTTGCAGTACGAGTTGATGAAGCTGCTCAACGCTGCACTGAACGCAGGGCAGACATCATCACAGGGTGGTGTGTCTATCGGTAGTGCGGATTCGATTGCCGCCACTACACCGTTGTCTATACGCGCCGCCGTTACCATTGTTACGGCCGTACCAATTCTTATGGTCTATCCGTTTTTACAAAAGCACTTTGTCGCCGGACTTACCATTGGCGGCGTGAAAGGATAACACCGTGTCATTAAAAGAAAAGTATCGCGATTATTTTCTAATAGGGGCGGCGGTGAATACCCACACCATTCAAACCCATAAGGATTTGATTTTGCGGGAGTTTAACAGCGTCACCTGCGAGAACGAGATGAAATACGGCGAACTTACTAATGACGGCGTCACATACGATTTTTCAGATGCCGACAAGATTGCCACATTTGCCAAAGACAACGGCCTTGCAATGCGCATGCATACGCTTTTATGGCACAATCAATCTCCGCCACCCATCTTTGAAAACACCGACCGCGACCGCCTTTTGCAGGTGTTCCGCGGACATGTGAACAGGATGGCAGAGCGGTACGGCAACCTTGTTTATGCCTGTGATGTGGCAAACGAAGTGATTGACGACAAGGGGTCTGAGTATTTTCGCAGGTCTCCCTGGTTGTCGATTATCGGAGATGACTTTGTAGATTTTGCCTTCCAGTACGCAAAAGAGGCGATGCCAAACGTCGCGTTGTGCTACAACGATTACAACGAGAGTGAGCCGGAAAAGAGCCAGAAAATCGCTAAGCTTGTGCGCGACATGAAAAACAGGGGAATCCTGGTTGACTGTGTGGGGCTACAGGCGCATTGGAACATCGTGTCGCCCTCTGTGGATGAGATTAAGCGGGCGTTTGAGCTGTACGCCGGTCTTGGGGTGAAGCTCCATATCACAGAGCTTGATGTTTCGTTGTTTGCGTTTGAGGACAGAACTGTATTGAAAGAACCCTCTTTGGAACTAATCAAACGTCAGGCGGTGTTCTATCGAGAGGTGTTTGCAATCTTCCGTCAGTACCGCAACATTGTAGAAAGCGTAACCACGTGGGGCGTAGCCGATGACCAGTCCTGGCTCAGTGGTTTTCCGGTGCCAAACCGAAAGAACTGGCCGCTCTTGTTTGACGACAATCATACGCCAAAGCCCTGCTATGAGGCTATTATGGATTTTTAACAGAACCTCCAAACCATAGAATCGTTACCTCCACAAAAAGTGGAGAACAAAAAAAGTCGCCGTTTTGGCGACTTTTTTGTTTGGATGGGGGAAACGACCTGTCTGTGAAAACAGTTAATTACTCGCTCTGTGTCGACAGCGACGGCGATAAACCTAAGAAGGACTAGCAGTCGATGTAAATAACGCTATAAAATCATAAGCTTTTTGAAATACAGTAAAGTGTAGCGTTTTTATCAGCCTGCTTACCGATTTGCAAAGGTAATCATTCGACGCTTGCAAGCTATATGCCCAGCAGCTGTTTTTTCTTCGCGTCAAACTCTTGTGGGGATATAATGCCATCCTCCATCAGCGCCTTATACTTTTTGATTTCCTCAATGGCATCGGTAGGTGGCGCAATGGTTGTATGTACAGCCTGTGCCCCCGCTGTGCCAAGACCGATGGACTGCTCTGGCGCAGTGGGAAATGCAACCGTCTTTAACGCGTTCACCAGCTTTTCAATTTCTTGGATGCTGCTCTGATATGAGTTGATGTAGTCGTTTACATCGGGGCGGTCGTTGGAGAATCTGGGACCGTCCATATCGCATTTGATAACCGTCCAGTAAGGATGATCGAAGTGGAGCTCCACATTAAACGCCCGGAAGGGTTCCGGCACATCAAAGTATTGTGTTGGTACGGTTCGGTTCTCCTTGCCGTCGTCCAGCCTATCAATGGTTCTGGCAAGCTGCCTGCTCATCATAAACTGGTTAATCTGCGGCGCAAGAGCCATGGCGCGCTCTGGCACAGTGCTAACATATCGCTTGATGCCTTCCGCCGAGCCCTCGAACAGCGGCGTGCTGTCTTCTTTGATAATAAAGGATTTCAGCTGTCTGCCCTCAAATACGGTCTTGTCGGGGTTTTTGCTCATGCATAGCAGCGTATGGGGGTAATCAAAGATAATCTTGGTATCCCAAAGACCAAAATCGATGCGCTCAGAAACCTCAAATGTTTCTTTTAGCTGTTGGTTTTGGTCGAAAAACACCAGATATTCTCGTAAGCCCTGCATGGTCAGACTGTTTCTTTTTTCATCTGCCATGTCAATTTTCAAGTTGCAGGTGTCACAGATGTATTCGCCCTCAATCTTCGACGGAAGGAGCCACGAAATTTTACCGCCACAGATGGGGCAAGGGGGTTTTTTTGTAAATAAGCCCATACTCAATTCCTCCGTATGTTTTATACCAAATTAACTTATGATGTCTGCGAAAAAACTTCGTAAAAATCTATATGCAAGCATTTGCTCAATTTTGTTTGGACATCATTAAGGTTAATTTGCCATAAGTCAATTATCTTGTTCCGCCACCCGAACCGCCGCCAATGGAACCGCCGCCACCGCCAAAGGAAGCAGACCCGCCTCCTCCGCTGCTGCGCTTTGCTTGCTCACGCTGTTGTTCAGACCGTATCATGCTACGGTAAAGCAGGTATTGATAAGAATAAGCGGTAACCATACTGCGGTTGTACTCGGTCAGCTCGGCAGAGACTTCAGGATACAATTCTTTCATCTGCTCTGCCACCTTTTCGGCAATACCGAAAAGCATGGCATAGGTCAGCAGCTCCCGCCATATCGGCATTTCCTTCACACCGCGTTCGGCGATTAGCGAAAAGTCTTCCAGATACCGTTTCAGACCCATCAGCTCGCCCAGCTCCTGTTCACCAGAAGGCGTCAGATCGGTCAGCTTGGCAGGCACACTCCACCGCTTCAGACATTGCTTTTGGTTTAAATAGGTTCTGCCCGTAGCGTCATGCTTCTGGAGAAAGGCACGAAGCAGGCGGTCATTTTGGCTTGCAAACCGCTCTAGCTCCTTAGCCTGCAAAATAGAATCAGAGCCAGCAGCACCCTCCAATACCGTATAAAGATACTCGTCATACTCGTTCATATTGGGATGCGTTCCGCCCATAAGCCGCAGGTTGACTACTTCTTTGGTTTTACCCATAAAGCCAACCTCTTGTGTATCGATAGGGGATAGGCAGCCCAGTTGGATGAGCCGAAGTATCCCTGTGGAGAGAATCGCGCCATCCCCACACACATCAAAAATTCTACCTAGCGCATAGGAGGCACTCAGATTCCCCTCGTTTGGAATCTCTCTGTAATACCCGAACCGCTCGGTAAACTTTTTTCGTTTTTTCTCTGTGCTTCTCTTTTTCGCCCAGTTGATAAAGACAACGAGACCGATGGGAAGACCGAGGGACACCAGCATGGTCATTATCGCCTCAAAGGTGGAGATTTCTTCACCAGTGTCGTCTGTGTTATCGTAATCGCTGCGCTCAAAGGCTCTGGTCTTTACCTCTTCAAAGAGTTCGGTTTCCTGTCGGGCAGGGGATAGGATGCCCTTATCCAGTGAAAACAGTACCGTCATATGGTTTTGTGCACTAATCGGGGTATCTGTGCGGGCAATAATACTATCGTTCTCGAATTCTACAATACCAGCAAAACCAAAACCCCAGATATCGGCAATTTCATCGGTAATGGGCGTGCCGTCCGCAAGCCGGATTTGAAGGGTCACATCGGTGGGGGTTGTGTTCATCTGGTCATTGACAAAGCGAAAGTTAACACCATCCCTGTCCGTATAACCGGCAACCACGTTATCCAGCTTGTATGTAATGGTATAGCTGTTTTGCCCGTACTGGCTAATACCAAAGCAGATTTCATAACCGCTGTCGGTGTAATGAACCCCGCATTTATATGCTTTGTCATCAAAGCTGGCATCAATATTCCAATCATTTACCGTGTCATAGACACGGTTTTGGTCGGCTACCGTTAACTCGCTGATGCTCAGATAGTCGGGCGCATTCATAGGAATATAGACCTCTGTGCCTTCCTCAAAGCGTCCTTGCCAGTGTTGAGTGATATGCATTGAGCCATCCTCATTAACAACGACCTGAATATCTATGGTGTTAACCTGATTCGCAGCAAGCACGTCAACAGCTAGAAGGATGCAAATAAAAAGACCAATCAGGATACGACTGGATATCCTTTTCATTCGACACCTCATTTCATGCTTGGCATATCGGCCTTGGCCTCCTGCCCCTCTAGATACTCTCTTTTTGTAATGCCAAGCATCCCGGCAATCATAGAGATTGGAAACATCCGAATCTCACGGTTAAGCTTTGTAACGCTATCGTTGTAGATTAAGCGGCTGGTGCGCACCATGGTTTCATACTTTTCCACCGCATCCATTGCCTTGAGATAATTCTGGTTGGCTTTCAAATCAGGATATTGTTCTGTTACCATAGAAATCCTGCCCAAGGCCTCCGCGATAATCCCTTCCTGCTTAAGCACATCATCCGGCGTGGACTTCGCGGTGATCACACTTCTCCTGGATTTGATTGTTTCAATCAAGGTTTCGCTCTCGTGTTTGGCATACCCTTTCGCTAGGTCTAAAAGAGCGGAAAGAGCATCAAAACGGCTTGATAACTGCACCCCAATTTGGCTCATCGCGTTACTGATATTCTCATCGAGCACGACCAGTTTGCGCTGCGCAGAGATGACCCATAACACAATGATCACAATGATAACTAGAATTGCGATAATATACGGTAACATAACAAAATCCCCCTTATTATTTTTGGGTTAACAGGTAGCTTTCTTAAGACCAGTTTATCAAAAATCGCTGCAAAATGCCATCTTCTAAATGAAACGTGCTTTTTTTTGCACGAATGGTTTTACGACCTACTTTAATCTTCCAAACCGCATCTTCGACTTCGATCTGCAGGAATTTGATACGAGCTTTTACCCAAGTAAAACATGGACAATGCCGTGATGATGATTTGTGCTGATTAACGCATACATTTAAAGTCGTGCTTGCCAAAAAGTTTAGATTGAGAAGGGCTTGGCTGTGGCTGTGGTCTTCTGAGCAATGAATGAGTGGTTAAACACCTTCGTTACACGAATTTAAACATTTTCTTAACGCCATGGTCTTAAACGCTTCGATTAAATTATCTCCTGAACCCGTCCTACTTGTCCATCGGTTAACATTACTTTGATGCCATGCGGGTGGAAGCTACTGTTGGTAAGTAGTTTGCCAACCGTCCCCTCTGTAAGCTTCCCGGTTTTTTGGTCAGCTTTGAGTACTATTTTTACTCTTGCGCCAATCTTAACATCAAATCTATTCTTTCCGTTCATCTTTTCTCCTCTTTGTATAAATAATATATAGTTTAATCCTAGATTGTAAAATGAAATGCGCCAGAAGAAATAAAAAAGCTCAAAGCTGTTAAAATCGTGTAGAATGGAGTTACCAGACAACACCTACACAAAGGAGACAGTAATGAGCCATCACCATTTTACCTCAATTGAACGAGGAAAGATAGAAGAATTAAATAAATTGGGGTATTCGTCCCGAAAAATAGCGATACGTCTGCACTGTCATCGCAGTAGTATATCCAGAGAGTTAGGTCGTTTTCCACATCCAAGGAAGTATGACGCTGCCATGGCACAGCGAGATTATAAAACGCAAAGAAAGAACAACTGGTGAGCTGTCGCGCTATGTCATCCTCACCACCGCAGCGAATAAAGTGTGTGAATGAGGTGTTGTTTCGGGTGCCGATGGGGTTGGGGAAACGATTGGTGGGGTAGTATAAACATAATCGGCAGTACAGTGGGCGGTATCATGAATGTTAAACGAAACATAATGGGTACGAACGTGTATGTGCCTTAATGAAAGACATAATGATACTGCATGACTTCTTTGTACCTTTGCTTTGAGAATGCTCCAGCTGCCAAATCGTAGATCTTAGTTGCAGCAAAGGTGCAATGACGAATGATCGAGCTATTTGTTACCCCAATAATCATCTAATAATGGGGAGGCTATTTAAAAAATAGCCTCCCTATACTTTGTTATTTTGCACTTTCCAAACCAGGAGTAGACTATTTGAAATCCGCCCGTAACCTGCTAGCGGTTCTGCGAACGACGTAACGGTTGCCTTTTGCTGTTATATGCGCCGCTTTTTCGACTGAAACAACGAGGCAAGGATCAATGCAACCCCGGCTCCGGCAAACGCAACCCGTCCCATAATAAAGGCGGGGGTAAGCTCAAAATCAGCCGAACTTCCCGTGACGTCAACAATCCCCGGAAGCGGTATCTGAAAAACGCTGATGATGAGCACAACCGCAAGCAGGGCATATACCGCTGCTGTTCTTCGGGCTCCTAAAAGCATTGCGGCACCGAGCAGGAAGATTGACGGCGGCAAAATAAGAAGCAGACCAGGCACAAGTAATACCCCAACACCCGTATAGTCAAAAACCAGTCGGTAGAACAGGAAGCAGGCCGTCACAGTCAGCGCTGCCGGAATCACAAATGCTACGGCAATCGCACCGTACCGCAAGAGCCGAAAGACAGGCAACGGCATTGGTGTCGCGCTGATAATTGCCTCGGCGCCGCGTTCGGACGGCATGGACTGCTTGGCGCATAAAACGAGCAGCAGAATAAACAGAAACGGAGCCAAGGATGCGCAGTAGGTGCTAAAGGTCAGTAAAGAGAACGGAGCGGTATAATTCGCGCCGAATAGCACCGTGCCGCGGAGCAAGGACACACTGAAAATTAGCGTTGCGACAAGCAGCAGTAGGTACTGCTTTGAGAGCAGGAGCCTTTTTAATTCATACTTGAATATGGTACCGTTACGCAAGCAGGATCGCCTCCTTTGTAAGTCCTGTAGCGGTCAAAAAGTCATCGTAGGTAATCGGCTGACCCAAATGCGATTGGTACAGCTCGGCAAGTTTTTTCTGGAATTGTGCAGTTCCCCCCAGCGCTTCTTCTCCTTTGAGCATCATGAGTGGCATGATGTCATAAAGGCTTATATTTACAAATGACCCCATGACGTTTGACGCATCTCCCTCAGAGAGCTTTGCAAGGTATTCAGGGTGCTGTATATAAAAGGCATTCTGATAAGTGTTCCAGCCTTTCTGCCACACCTTCAAAAAGCGTTCCTCTGCGTATTCCTTGCCGTAATACTGCTCCATAAAGCGGTAGGTGCTATAGCAGGTGATGCCCTCTGCCGACCAGCTGGACACACCGTCCTGTATCGGCATTGTGGCAAGTCCCCACCACTGGTGCGCGATTTCGTGTACCAGAACGTCAATGCCGCCCCGGGAATCGGGCGTAAGGGATGCCACGGGAAGATAGCCTGCCGCGTTAAAGCTTGTTTCATCCATGGCGCTCATGTTGTCGGATGCAAAGCCGCCGCTGACATAGGCAGGAAGCTCCAGCATGGTCAGCCTTTCGCTGTAAATCAACGGGCCGTAAGCCTCTGTGAAATAATCGATGGCCGCTTTAATTACATTAATCGCATCCATATCCGTTAAGGACTTGTCGTGCTTCTTAAAATACTTAAATTCTATAGTAAGACCTCCGGCTTCAAAGGTGCGAGTCATATATTCAGCGGCAAACATGCGAGTGCCCTGAGTACCCGCGCTTCCCGTGAATTTCCACCCGGTCTTTCCGTCTTTGGTTATATCTTTTTCTACCCTACCCCCGGCAAATACAGGCTCCAAATTTTCGTCCAGTGACAAGGAACCGGAAAAGGAAGCACTGTCCGCCACATTAACATCAATACTCGGAGAAACGCCCGCCGTAGGCAGCCAGACATACCCTTCAGAGATGCCGTTTGACGCCCGCTGAAGTATCGTGTTGTCATTCATCATGCGCCCAGAGTAGGCAAGCGTAATCTCATATTCATCCGCGGCCGGGAGCTCGATGCCCCAGTTTGCCGTACTTACTTCGCCGGTTTCACCGCGAATGGCTTTGCCTTTCTCGCCGTTTATCACAACATCGTCAATATAAAGCCCTGTATTCATTTTTAGCGGCAGGGTCTGCGGACTGCCGGATGAACTTGAAAGCTTGTATATTGCAAGACCAGAAAGCGTGCGCCCCTTGGTGTCAACCTCCAGATTAAAACTCTTATTCGTCAGTGTGAGATTGGGGTTACCGACCTCCGGCGCGCTGCCGACGAAAGTGGTTATTCCCGTGCCTGAGCTCATCATGCCGCTGTAATCCATCGGCTTTGAGTCGTCAAATATCGGTTCAAACGCGTAACTGACACCGAACAATAAGAGCATGGCAACGAGGCATAGCGGCATCCATACACGGCGGCTGTTTGCAAAAAGCGAACCAAGTAGCCCGCGTCCATAGCGTCTGACCGAACACAGCCCAAGCACCCATATGCCCAGTGCCGCAAGCAGGCAGAATAGCCGGTTCCACACAAGCATGTCTATCTGAAACTGATTCGTAATAAGGTCGGAGAAATCCCCCGCGGTCGTCTGCACCCAGTAAAAAAGATAGCTGGGGTTTAGGGCATACATCCCTTCCAGCATCACAGAGAGCAGAATCAGCCCCGCCATGATGATACATGTCGCTTCGACCCGCTTAGTCAGCAGATAAAACCCGGCGGACAGCAGTATCGTGAAAACAAGCGTGCCGAAAAAAATAAGGCACCACGCCGTCAGGAAGGTGGCAAGCTGAAAGTAATCGCCTGTCTTCACCATACTGTAGGGCAGCGAAAACAGCGTGATTAAAAGCGTCGTGACAACGGCGACGCACAGCAGTGCCAGCGTCCTGCGTATCTGGTGATGAATCGGGTCAGTGCTCGTCAGCACAATGACGTCGGTATGGTTCTTATAATCCCGATGAAATTGCACAACAGAAAGTAGCATAAAGAGAAAAGCGCCGAGAAACGCGCTGCTTTGCGCCGCGCTTACCATAAACGCGTCGGAGGCAGTTCTGCCTGTTCCGTTAAGGCAGAACCACACGGCACCGGTTACGGTCAGCGCCATAAAGAGCCATGTCAGGCGTTCACTCAATATTCTCCGCACTTCACACATGAATTTTTGAGCAGAGTTCAAGCGTTCTCCCTCCCGTCCATCAGCGCCATGTAAGCGCTCTCAAGGGATGAGGCATGTTTTTGCGCCATCAGCACGTCCGGTGTCCCTGCGTAACGAATCTCTCCCTGGCTTAAAACAATCAAGTGGTCGCAGGCGGACTGCACGTCCTCTATGATGTGTGTGGAAAGGATGACTAGCCTGCTCTTGGACGCTTCGGCAAACAGGTTTCGAAACGCCACTCGCTCGGCGGGGTCGAGCCCGACGGTGGGCTCGTCAAAGATGAGCAGTTTTGGCTGCCCGATTAGGGCCTGCGCAATGCCAACCCGCTGCTTCTGCCCGCCGGACAGCGTGCGTATTTTGGCTTTGCTCTTGTCCTCTAAATGGGTAAGGGCAATAACTCGGTCGATTTCCTTCTTGACCGCTTTCTTTTGAATGCCTTTGAGGGCAGCCATATAGTCTAAAAACTGTGCCGTCGTCAGGTCTTCAAACAATCCGAATTCCTGCGGCAGATACCCAAGGCTTGATTTGAGCAGCGCTTCCTGCTTGACAATTGGCAGCCCGTCCATCAGTATCTCTCCGGAGCTGGGAAGGAGATTTGCGGTAAGTAGCTTCATTAGGGTGCTTTTTCCCGCACCGTTGGGTCCGACAAGACCGATGAGACTGGGACTTGCAAGCGTCAGGTTTAAGTTCTTTAGTGCGGTTTTTCCGCCTTTGTAGGTCTTTTGCAGGTTTTTCATCTCAATTTTCAAAAAAACAACTCCAATCGTCGGTGATACTGTTAGAATAGTACCGGCGAATGGAGCAATTATGAAACCATTGTGTAACGGATATGAAATTCAGAAATTTATGGTAAAGCGCATCCCTTCGGGAGGGGTCATCGGTTCGAAGCGGTAGTCTAGCTCAAGGCGTCGCAATATGGTTTCCACAATATACAGTCCAAGACCGTTGCCTCCTGTCTCCCGGCTGCGGGAGACATCCAGACGATAGAAGGGCTCGGATAGCCTTGAGAGATGTTCGTTTGGTATCGGCGTACATTCATTTTCCACTATGAGGCTGCGTCCTTTGCAGTAGACGGAGAATCTGCTTCCCTGCGCGGTATACAGTACGGCATTCGAAAAAATGTTCGACAGGGCTTTTCCCAGCAGCTGCGGCGGCGCCGAGACAGGGAAGGCCCCGCTCCAGTCGATATAAAGAGTGAGACCTCTTGCGCGGGCAATGATGAGGTAGGGCTCGAGAACGTCCGAACAGAGTGCTTCTATGTTTTTTGTGACGTACGGCTCCGACACGGCATCAAGGCGCGAGGCATCCAGAATATCACGGAGCTTATCGGACAAATTGTCTACCAGCTCCTTGCACTTCGGCAGCCACTGCTCATGATTTTTGTATTTTCCCACACCGAGAATCATGTTGTCCATAATGACACTGACCGCCGTGGCAGGGGTCTTCAGCTCATGAGAGGCGGCGCGCAGAAAATCGGTCTTTGCTTTTTCTGCGCCCGCAACCTTTTTCAGTTCTGCCTCAAGAGAATCTATGGTGCTCAGTAGATTTTCGTACAGCCCGTTCACGTTTGCGGCAAGCTCGCCGAATTCATCCCTAGACTGTATTTTGCATCGCGCGTCCCGCTCAAGCAGGGTCATGTGGCGGGTTTCGTTGGAGATTGCCTTGATGGGGCGGGTAATTACGCGGGCAAACAACAACGAAAAAACGATGGCTATGACAACGCAAAGTAGAATGGAAATAGGCAACAACGATACGATAACTTTAACAGCTTCTTCTACCGGCGACAGGGCCATAGACACGGTAAGCGAGCCTGATTCACCATCCATCGTAAAGTAGCGTTGCGTTGATATGGTTTTGGCAAGGCTAAAGAAACGATCCGAATCATAAGTCGGGCTGTCGCCCGAATCCACAAAATGTACACTTAGAACGCCGTCCCCATCGTCTTCAAGAGTAATGGAGGACGACACAGTTTCTTCTGTAATCATGTCCGTTACCACGGTGGCAGTGGTCGTGAAAACTCCGTCCGACTGAGAGCCGTTACTCCACACAGTCATTGCGTACTTTTCCTCGCCAATCTTGACAACAACATTTGTCTGCCCAACCGCGGCTGAGCGCCCCATTAAACCGATAATATCCTCGCTCTCTGCGACGTTTAGTTGCTGTTGCAATCGATCTGCCTGAGCGGCTAGGTTTTGCTGCATTTGACTGGTATACACAGCCGGCATTAGGGCATAAATGAGCCCATTGGCAAGCACGGATATCAATACCAACAAAGTAAATGTATAGCAAAAGGTCTTATGAAAGATTTTCATCGCCTATCCTCCAGCTTATAGCCCACGCCGGTGACGGTGACAATACAATCGAGGTTAAGCTTTTTGCGGAGATTTTTGATATGGGAATCCACCGTTCGGTCAAAGACGGGACGATCTTCTCCCCAAAGCTCGTCTAAAATACGATCGCGGGTCAAAACGCTTCCTCTGTGTTCCACCAAAAGCCGCAGGAGCATAACCTCTCTGGGGGTAACGTCAACCGTACCGTCTGTTCTCTCAGCGGTGTAGCCGGTAAAGTCAACCGTCACATCCCTGTGACGCCATATGGTTGGCGCTTCGCTAGATTTCCCACGCCGCAGCAGCGCCTCAACACGCTTTTGAAGCAGGACGATGGAAAAGGGCTTGGTCACATAGTCGTCCGCCATTCCGTCAAAGCTAACCATCTGCGTATATTCATCCCCAACGGCGGTAAGCATGATGACCGGCACATCGCTTGATTTTCGCAGTTCATGGAGCACCGCAAGCCCGGTCAGTTTTGGCAGCATCACATCTAGCAGAACAAGGTCAAAAGCGACCTGTTTTGCCAACTCAATTGCCTGTACCCCATCATAAGCGACAGATACCTCATATCCTGCTTCACAGAAATATTCACAAACGCCGTCACTGGTATCCCTGTCATCCTCAACAACAAGAAGCTTCAAGATAATCACCACCTAAAACAATCGCCTAAATTGTATGCTCGATAGTATAGTAACACAAAAATATGTAGCAGTTATGGAATTTTATTAAATGACGGGTTGAATTGTGGGGACAGTTTTGCTCCATAAACAGTATTTTAGTCCTGATATGTACTACTTTTTTGAATGGGTTTTTCTTGATGTGCTTGCTTTGCATTTCAATGGATTTGTGCCGCGCTCGTTTGTCTGTTAGATAACCGGATTTGTCATTCCTGTTTTCCGGTTTTTGCGAGAGGCAACGCACCCAATTCTCTTGTGACAAAGAACCATCAGCAAGAGCGGCAAGAACAGCACCCCCGGTTCTGTCTGGTGAAGCAGTCGGTAAAACGGCCCCAGATAATGATTCCTCAAAGTTGATGAACCCTACACGATACCATAGTCCGCATCAAAGAGCTTATTTCGCTCATATCTGGCGTATCAATGACCAATGCACCTGAGGGAAGTATAAAAAGCTGTCGATGAGTGGTTGTATGGTGTCCACGGATGTCCTCTTCATGTATCGTTTTCACAGCCATTGCTTCTTGCTCCGTTAATGCGTTTAGAAGAGAGGATTCCCTCCCCCGGACATACCCAAGACAACGGGAATCCTCACCATCGCGGCGAACGAATCCATGCGGGAGATCCATGACCGCATGCCGGTGATTTTGCGCAGGGATGAAATTGAGAACTGGGTTGCACGGCGTGAACGTGTCAACGAGATGCTGTTCTGGGTGCCGATGAGGTTGGGGAAACTGGTGGTGGGGTAGGGTGGCAGGGGTTAAACAAAATGGGAAGTTCCGAGAATGTTTTGAGTTACTCAGTTTGCTCATAACATTCACTTCTTTTCTTTAACATGCCTTATATGCCCAATTCCTGACACACTGTGAAAAACGAATAATCAGTCTGCCGGTGCGGTCTTTTTTTGTTGAGAGCATTCGTTTTCATGGTATGATTGTGTTAGTCTGGTTAACATTTCCGGAGGAGGGATTGCTATGAAAAACACATATACAATCCACAACCGAATAAACGGCTTCTTAGCTGAATGAACCGGAATTATCAGGCACGAACAAGTGTTGACTTGCCGCAGGTTTTCCTGCGGCTTTGCTTTTCTCCAGATCATTTTATTGAATGTTAGCGGCAAACCGTTACCGTACACATTGCTGCCTCTCTGATGGGGACAGTAAGGGTCAGCGAAATAAAGGGTGAGATCTAACAACACCGAGCGTTACCGTGTTGGCGATTTGCTCTGGTGACCATGTAGCGGAAAGCTTTTCCTCAATAATTGATACTAGACTGTCTGAACGTTTGCCCAGAGGCTTAGAATTGCATCGGCGAGCATGGTAGACTGACTGGGCAGACACACAATCATAGCCTGCGCCCCTTTTATTGCGTTTTAGCTCTCGGTCTATGCAGGAATGGTGTCTACCAAGCCTAGTTGCAATTTCTCGATGGAAATACCTTAATTTCAATAACTCATCTATGCGTCCGCGTTCGAATGTGCTAAGATGGTGGTAGCTCATATTGTTGCCTCCGTCTGAATGGTGTCTGAACAACTTCATTCTACACGAAGGTTTCATTGTGGGCTACCTTTTTACCCAGCCTTGGGTGGCGCACTTCATTTTACAATCTATCTACAGGAAAACTAAATACTAGCTTCAGAGGCGGGGATTCTTTATTTAGAACAACGCTTTGGGCGTATCCACCGTATACGGCAGACTGAAGTCTGCCACCTGTGGAGCTGCGTGTCACAGGAGCGACTGAATAAAACAATCGGACAATATAATAAAATGCATATCAATAGCAGAGATTTTAGTATTAGTATTCTTCTGTCTCACATGATAGTATGTAGGTAAAAGCACACATCGTTTATGCCTTTAAACTGCTGCTTGACCACAAAGTTAGATGGGGGAATATTACAATGAAACCGCTTGAAGGAATTCTTGTCTTAGATATGACACAATTTATGTCCGGCCCGCTTTGCAGTATGATATTAGCTGATCTTGGCGCGGAAGTGATAAAATTAGAACGACCACCAATCGGTGATACTTCAAGATATTCTCCCCCCGGGAAAATGGGAGCCAGCTCCTATTTTATTAGCTTGAACCGGGGCAAAAAGAGTGTTCTTCTCAATTTAAAAGACCCTCGCCAAAAGAGTGCATTTTTGGAAATGGTAAAAAAGGCCGATGTTCTCTTGGAGAATATGAAGCCCGGCTCTATGGAGAAGTTTGGGGTTGGGTATGACGTATTAAAAACCATAAATCCGCGCCTAGTATACACAGCAATATCCGGTTATGGCTACACGGGTCCCATGTGTAAAAGAGGGGCTTACGACCTCGTTATCCAAGCAGAGTCCGGGTTAATGAGTATTACTGGAGAGAAAGGCGGACAACCGCTTAAGTCTGGGACATCATCCAGTGATCTAGTAGCAGGTTTGTATGCAGCTATTGGCACACTTGCGGCCTTGAATAAGGCGAGGGAAACTGGCGAAGGTGAGTTTGTAGATGTTGCGATGTTGGATGCAACATTTGCAACGCTTGAAAATGCCATTGGCAGTTATTTTCTAACAGGTATTGTACCGACTCCTCTTGGCAACCGACATTCATCCGCTGCACCTTTTCAACCATTTGATACCAAAGACGGGAAAGTTTTTGTTTGTTGCATTAGCGACGAAAACTGGCGTAATTTTGCTCTTGCTATTAATAGAAAAGATCTTGCAGAAGATCCTAGATTTAAAACAATGAATTTGCGGCAACAAAATATAACTCAACTTGATGCTGCCGTACAGACGGAACTAAGTAACTGGACAGCATCGGAGTTGATGTATACTCTGGATGCTGCCGGTATTGTTAACGGACAAATTAACACGCTTGATAAAGCAACTCAGAACCCGCAGATTCTAGCGCGTAATATGATCATGAGTGTGAACTATCCAGGTGCTGAGCCTATGAAAACTGCAGCTTCGCCTATTAAAATGACTTCAATTTCAGAGGAAACAGAATCCTACTGCCCGGGATTGGGAGAGGATACAATTGATGTACTTAAAAAATACGCGGGTCTAACTCTTCAACAAATCGAGGATATTTACCAAGATGTTTTCCCTGCAGTCGAAGAAGTTGTAAAGGAAAGGGCTATCTATTGAGAAGACTTGAATAAATCGCCTGCTACAAGGTGCTTTGGTTTGAAGAGGTCGATTTTAAATATTGTTGAATTATCCGTTGTGTAGCAGAGTGCATCCTATCATGGGTGTACTCTGTTTTTTCTCACTCGGGAGTGAGCTTCATTGTAATTGAGGCTGCGCAAAATTTAATTATATTTATACATATGTAATTATCATTTATATTTGTAGCTGTACAGTCTGGTTGATTTTGAATTAGATAAAGAGATATGAAATCGACTGTCTATTTTGTCTTCTTTTGTGAATGGATTTGTGTAAAATTCACATAAAAATATTGATTTATTGTTGATATAAGTTATATATATATAGAATAAATTATAAATATCGCAGATACTTGTATTGGTAATTGGTTATAATGCTTGATATAATCTGTATCAGAGAGGCTCTCAAATAACGGTGCAAATCACAACCCGTGTATCGCGATAATGCTCATCTCTCAAGAACGATTAAACAAAAGCAATTAAACATCGCTACATTTGTCTAGGAGGATTATTATGAAAAAAAGGTATTTGGCGCTTTTTCTTGCATTAGGTATGATGCTTAGTGTACTTACGGCATGCAGCGGCAATGGTGCTCCTTCTGCTTCGTCGTCTCAACAGTCTGCTCAATCTCAGGGAGACAACGTGTCCGCTCCGGCAACTGATGAAAAGGTTAAAATTGTTGAATGGTCCCAGGGCGAGAAGGTCATGAAAGTGAAAAAGGAGGTCGCCGCTGAAGTATTCCCGAACATTGAATACGAATATGTGCTTGTTAATAATAACGACTACGTTACTAAGCTGCAGACATCCTTGGCAAGTGGTGCAGATATGCCGGACATTATTACAGTGGAAATCACTAATCGCGGAACAGTTTTTGCACTTGATATTCTTGAGAATCTGGAAGCCGCACCGTATAATTATGATCGCGACCTTCTGTTCCCCGCCGTTATCCCGGCACTTACTAATGAACGTGATGAACTGGTAGCTTTGGATAACCAATTCTGTCCAGCCGGATTTTCTTACAACCGTACGCTGACTCAGAAATATTTCGGGGTTTCCGAGCCGGACGATGTATATCAGCTTGTGAAAGACTGGGACACCTTTATTGCAACCGGGCTTGAGCTGAAAGAGAAAAGCGGTGGCACGGTTAACATGATGCAGGGTATGTTTGATCTCCTTGAACTGCTTTCGGGTCAAAGTGTAAAAGACTATATTGACGGAACAACAGTAAACATCACCGACCGATACAAAAATGCCATTGAAACAGCCGTCAAAATTAGAGATGCCGGTGTTCCGCTTGCTAGCAACGAAAAAAATTCTACCACATGGAACGCTGCTTACACCGATAATTCAGTACTGTTTTTCAATCACGCTTCTTGGTCAACCAACTCTTGCATTAATTCCAACGACCCCGACAAGACTACCATGGGGCAGTGGGGATTTTGTATGGCTCCTGGTGGGGGATGGATGAATGGAGGAACTTCTGTAGGAATTTATAAGGATAGCCCGAATAAGGAGGCAGCGTGGGAATTCACAAAGTATTTCCTTGCCACAGATGAAGGCTATGAGTATATCTATGACCGTGTAGGCTGGATTCCTAGCTTTAAATCATTCTACGAGGGAGACAATGCCCCCATCAATAATGATTTCATGTATCAGGATTGGTTTAACGGTCAAAACTACACTAAGTATATCTACGAGAACATTGGTGTTGGAATTACTTCGTATGAGAAACAGACTCCACACACCTCGGTTGTAATTAACAGCTTCCGCGATATGTCATTACAATATCTAATCAATTCTAAAATGACAGTAGATGAAGGTTTGAATTACTTAAAACAACAAATCGCCGTACAAGAGCCGTCGCTTACTTTGAATTAACCACAAGGGGGCTTGCAATTGCAGGCTCCCTTATTCCTAACAAGACTGTACACTGGTCACATATTAGCTACGAGATAGTGTGGTTGCGTGTAATGGTAAAACAGATTCATAAAGGAGATTTGTCATGGATGACGTAAAGAATCCGTTATTACAAAAAAGGAAGAGTTTCGATATCCAGAAAATATGGCCTTATATTTTTGTAGCGCCATATATAATTGCATTTGGTTTATTCAATCTATATCCGACGCTTTATTCACTATTTATCAGCTTTTTCAACTGGAATGGAATCGCGCCAAAACAATTTGTTGGATTTCAAAACTATATTACCCTGTTAACAAAGGATACGCTGTTTTGGAAATCGCTTGGGAATACAATCGCCATAACAGCTATTTCGATACCCGTACAAATTATTTTAGGGCTTCTTGCAGCAGCTTTGCTGTTTAAAATTACTTACAAGCGTATTCCTCAAATTATTCTATTCATTCCCTACATTATTGCTCCCATCGCCATCGGCGCGATATTTTCCAATTTATTTGACTGGCAATACGGTTATGTTAATGAACTGTTAATAGCGATGAATGTCATTACCGAAAAGATATACTGGCTACAGAGTGAAACATGGTCCTTTATCATTGTAACAATGATGCAGATATGGCGTCATCTAGGGTATTGCATGGTAATTTACTTGGCCGGTATGACTGCAATTTCACCGGATGTCTATGAAGCGGCTAAGATTGATGGTGCCAATAGTGTGCAAACCTTCTTCCGTATTACGGTTCCACAGCTTCGCAGCTTGACAGTTTTTCTGGTGCTCACATCTATTATTAATGGACTACAGCTTTATGAAATGCCTAAGCAACTATATGCCGGAAGTGCAGCCTCATTCGGTGGACCCAACTTCTCGGTACTCACCGTAATATGGAAGTTTGTTGAAGACGCCTTCGGATCGAAGATGGCTTTGGGCTATGGCGCAACGTTGTGTTATGTTTTATTTGTTTTTATACTTATGATATCACTGCTCTTCAATAAGGTTTTGTCAAGGGGGGATGATTAGCATGAACAAAATTGTAGGTTATTTTGGAAAATTGGTTGGTGTGGTGTTTTTTGGAATACTGATACTGGTTTGCTTACTGCCGTTTATCCTCTTGCCTCTCATGGCATCATATAAGACAGATGATTTAATGCGGCAGCTTCCGCTTTGGTTTGGTTCAGACTTTTTTACCAATGTAAAAAACTTGATGTCTACAAATTTCGTAAACACCTACTTGAACAGTATTTTGGTCTCTGGTGGGTCTATTGTGTTGAGTATAACTGCTAGTACGCTGGCTGCCTATTCCATTGCAAAATTTAAGTACAAAGGGAATAAGTTCTTTAATTTTCTAGTCATGATTACCATGATGGTGCCGGGGCAAATAAGCACGGTAGGTTATATTGTGGAAATGCGCAATATGGGTTTGGTGAACACCCTGTGGCCGCTTATCTTCACTTGGGTTGCCCATCCGTTCACTTGCTTTTTCCTTATACAGTTTATGAAGAGTTCCGTTCCAAACGAAATCATCGAAAGTGGAAGGATTGACGGTGCATCGGAGCCTCGTATTCTGTGGTCATTGGTTATGCCGTTTATTAGACCTGGACTATCGACTGCAGTCATTCTGCTGTTTTTGTGGAGCTGGAATAACTATACCCTTCCTATGCTTGTCATTAACACAAATGGGAATTTTACCATTCCGCTTTTTGTCGCTAACCTGATTTCGGAATTTAGGTTTGACATCGGCGGACGAATGGCAGCATTAACGCTGGCGGTATTTCCAGTTATCATTATATTCGCCATATTCTCTAAATCTTTTATAGATGGAATTGCGGCAGGCTCGGTAAAAGGATAATGAATATATTGCTTATTTCTGACGATTGCTATCATCCCGGATGGGTTCCCGAGCAGGGGTTCTCTGCGTTAAGGGAATATGGTATTGAATTTGACGTGCTGCGCGATACATCCAAGCTCTTGCTGAACAAGTTGACTTGTTATGAAGTAATTGTGCTGGCTAAGGGAAATAAGGCATCGGTGATTGATTCCTCTCCATGGGAGGACGGACCCGTTGAGGAAGCCTTTTTACGCTATGTTGAAATAGGTGGAGGGGTCCTGTTTATCCACGCAGGGACCGCTGTCAAACAGGGTGCAGAAGGGATGTGTCAGCTAATGGGGCATCGCTTTCTACATCACCCGGAGCAATGCGCGATTACAGTCACACCGTTAAAGCCACATCCCATAACACAAGGAATGGAGCCTTTTACTATCCATGATGAGCATTACTTTATTGACATTCAAATTCAGGATGCAGATATTCTGATGGTTTCCACCTCTCAGCACGGTACTCAGGTAGCCGGCTATACAAGAACGTTCGGAAAAGGGCGTGTGTGTAGTTTGATGCCCGGTCATAACGTTGAGACATGGAGCATCCCCTCATACCAGAAAGCTATAGTTAATGCAATACAGTGGTGCAAAGGAGAGTTGTGAAAATGTTTGCAGGAAAGACCGCGGTAGTTGCCGGCGCAGGGCGCAACATAGGCCTCGCAATTGTGCGCAGATTATTGGTAATGGGTTGGACTGTGCATGCAGGTTTATTGCGGACAGGATGGGAGGATCTTGCAAAGCTGCAACAACAATACCCAGGAAAGTTGTTTACGATTAAAATGGATACTTCCCAAATTGAATCTGTGACTGAGGCTGCAATAGAAGTATCAACAAACAGCGCTAGAGTGGATATGCTGATATATAACGCAGCTGTTTTTGGGAATAGAACAGACGATATTTATACGGGGGTGGATTTCGATAGTTTCTTAGATACATATAATGTAAATTGCCTTGGGGCAATACGCATGGTGGAAGCCTTCCTGCCGCTGATGGAAGGTGGTATGAAGAGACTATCGTTTGTTTCGTCGGAGGCCGGAGCTAACAGTGTAGCTTCACGCACGCGTATTTCTAGCTATAGCATGTCTAAAACGGCGCTCAGTATGGCTATACGCATTATGTTTAATGACCTCCAGCCAAAGGGATGGAGCTTCCGAATCTTTCACCCGGGTTGGGTTCGCTCTGTAAAGCCGGATAAAGGCATTATAGAGGGTATATATGAGCCGGATTTTGCGGGCGATGAAGCTGTGAAGATGTTTTGCAACGAGTACAGCTGGGATGATCGACTTGTCATGTTGGATATTGAAGGAAGGGCATGGCCCTTCTGATGCGGGATAGGAGATTTGTTATGATACAGACTGTTATGGTTATTTGTGCCCAGAATACAGTAGGAAGTGGTATTTACGCCGATTTGAAGTTGCGTGGATGCCGAGTGCTGCAGGGGATAGTTGGGGACAAAGAGGCAACCGTGGACGGAGAAGATATTTGTATTATTGATCCAACGTCGGATGTATCCATAAAAGAAGCTGCAAACAGGTTCGATTGTGCTGTGGATATGTTGGTCATTAACTTAGATTATATGCCGGAGGGAAGTTGTGATGACATCACCGCCGGACAAAATTACGACTTGCTTTTAGCAGCATATAATTTCAATGCGGTTGGCCCTGTACGTATTATCAAAGCGTTTTTACCTCTGCTTGAAAAGGGTAGTGGAAAACGCATAAGTGTTATTACAACTGTAGAAAGTAGCAACAATGCTTGTTACGATACTGCCAACTATATGAACCACACTTCAAAGTCAGCATTAAATATGGCGATGAACATTTTGTTTAACGATCTAAGAGCGAAAGGCTATACTTTCCGCCTGTACTGCAGAAGTATAAGCGAGTCGGCGGAATCAGTGGAGAGATTTGCTGCTGAATACTTCCTTAGAGACAGAAGTTATGATAAGGACCATCCCAAGCACTCGGATGAAGACCGCCTTGTGCTTCGCAACTGGGAAGGGCGAGAGATACCATGGTAACTTGAAAAGGAGAAAATGAAATGATTCCAAAAATGATGAAGGCTGTATGTTTTTATAGATATGGTACTCCGGAAGAATTGGTGATTGACCAACTACCTGTACCAGTGCCTGCCGATGATGAAATACTTGTGAAAATGTGTGCAAGTTCTTTTTCTCCTGCAGATGCAAAGGCTCGCAACGGCTGGTATCGTTCGATGTATGAACTAGAGTTTCCCCGTATTCCTAGCGTTGAAATTGGTGGGACAGTGGTAGCTCTCGGCAAAAATGTCCATAACTTTACTGTTGGGGATAAGGTGATTGCATTTAAGGATAAGCGGCTAGGCGGCGCCTTGGCGGAGTATTGCGCCGTGAAGAGCAGTGAGGCTTGCCTTGCGCCCAAGGGAGTAGCACTTGCTCCTGTCTGTGCAATTCCGGGATATGCTCTTTCGGCTTTGCAAGCGCTTACTGAAGAAGCTGACCTAAAGGCCGGACAGCGAGTAATGATTATCGGTGCTGCAGGAGGTATTGGTCAGCTCGCTGTTCAGATTGCGAAGAGCCTAGGTGCTTATGTAATTGGTTGTGACGTCGAGCAATGCCGCGAGGATACTATGAATCTGGGCGCAGACGAATATGTTGTGGCCGGAACAGACGACTACAGGAAGTTTATAGACAGCAAGCTGGACGTTATTGTGAGTGTGGCAACTTTAGTGGAGTCCGATCTTGCCGATTATCTGAAAATTATCAATCGCGGCGGTGCGTTCGTTTCTAGCGTTCCTGTGAAGAATAAAGAATACAATGGTCCAGAATATGATGGGAAACGCGGTTTGGAATCGTTGCCTTTAGCTAAAGAGCTTGAGGCGGAAACGGGGGTTCGTTGTCGCTGGATGACAGTACAACGCGGTGGAGATCGATTGAAGAAAATCTCAGCTTTGATTGAGAAAGGTGAGCTAAGGCCTGTTATCAACAAAACGATAACAATGGAAGAGTATAAACAGCTTAACTACGATTTTGAAGCTGGAAATGTGCGTGGTCGCATCTTAGTGCTTATTGATGATCAAACATAAACATATTTGTAAATCGGATACGGAACTGTAGCAAAACAACCTGAAAAGTAAACGGAGATATAAAATGATGCTTATCTATGGTTATGCACCGAAGATAAGCATCATTTATTTAATATGAGCAAAAATGTATGGGGCTGGTATATATGGTGCTCTCGGTGCGCTGTCTCGTGATGTGCGTACCAAACTTGAAATCTTGGGAATAGATGAATATACTGCGGTCTAATTCGTAAAACCGTTGCAGTTGCGTTGTGCTATAGATTATATAGGTAGCCTTAGGACTAGAGTAATCACACCAACCCTAAGGCTTATTTGGTACTCTTGTTAAAACTACATACTAGCTATATAGAACTTAGTTCGCTAAGCCGGTGGTGGGTTTTGGACATAGCACCAATGGAATCCTCAAAGATAAAACTTAGCTCTCTGTATAGTGCACTCTTACTTAAATCCGGTTCAATCACTAAATCCACTGGTTGAAATTGCCTCAGTATGAGATAATCCTTATACAAGCCAAGACCGACACCGGCCACTACAGCTGTGCCAAGAGCACCGGCATGTTCGGGTCGAGCTGCGATTTCAATTGGCATCCCAAACACATCTGCGAATATTTGGCTCCAAACAGAACTTTTAGCGCCTCCACCAACCAGTTTTATACTGGTTGCTCTTGCTATTGTATTCATTTCGAGAATGCAACGATATATCCAATTGAGATGGAGTGCTACACCTTCCATTACGCTCCGACACAGGTCAGCACGCGTTGTTTTGGACGTTAATCCGATAAATGCGCCGCGAAGTCTAGTGTCCCAAAGAGGGGATCGCTCACCCATGAGGTATGGCTGAAACAGTACTCCGCCAGCACCTGCCGGGGAGGTTGCAGCGTATTCATCGACCAGTTTGTGCAGCGACAGATCTTCCTTAGCGGCTCGAGCAGCTTCAGGCTGGCAAAGCACGTCCTGAAGCCACCGATAAGCATATCCACCAGCCTGCATGCTTCCTGAATAACGAAGAGAGTCTAGATAATTTATTTTGGCAATACGTTGCTTTCTATCTAAGCAATCATTTCCACTGAGCATGCATACCCAGCTGGAGGTTCCTAGTGATATATATGCTTCGCCCGTACATAGTACGGCAGCCCCAAGTGTTGCTGCGCTACCGTCACCAGGACCCATTAACACAGGGGTTCCTTGTAAAAGTCCACATTGAGTGGCTGCATCGGACAAAACTGTGCCAATTACCGTAGAAATGTCAACTATATGGGGAAGTTTTTCTGAATCGATGCCAGCCGCCTGTAGAAGATGCGGAGCCCAATCCCGTTTGTTCAGATCATAGCAGTGCCAAAATGCAGCGTTTTCAGGATCAATTGAAAACTGTCCGGTAAGGCGCAGATTGATATAATCTTTTGGGCTCAGGAATTTGAATGTAGCACGATAAATGTCGGGCTCATGTTTTTTAACCCACATCATCTTGGGCAATCCGTAGTTAGCAGAAATCCTCATGCCTACTGTCTTGTAGAATACGTCATCTCCAATAAGTTTACGTAGGGTGGCAGCTTCCTCAGATGCCCGACCGTCCGCCCAAATAAGGGCGGGGTAGAGGGGGTGGCCGCCTGAATCCACAGGCAGACAACACATCATCTGCCCGGTTAGGCATATCCCTGCTATTTCATTTGGATTAACTCCTCGAAGTATCTCACGGTTACAGCAGCAAACGGCCTGCCACCACTGCTCTGGATCTTGCTGTGCCCATCCGGGTTTTGGGTGCTCAATATGGTACTTTTGGGTGAAGCTCTTAAGTATTTTACCGTCGGTACTCACCAATGAAGCCTTATTACCGGAAGTACCCAGATCATGGGCTACAATAAACTTCTTCAAAGCAGTGCCTCCGTATTCCTAATAGAATCAATTTATCGATTATTTGCTGCATCACATATGGCTTTGGCATGTTTATACCCAATACCAAAACGCGCTACGCCCAGATTAATCATTTTATCTACAGTTTCAATATCTCGTATGCCGCCGGCTGCCTTAATCCATACACTGGTCCCCTTAGTTACTTGAGAAATCAACTCCACGTGATGTAGCGTGGCAGGGCCTTCGGTTCCTGTACAGGTTTTGATGCAATCTGCTCCTGCTGCCGCAATAATCTCCGCCGCCTTTTGAATGGTGGCGTCATTATGGAGTGGACATTCAATGATTACCTTTAGTGCTTTGTCTCCAATTGCCTTTTTAATTGCATGGATATCAGCTTCTGCCTCAGCGTACAGCCCGGATACCAGATAACTCTGGTTCATCACCATGTCGATCTCCTGTGCGCCATGCTCAACCGCCCAAGTAGCGGCTGCCACCTTAATGTGTGTCGGATCTGCACCGCTCCAGCGTGTGCAGCCAAATCCGGGATTAGTATTGGTGCCTTTAAGGCTTTCTACAAGGTAAGGAAAGTAACATGCGGGACCGTTAATGGCAAAAAAGTGATACTCCTTGGCCTGAGCAATCATTTCGTCAACCTCAGCTTTGGTGGCCAAGGTTCCGACGTTTGTACTATCGATCATACGAGCCAAATCTGTACCGTTAATAGGCATAAAAAATCACCTTTCTTTATTTTCTT
Source organism: Bacillota bacterium (assembly GCA_023443315.1). Lineage (GTDB taxonomy): Bacteria > Bacillota > Clostridia > Oscillospirales > Ruminococcaceae > Acetanaerobacterium. The sequence continues at coordinate 25,567 of JAEZVA010000053.1, read as the reverse complement.
CGATGAATATCTCGTGTCAACGTGTATGGTGAAAGAATTTTGCAGTTATTTTTGCCGCAGCTTACGGTATACTGGAAGATAAACATCTTTGTTATGGATCACACAACCGGTCCATTCTCCCGCACGTATTAATTCGCTGCACTTACTGCATGTTAAGCAACTTTGGCTGCTTGATAAGTTGCCATTTAAACGTATCTCGTTTGCAAATGAGGGGTTGGCAAACGAAAGTCGGCCAAAGCACACATGATCACAAACGCCTTGACTGATTGCACCTGATGCCAGATTGGGAGCGAATTGGCGCAGATAACTGGGGGCCGAAGCTGATATACCTAACGATGGAAGTGATTTCTTCAGTTCAGCAGCTGCTTTAAAAATACGCGCCACACCCAATAAAGGATCTTCCTTTGCCTCGAATTTTACGTCTGAATTAAACGGGCGAGTAACGTATGCATCATAATGTGGGTCACCGATTGTAATATTAACAAAGGGTACACCAAGCTCACAATGTAATACTCTCATAAGCTCCAAAGGTTCACGCATATCTATTAATAAACTCCCGTCATCCGCCATTCCAAACCCGTATGGATAAGGGATATTATCAAAGACACCTACTCTGGCTAGAACCTGAAAATTTTGACTTTGCGCCCTTTGTGCATTTTTTATAGCGTTAAAAAGCAGACGAAAACGGTTCTCAAAGCAGCCGCCATAATTGCCTTGTCGTGTAAATGCGCCCGCAAGTTCAGCCAGCAGGTAACCGTGGCAGCATTTAATGTCAACCGCGTCAAAACCAGCTTTTTTAGCTAGTTCTGCTCCCTCACCAAACGTCTCCTCCAGCTGTTGGAGATAATCATCGGTAGCAATGCGCGAGTCATCTATAAATAAATTTTTTTCCAAATAGGGATTATGGCACGCAATGATCGGCTCGGGTGTAGCTGAGATGTTTGGGCGGGAATAGCGTCCGCTATGGTTTGCCTGCATTACAAGATAGGGGGCATAACCATTCGCTTTCATGCCGGTTTCTTTTATCTGTTCGTTCAGACGCTGGTAGGCAGGTAGGGTATCCTTGGTTAAAAGCAACTGCTTAAGGCTGCTGCGGCCCTCCTGCACAATGGAGACGGCCTCGAACCAAATCAAACCGGCTCCACCTTTTGCAAAATCATTGTATCGCTTAATGGTAAGCTCTCCGGGAGTGCCATCAGGCTCGGAGTCTACACCCTCCATTGGAGCAATACCCATGCGGTTTTGAACAGAGACTTCTCCAATTTTTAACGGAGTGTTAAGTATTGCAGTCTCATCGCTCAGCGGTAGGGTTATCCCTAGCTCGGCCACTTTATCTTGAACATCTTGTAAAGTCTTATACGTGAAGTTGTATGTCTGTTTCATTAAATTTCGCTCCTGACTGTTACTCTGAAATCACACCCATATAGTCGCTGCATTTTCCTAGTTGACGCTTGAACATTATGTTGTGCCAGGCATCAGGATTTGCTGCCTTGCAATCGTAATAGGCTGCCTCCATTTGGAGGAAGAAGGATTGACCGTTTGCAGAAATACCAGTTTTGTTGTTGTCCGGTACGCCACACACTCCAAACAGAAATCCATAGGGATCTATTTTTGCGTGTAACGAAGTTCTGAGTTTATCAGCAGTTTTTTCATAGTCACTGAAATAGCCAGCTGCTATTGCTCGATAGATTGCCGAGGCCACCATACTAACAGCGTTGATGCCAATGATACTTTCATTGTCATCCAAAGTGTCATAACACACACCATCATCATCAATGTGCTTCAAGATTGAATCAATAACGATTTTTGCCTTTTCCATCAGTTCATCTTTTTCTTTCTGCATGGTTGAAGGCAGAGATGCAGCCACTTTTACAATGCCCACTGCGGCATATCCGGTGCAGATGCTACGGTGGCGTTTGCGAACGAACACCTTTGTTTGATCGTTCCAGATCCAGTTCAACATTTTTAATTCCGGATCATAGAGCGCATCCCAATAGCCGTTTATTTGCTTAATCGCTTCTTCATGGTAGCCTGCAGCGGCCAAAAAGGGTGGCATCATGTAAATTGAATCCACCCAGAATTCAGGCGCATTCGTCATGTGATATAAAATACCATTTTCATTGCGCTTGGCTTTATAAAGTGTATAGTTCAATAAATCTTCATATGTCTGTGTAATTAGTGGATCTCCTGTCAATCGGGATGCCAGCATCAGAGCTTCGCCGCAAGCGCATGTATCGGTTACGGTTCCTTTTTCCCATTCGGTAGTCAGGGTAGTACGTCCATCTTCTAGACGGATATACGATGCTTCTCTGGCGAAGGTAATCATTGTATCATAATCACGGAGCTCAAGTAGCGCTTGCATAGTCTCGCCTTGTTCCCAACTGCGCCGCTGAATGCTCATTAGGGCATTTTTAACTTTTTTTATGATGGGGGTTTCAATGCTCATGATTCATCCTCCTTAGTTGTTAATGGGTTTTACAAAATGCGAAGGTGAAAACCACCATCACAATCAATAACTTGACCTGTTGCAAAATCTAGCTTTCCAGTACATAGGGCGGCTACCGCATCGCCAACATCCTTAGGTTCACCAAAACGACGAATAGGCGTAATGCCATTGTTAATTAAGTCATTGAATTTTTCCCTGGATTCTGGCGCCATCATATCAGTAAGTATAAAACCGGGCCTAACTTCGAATACAGGAATGTTGTATTCACCCAGACGAGCAGCAAAAAGCTGTGTGGTCATGGATATGGCCGCCTTTGATATACAGTATTCGCCCCTGTTCACTGAAGCAGCATAAGCAGAAACGGAGGAAATATTGATGATACGCGGATGATAGTCCTCCAAATCTTGTTGTTGCATTACAATCATACGATTAGCGGCTAGTTGAGCCATGAAAAACATGGAACGAGCATTCGTGTTCACAACGTAATCATAACTTTCCGTATCAACGAGTAAAATGTCTTTTTTCACTTTTGGAGCAACACCGGCGTTATTAACCAGTACGTCCAGGCGGCCGTACTTATTGCATACGGACTCTATAAGGTTGTTTCTGGCATCAGTTCTGGTAACGTCACATTGAATGTACTCACTTTCCACTCCTAGAACTTTTAGTTCCTCAATCACCTCATCTGCGAAAGGAGCTGTAGCGCTTAGAATAATGTAGTACCCCATTTTTCCGAGCTCTATAGCGATTCCCTTGCCGATTCCCCTTCTGGAGCCAGTTACAATTGCAATCTTATTATTCATAAATTGGACTCTCTTTCCTATATTTGTCCACTTATTCACAAGGGGATATTTCCATGCTTTTTTTTCACTATAGGATATACTTTTTTGTTTTTCAGCGCATCTAGGGTCTGAATAAGCACCTGCCTGGTCTGGCTGGGACGAATAATCGCATCATTTTCCATCATGCTGACCGAAAGATAGGGGTTTTCATATTTGTTACGATACTCTTGTATAAAAGCCTGTCGAGCAGCTTCTCTCTTTTCGGGTGGTAGGGAGTCCAGTTCTTTGTGATACACAACGCTTACTGCCCCCTCAGCGCCCATCACCATATCATGTCCTGTGGGCCACATATAATTAGCATCGCAGGCTAATTCTTTAGCACACATGGCAGCGGTAGCACCGCCATAGTTTTTGTTCAACGTTAAGGTGATTTTAGGTACGGTTGCCTCACTGCAGGCATACACCAGTTTTGCCCCATGACGGATTATTCCGCTATACTCCTGGTCAACGCCCGGTAAAAAACCCGGCACATCGACAAGCCAAATAAGCGGGATGTTGAATGAATCACAAATACGAATAAAACGTGCGCCTTTGTCGGAGGCATTGATATCGATACAACCCGCCAAATAGTTGGGCTGGTTTGCCACAATGCCAACAGTCCTGCCATTTAAACGGGCCAATGCCGTCACAATATTTGGAGCGTATAGTGGCATGTGTTCTAAGTATTCTCCATCGTCTACAACTGCAGTTATGATTTTTTTAACGTTATATGCACGTTTGAGGTTTTCTGGAATAATCTCATCTAGCTCCGGTGCAGTTCTGAAAATATCATCTTTACAGGAATACTCCGGGGGGGCTTCATCTGCGTTTTGTGGAAGAAAGCTAAGCAGATACTTAATTAGTTCAATGCAGTGATTGTCGTCTGTGGCCAACATGTGACCAACACCGGATACAGTGTTGTGCGTGGATGCACCGCCAAGTTTTTCGACGTCCACATTTTCACCGGTTATCTGTTTAATGACTGCCGGTCCAGTAAGAAACATCTGGCTGGTTTTATCCACGCAAATTACAAAGTCTGTAAGGGCTGGCGAATAAGCTGGACCGCCAGCATTGGGGCCCATTATCGCTGAAATTTGGGGTATCCATCCTGAAGCAATGACGTTCAGGTGGAAAATTTCAAAGGCGTTTTCGCTTATTACAGGCTCCTGAATTCGACCGCCACCGCTGTCATTCAGTGAGATACAAGGAGCACCATTGTCGATAGCCATTCTGATTATATGGTTTATTTTTTTGCAGTGCATCTCGCCAAGCGTTCCGCCAGATGCGGTAAAATCGTGTGCGTATGCATATACAGTGCGTCCGTTTACTTTGCCAAAACCTACGATACAACCGTCTCCCGGAATAGTTTTATTCGCCATACCAAAGTCAGTACTGCGATGTTTTACGAATAACCCCAATTCATTGAAACTACCGGAATCAAATAGTAGATCTAGGCGCTCTCGAGCAGTAAGTTTACCTTTCCCATGCTGCTTCTGTATCGCAGCATCACCGCCGCCTTTTTCTAAAATAGTTTTTTTTTCCATCCAATCCACAATTTTAGGGTTCAAATATAACGCATCCTTTCTGGTGTACGGTGCCTTTGTTTGAGAGATAATTCGATATCTTACTAAAAGTATACCAATATGTTTTTGTGAATTCCAATACGCCTTTTTCGACCATTTATATGGTTTTTTATATATATTTGAATTTTGTAAAGATGCTGTTTCCTGCCGTTACAAAAAAATCCACCCGCTATTAGGGCGGGTGGACGAAATAGTATAAAAATTACTATCTCATATCATAGTTAAATGTGTATTTTTGAAAGGTTTTACAAGCTTGACTGAAAGAACGTGAATTTTTCCATAAAACATATAAACTCCGTTTTAATTCTGGCACAATAGGAATCGGGACGACCTCTGGCGGGTAAATATTTGATCTCACCGTAGATTCGCTTGCGAAAGCAAGACCAATGCCTCGAGAAACGTAATCTGAAAACTGTGAGGGGAAACATTCTAATACAACGTTATGCTTGATGGAGGCGTTGCTGAACCATTGATCAATACTCTGGCGAAATGCATAACCCTCAGGTAGGGATACAAATGATTCACTCTCGAGATCGTGCACGCTTACCGCTTCGCGAAAAACGAGCGGATGGTTTTTGTTTGCCAACAGATATAGACATTCTTCGCGAAGGAAATGGTATGATATTTCATCATTTTCAACCAAGATGGATGAAATGACAAAATCAATGTTTTGCCATATCAACGAGTTTATAATTTCGTCTACCATAATATGTGTCTGTTTTATTGTAATGTCAGGATGATTAATCTTAAAATCTTGAATAAGTCGCTGGGGGAATAGAATTCCGGTAGATGCTATTTTGATTTGTTGCTGGTTCTCGCGCCGATACTGATCAAGGTTAGTGCAGGCGGTATGCCAGTTATATAGAATAATGTTTACGTGCTCAAGCAGAATCTGCCCACAATCATTTAAGACTATTTGTCTGCCGACCCTGTCGAAAAGCTGCACACCAAGTTCTTTTTCTAACTTTGAAATATTCGCACTTAAGGCAGGCTGGGCCATATTAAGTTTTTGTGCTGCACGGGTAATGTGACTTTCTTGAGCTACTACCTGAAAGCAATGAAGATTATAGAGATTCATACCCGGTGCTCCTTTCTATACTGCGTTTATTATAACTATATCTGTTTGTCAAATACAAAGCAAGCCTATTGCCGTTTTACCTAAAGACGAATGCTGAAGCAACTTTTTGTATAAGCATTAAGTAAACACCTAGATTGTAAAATGAAATGCGAAACTCTATAAACTGGAATTTTACAATTATGATATGCTTTATTCTCAAATGCTGCTTTACTTCAAAAAGTCACTCAGGCAGATGATTTTGCAGCCTTGGCTTTCATAATAACTCAGCATTTCATCAATTTTACGCTTATCGTAACTGGTAATACAATCGGATAGTACTGTGACATCATATCCAGCTTTTCGCATATTGTAGCAGGTCGACTTCACACAGGTGGTAGCATCTGCACCGGCAATGTAGAAATCATTGATTTCGTTTTTGCAAACAAACGCTTCACTGGTTAATGCATTTCCCTTGGTCTTCAAGAAGATATTTTCTGACACGATCTTCATATCCGGTACCAATTCAGCCCCGTGAGTATCGGGCTTAAAGGTTCTCGTTCCCGCCGACAGGTTGTTGTGCTTAATATAGACAACATACATATCTTGCTTGACGGCCCAGTCTATTGCCTGATTGATATTGTCAATAATCTCTTTGTAATTTTTAGTAATGTCATTTTGAATGTCGATGATAACTAAGGCCTTTTTCTGTATGGTTTTTCTCCTCAATATGCAATGTGTAAATTAGTTAAATCTGTTTGATCTGTGTAAACACCTATTTGTCAATCATTCTTTAATTGCTTCAACTGGCTCTTCTGCCAATAAACATAATGAGCAACTCGTACATCAGAAATATGTTGTTAATTTATTATAATATAACACATTACATCTCTGTTTCATTTAACGTTTACATACACTATGGTTATACTGGTGTTTCATGAATGAACCTCTCAATTGATTCCAACTTATGAGGCTCAAGATTTTTAATTGTTGGTTTAAAAACAATTTCCTGAGTATCAACTTGTATGACATAATCTTTTACCCATTCGATTTCTTCAAACGAAAGGCCGTAACGAAGAAGCATGATTTCTTTTTCGTCATCAGTCCCAAATTTAAAATATTGGGCTAGTTTATGTGCCCGATTATCTTTTGATCGCTCATAATACTTATAAAATATTGCATAATAAATATCGCTCAAGCGAAAACCAATTAACTTGTCTAAATAATCGTATGTATCAAACACTATGCGGTCATAATCAATATCCTTTGCTTTTGTTCCTTTATTATAAAGCGAATAGTTGCGCAAAGCACCATTCGGGAGATCATCGAATCCCCTTATAAATCTTGCAGGTAATGCATCGGCGGTCTTGATTTGCCCTTGCTTGATTAATTCACGCCGCTCACCAACTCTTGCAGCAAACGCATATCTATATCTACAGATTTCCTTAAATGTCTTTAAATGAATTTTCCATATCAGAATCTTTATTGCTGTATTTAGAACGCTTTCTTCACCATCGCTCAATTCTCTACCACCCAAATAGTGCCGATATAATTGAACAAAGCCTCTGTATAGTAATAATTTGTTATTTTGGTCTTGGTTGATTTCTCTAAGAGTAATAAACTGCCCCTGTCGGTCAAATACACGATCTAATACAGAAACGATAAGCCAGTCAAGCTTATCTTCGCTCAGCCGATCCAATTCGATATTGGTAAGATTGAACTCATCAGAGAACTCGCCATTTTTTATTGCTTTTTTGAATTCTGAATCGTCGCTGCCATCTTCCGCAACATCCAAAAGCGAGATTTCACTTAGAGTTTCTGTTTGTAACATGACGTCTCTGAATTTGCTCATATTATCGTTCTTTACAACAACACTTCCATAATCAAACTTCAAATCTTCTGTCGATCTTCCAGCCCTGCCAATAAGGTTCTTCATAGAAAGTGTTTTGCTTGCTTCAAAAGTATTTAAATAGACCACATCAAAGGGCATATTTATCCCTTGCTCTAAGGTTGAAGTAGCAAAGCATATCCTACAAAATCCTTGTTGCGTAAAATGTTCAAGAACCAACCGTGCTTGCAATGGTAACGACCCATGATGAGTTACTATCCCTCTCCTTACTAACCGCATCATTGTTGATTGGAAGAAACCTCCATAAGTAGAGCCTATGTAGTGATTCAACTGTTCAATCAGTTTGAGCGCATTTGGATCAGTAATTTCAGGACATAAATGTAGATATTTACGAAAACTTCTAAATGCTGATTTATCAAAAATGCTTGCCTTCGTTGTATATATTAAGACACTTCGCTTTTTTTGAAGGGCATCCAGTATAGGATCATAACTACTTATAATTTTCCTTGAGCCCATAATATCCTTGTCAATCCCAAAATGATAATAATCGGAACCGTCATGAGCAAAAAATATTTGGCCAACATTTTTTTGTTGGTATTGAATTGCCAATGATTCATGTAGATCAAATTCATTCTTTTTTAACTGAGCTTCTGGATTGCTTACAAATGGATGTGCAAATACACATTTAGAGAGAGAGAATGACTTTTGCACCCGTCGAACGATGCTATCAAAATATAGCCCTCTCCTTGAATCCTCGTTACTTAACTGGGCTTCATCGAAAAGGAAAATCTCAATGTTAAGCTGTGTACGAAATTTAAAAAGTTCTTTTGCTCGTTCCGGCGTAAGAATGAATATGGTTCTTTTTGCGTGTTTTGTATTTATAACATCAACATATGTTAGAACATTAACTGTTTTGTTGGGGATTATATTACATATACGATCGTAATATTCGTTTATCAACGCACGTGATGGCACTATGATGACAACATCGTGGTTAGAGTATTCTATAATATTTCTGAACACGAAAGATTTTCCCGTGCTAGTAGGTGCGGAAAAACTAAAATTCTTGTTTTTATCTATGAGGTTTACGATGCTAGCTTGAACTGGTGTATAATCCTGCTTATATTTATCTTGAATATAACGATGGTAAATTTCGAACAAGGCGCTTTGCAAAGTTATTGGAGTGGGGTCTTTATAAAATACGCCCATAAGGCCTAAGACTTCTTTTTGTATGGATACGAAATACTCAGGTTGGAAAATGCTCAGATACGATAGAATCTCCAAAACCGTTGTTGATGTCGGACCTTCCGCGAAAAGCCTTCGTTTTGCATATTCATATATTTCATTAACATTTACTCCATTGATAATATTTTTGATAACATTATTCATAAGTTCACCGCCACCAAAACAAGTTCATGATATTGTAAGAGGCTTTGATAGTCAGCATTATCTTGGATATTACTAATTAAGGTTTCGGTTGCAGTAGTTTTCGCAGCAAAGCCCACAGCAAATCCCTTTTGTCCATGAATTGCATTTTGAAGAGTTTCTTTGCAAAAAAACAAATCTAAGTCCGCAATATCTTTAATGTCCTTTTTGTCCGAAAGAAAATCCACTATCTGTTTCAATCCAACACCATAGGCATTTCGATCTGAGAGATATTTGGCTTCGCCAAAAAGAAGAGTTCGGCAATCATTCTCAAGATGAAAATCGAAGCCTGGGTTTCCAGATACTTGCTTGGAAAACAGTTCTGTCAGAGGAATGCTGTTATAATTCATTTGGAGTCCAATAGCCGAACGAGAAAGTTCAGATACAATATATTCACCTGCATCGCTGGAAACCTCGTCATGAGATGACTGTTGTAGTTTTTGCGTGATGGCTTGTACAGTAGGTGTAGCCCGTGCTAAAAATGATTCACGTATGTATTCCTCATCAAATTTACTAATCCACGAAAGATCAGATAGTCTCTCAACGATATTTTCAAGTGTATTTTGAATATTAAGTGGCTCAATACGTATAAACGTCACTTTATTATGACGTTTCTCATCAATTTTTTTTGTTTCAAGCAGTCTCATTTGCGCACCCCTTGAGCCTAAAATAAGAAAGATGATATTTTATAATTTAGTAATTAAGTTAGATAACTCATCAAGTAGCCTGATTAAGTTATATCCCCAAACAGCATGAAGTCCAACTTCCCATTATTGCTATAACGAACAATTCCAACTCTTGATAATTCGACTAAAATCATTATAACCTTCCACATTTTACATGTCAATTGATACCAAACAAAAAAGACTCGCGACCTAAGTCGTGAGTCAATTAAATAACAATTTCTTCTTTTATAGCACTTGCATTCCAATAAATTCTATACTAAACTGAAAATAATTACAAAAACCCCCCACAGCATGCACGTTGCTAGCAACAACGTGCATGTATACGTCGATAAGATGAGAAACCATCTTATCGGCGTATGGAAGGTGTTTTGCGTGCTACTATTGTAGCATGTGGACATACACTTGTACAAGCCTTTTGGATGCTCGTCTTAAAAGACATCCGGAAGGCTTCCTTTTTGCTTGATACGTTTTACGCGTTCAAGATAAACACAGCAGCCAATTCTATGCCTACGGGTGTAGGATGCTATCAACAGTGGTTGCTGCAAATGCAAAGCGAAGCTTTGCTATGAACCTTGAAAAACGGTAGCAGGAACATTCGCGATGCGGTAACATCAAGAATGTGGACAACACCTGTTATTCAAAGAGAATGATAAGCTTGTTAAGCTGTGCGCGGGGGTGGTGAGCCGTCGAAGCGGGTCTTAGAACCTGCGATAATCCGCACAATGCAATAATGATACTTCTGCCTGGCCAACGTCACTGTATTGGGGGCAGCTCGCTCGGATGAGGGGGAACGGACACCTATGGACGTTATGTGACCTTATATAAGGCAGTTTGTTATGCTCGTGTTCAAAACATATTTTGTATCGGGGGCAGGGCGTGTAAACCATACTCTGCAACCTGATATATTACGTTACAACGCAAAAAAGCCTATTGTTCAATAGGCTCTTTTGTGGTAAAATTTACTTTATTGGTCTGAGTGGCGGGATTTGAACCCACGGCCTCTACCACCCCAAGGTAGCGCGCTACCATCTGCGCCACACCCAGTCAACGAACTATATTCTATCATATGAGAATATAAAATGCAACAATAAAAAACATAAAACGAAGAATCTTTTTTCGCGGGGTAAAGGTGTCAGCGCAATAGAAACCAAACAGTACACAAGCCATATTAAACATTTTGCTAAGGAAAACGCAGGTTAACGGCTGTAAACACGCTGGTTTCATCGTATTGTGTTAAATTAATAGCATTCAATGAATGCCCATATAAAAGTGAACTATGTCAGGATTATTTACAAATAAAGCATTTGAATTTTGGTACGATTATGTTAGAATAGTAAGCGTATGATACTGTGGGCTTTGCATCCGAAACCCACAACAACAAAGGATGTTTACAGTATGGGCAAAGGAGTTAATGTATGCCTAAGGTTATGAAGGTCGGCAAATACCAAAAAAGGCGTAAACGGCGCGCCGGACTTCCCATTGCATTGATTCTGCTTATGCTACTTGCATTTTGTTCTCTGGGGTACTCGGTGGTTTTGGGTAAACAGATGGTGGATAGTGGGCTTGTTGCGGAGCCTGAACCGATAAAGGACACAGCAAACGTAATATCCGATATTGAGCTAACATCCTCCGCTGAGCCATCATCAAGCGAACCGGAAGCCCCGCAGTTCGGGGTGCCGCTCCCCGAGAGTAAACGGGTGATGGGCAGTTATTTTGACGATGCGGTGTTCTTCGGCGATTCGGTCACCGATGGCATCTCGTTATATGATGTGATGTCTAACGCGAAGGTAATCTCCTACACCGGCATAAACCCAGCTACGGCGCTGACGCGGGCGGTGATTAAAACCCAGGGCGACGAAAAGGTTACGATGCTTGAAGCGTTAAAGGCACAGGATCCCGCAAAGATCTATATCATGATGGGCATCAACTCTATTGCCATGGATCGCGATTCTTTTATGACAAGCTACGGCAAGATGCTCGATGCCATCATCAGTCAGCATCCCGATGCCATTATCTATGTGCAGCCTATTACACCAATTACTACGGCGTTTGAACAGAGCTCGAAGAATACCTATGAAATTACCAACGCGAAGATAACCGATTTTAACGCAGGCATTATTGAATTGGCTGCCCAAAAACAGGTGTACTTTGTGAATGTCAATGAGGCGTTGGCAGACGATACGGGCGCGTTGCCCGATGAAGCAAGCCCCAAGGATGGGATTCACTTTGGTGCAAAGTATTACGAGAAGTGGTTTGAATACCTTAAATTACACACTGCTCCGGTTTAAACATTGTCTTGCCGGGGTTAATGTGGGATTATAAACAGTACGGGGGAAGCATACTATTATGGTGTATGGCAAAAAACTGGTTACTTTGCTTTTGGCGGTCACGGCAGGCGTTTTGGTACTCGCGGGTTGTTCGGGTGGCGATGAGCCCCAAAACACCCCTTCCGCACAGGAGATTGCAACGCGTATTATTAACACCTGTTCCTTTGATGAGATGATTAAAATAGAAGACAGTGTACTGTACAACCAGTACACCGAGCTTGACGAGGGCATGCTTGAGGATGCCGCCGTGTACACCTCCACGCTGGTGCTTGCCGACGAGGTGTGTGTGCTTCGGTTAAAGAACAAGGGTGATGTGGACGCGGTACTTGCGGCAATCGATACACGTCTTTCAAACCTTACCGACAAGTTTACCGGCTACCGCGAGGAAGAAATGCCCAAGATAACGAATGCGCTGATTGAAACGCGCGGCAACTATATCCTTATGACCACCACGCCGGACGGTGAAAAAGCCTTACAAGAGTTTACATCCATGCTTGGTTAATATCCCCATCTATTGTATATCAGAAGGACGGTGAAGGCGAATGATCGTTGAGTGCGTGACAATTACAGCAATCCTTGTCGCAATATTTTTTGTGTTTCTGCGGGGACACAAGCCGAAATCTGCATTATCTACGGTACCGCTTATCATTGTTCCTGTGCTGCATCTGCTGGGCAATCCGCTTTCCAGTTGGTTGTCTCCAATGCTCGGGCTGCCTCGGCTTAGTGTTTATGTGGCGGTGGACGTAATTGCGTTTGTTCTGTTTTTGGGGCTTTCGCTTTTTATGCTTAAAAACTTTCACTCAAGGCGCACCAAGGTAACCTATCTGATTGCAGGGGGATTATTCACCCTTGCGTTGTCGGCGATACTAATCAGCGACCTGCTTACGAGGTTTGCCTAAACCAAATTGATAACGCCCGGATATTGCTGCAATGCCAGCTGTATCCGGGCGTTTTGTTATGTGTATCTTTGGGGCAAGAATGAGTGTTAACCCTCTTCAAACAATCGGTGCAAAAAGGCGATGGCAGAAGGGGAGCGAAAGATCTTTTCACACGCCTTGTAGGCGCTCTCGGCGCAGATGCCGTCCTCCGCGATGTTTACGATCAAGTCCGCTTCCACTAAGATGCGATAATCGTCCCCGTCTATATCGGTGTAGGTGTGATGATGTGCCACGAGGTAACACACCCGGTCGGTTACTTCCTGCGAAAAGCCAAGGCCGCTAAGCATATCCCGCGCAAGGGGAGGTCCCTCCAGCTCCTGATACTTTCCCGCACTGCTGTCGTATTTTTGTTCACTTGCCTTTATCCCAATATCGTGAACCACGGCGGCAGCCTCAACAATCAGCTGGGTTTGATTATTGACCTTTTCAAGGTGCGCTATGGTTTTTGCGTAGGCATATACCTTTAAAAAATGCGCGGTTCTGCGCAGGTCCTTTGCATAGTATGCGGTCATGCAATCAATCAACCGTGCAATACTGCCCATATAGGACGCCTCCTTTTTTACCGTGGTAATCTTTTTGGAACTAGTATAACATATGGCAGGTTTTGTGTGTATAGCAACTTTCACTGCTTTGTGTTTAAGCCGAAGCGAAACTATCGTTAAATATTACCCTTGCATCAAGGCGCTGAGTGGTGTAAAATTCCATATTGAGTGCATCACTCGCGCTCAATATGTTTGGGGTGGGATTACGAATGATAAGGGATTATATTCTCGCGCTCAAGCGGGAGTTTTCGGGCTACGGCGGCAGCAAGCTGGGCAAGGATATCCTCGCCGGCATTACGACTGCGGCAGTTGCGTTGCCGCTTGCTCTCGCGTTTGGCGTCAGCAGCGGGGCAGACGCAGCTGCAGGACTGATTACCGCCATCATCGCAGGCGTGTTGATCGGCGCGCTGTCGGGTGCGTCGTTTCAAATATCGGGTCCCACGGGCGCGATGGCGGCTATCCTCGTTCCGCTTGTGGCTCAGCACGGGCTGGAGGGCATCTTCGTCGCGGGGCTTTTGTCGGGTATCATTCTTTTGTTATGCGGGTTGTTTAAGCTGGGGGGGCTGGTATCGTTTATTCCGTCGCCTGTTATTACTGGCTTTACCTCAGGCATTGCCATTATCATTGCTCTGGGTCAGATCGACAATCTGTCGGGATTATCCTCGGCGGGGGAGACCACCCTACATAAAGTAATTAGTTATTTTCATACACCGCAATCGGTGGATGTTGTTTCCCTTGGCATAGGGCTTGCTGTAATTGGGTTTATGATGCTGTATCCCAAAAAGCTTGCGCGCTACTTCCCTGGGTCGCTTGCCGCTATCATCCTTGCGGTTGCTGCAAAGATGTTCTTTTCACTGGATGTCGCGGCAGTCGGCGAGATACCGCGCACCCTATTGCTCGATAACCGGCTGCACCTTGCGCGGCTTTCCTTTTCGGAAATCCCGGACTATATTATACCCGCAATTAGCATAGCGGCACTCGGGCTGATTGAAAGCCTGCTGTGCGGCGCAAGCGCCGGAAGAATGAAGAATGAACGCCTTGACGCAAACAGAGAGCTGGTTGCACAGGGCATTGGCAATATCGTCATCCCGTTCTTTGGGGGCGTGCCCGCTACGGCGGCGATTGCCAGAACCAGCGTCGCAATTAAGTCAGGCGCCCACACACGCCTTGCGGGCATCATACACGCGCTTACCCTGCTTGCGTCGATGTTTTTGCTTGCCCCTGTTATGGGCGAGATTCCGCTCGCGGCACTTTCGGGCGTTTTGATAGTGACCGCATGGCGTATGAACGAGTGGCACAGTATAAAGAACATCTTTAACCGCCGTATCAAAACAGCGATGGCACAGTTTTTAATCACGATGGCGGCAACCGTCGTGTTCGACCTGACTGTAGCCATCCTTGCGGGTGTCGGGTTCTCGATTATTGCGTTTGTGGTCAAAACCTCAAGCATTGAGATTGAGGTGTGCGGGGTGGATAGCGGACGACTGACCGACGATGCCGCGGATATCTGCCACGAGGAGACGTGCGTTGCCTACATCACAGGTCCCCTATACTTTGGTTCGGCATCACGGCTGGAACAACAGCTAGCAGTGTGCGGAGAAAAGCGCAACGTCATCCTTTCCATGCGCGGTGTGCCGCTTGCCGACATCTCGGGCGTAAACGCCCTGCAGGAGCTGTATCAGCGCCTGGAGCAAAACGGAACCTCGGTGTATTTTGCATGTGTGCATCCGTCGGTCACTAAAATGTTCAAGCGGTGCGGGCTTTGTGACTTCGTACCCGAGTCACGCTTCTTCTGGAGCACCGACAAAGCGCTTGCTTATATCGCACACGCGCAGTCAGACGCAGTATCAGAATAATATAACGCCGCAACACGAGGACGATTTACATTATCTGCTACGTGGTAAATGCGCAGGCATAAAAGGTCGTCATGGGTTTACCCATGACGACCTTTACAATTTGTATTTATAATGAAGAATAGTATTATAGAGCCTGTATCATTGCGTCCACTTCATCCACCCAAAGCTTTGCACACGCGTCGCTGGGCATGCGCCAGTCGCTGCGGGGCGAAAGGGTAACCGACCCGATTTTTGGACCGTCCGGCATGCAGGAGCGTTTGAACTGGTGCGCAAAAAAGCGCTGGTAGAACAGTTTAAGCCACGATAGTATCTCGGCACGGGTGTAGGTGTTCAGGTACGCGTACTCTGCAAGACGCGCAATCTTAGTGGGGGTAAACCCAAAGCGCACCACATAGTACAAGAAGAAATCGTGCAGCTCATATGGTCCTACGATGTGCTCGGTCTTTTGCGCAATCTCGCCGTTCTCGGCGGGCAGCAGCTCAGGGCTGACGGGCGTATCCAATATGTCGTACAACACCTTTTTTAAACGCGCATCCGTTGTCGAATCCGCCTCGTAGCGCACAATGTGGCGAACCAGCGATTTTGGCACCGATACGTTTACACCGTACATCGACATGTGGTCGCCGTTGTAGGTCGCCCAACCCAGCGCAAGCTCCGAAAGGTCGCCCGTGCCAATGACGAGCCCACTCGTCTTGTTGGCGATATCCATCAGCACCTGGGTGCGCTCGCGTGCCTGCGCGTTTTCGTAGGTGGTGTTGCGGTCGTTTTCATCGTGTGCGATGTCGGCAAAATGCTGCCGCACAGAGTCGGTGATATCTATACTGCGGAAGGTCACCCCCAAAGCCTCACACAACAGCTCGGCGTTGGTTCTGGTGCGGGTTGTCGTGCCAAAGCAGGGCATGGTCACCGCGATGATATCGCTGTGGGGGCGCAGCAGCGTGTCCATTGCGCGCACACACACCAAAAGTGCCAGAGCGGAATCAAGCCCGCCAGATACGCCGATTACCGCGGTAGCACTACTTGTATGCGCAAGACGGGTTTTCAGCCCGTGGGACTGCATGGCGAGGATCATCTCGCATCGCTTTGCGCGGTTTTGTTCGTCCGACGGCACAAACGGGTGGCGTTCCACCGTGCGGGTCAGCTCCGTTTCGGTAAGCGGCATGTCAAATAGTATCTTGCGCATCGAGACATCCTGCTGTGGGAAGGTGTTCATTCGGCGTCGCTCCTGCGCAAGGCGCGATACGTCGATCTCGCTCAGGATAAGACCGTTTTGAAACGGCACGCTCTCGCTTAGCAGCACGCCGTTTTCTGCAATCAGGTTGTGGCCCGAAAACACCATGTCGGTGGACGACTCCCCGTCGCCCGCGCTCGCGTATAGATAGGCACAAAGTAGGCGAGCCGACTGCCCCGTCACAAGTTGGCGGCGATAGTCGGGCTTGCCGATGGTCTCATCGCTTGCCGAAAGGTTAACAATCACCGTAGCCCCCGCAGTCGCAAGGGTGAGGGAGGGAGGGGACGCCACCCACAGGTCTTCGCAGATCTCTATGCCAAGGCAAAGGTCAGGCAGCTGTCGGCAGCAAAACAACAAACCCGAGCCAAACGGCACCTCTTTTCCAAGAAAAAAGATGCTGTTTTCTTTTTGGTCCGGCTCCGAGAAATGTCGCAGCTCGTAAAATTCACCGTAGTTTGGCAGGTTGCTCTTTGGCACAACGCCAAGCACCTCGCCCTGATAGGCGCATACGGTGCAGTTAAACAGCTTGCCGCTATGCTCTATTGGCATTCCAAACATGGTAATCAGCGCAAGCGAGGCCGTCTTTTCTATGATTTCTTTTGCAGCAGACAGTGCGCCCTCAAGCAGGGTACGCTGTAAGAACAGGTCGCCTGCCGTATAGCTGGTAACACACAGTTCGGGTAGCACAATCAGTTTAGCACCCAAGGCCGCCGCGTTATGTGTCATTGCAATAATTTGTTTTGCGTTGTGCGCGCAGTCCGCCACGCGGATTTGCGGGGTAGCCGCCGCTACCTTGATAAAGCCGTGTTCCATAACACCATCACCATACTTCTTGTTATTTATGCCGTCACCCATGTAGTATTGCCAAGAATAATGTCAATTTTTAATCATTATTTCATGAGCACATTGTAGCACGATTCTATAGTTTTATCAATCAAGCGGCATTTATCACTCAAACGATATTCATATAAGCATGAAACGTTTGAATGGAATTGTTGCATACGGGCAACCCCCCAATCAATATAGTAATCCATGCATTGCATGTGCTTTGTCATATCAAAAAACCACACTAGGTATCGCCGCACAATGATATACGGCAAAAGAATAAGCGCGTCACCACCAAAGCCACCAGATTTCGGCTTTGAGAATGCGCGCTTTTCTATACGGGATTGGTTAATCGGGTTGTGCGTAGTAGGCAAAGAGCAAGCAACGGTTAGAAAGCTTGTTGCACATAATCCAAGAGGGAACACGCACGGACATGAACGACATAAACGATACCGTATACATCCTGTGCCGGTGGATGCAATTAGAATATTCCCCCATTTTCCATTTCTGTCTTATTCACAAAATCCATATGGTATAGTTTTTCCCAATGGTTCACGTTTAACGTTCCTTTTGTGAGGCGGATAGCTAAAAAGCAGCAGTTTTCATCATTCTCGTTATTCGCCATATCATACCATGAAGCAAATGCTGTGCGGAGCTTGTTTCTAATATCGGCATTACTGGGGTCGAGCACCCAACCAAGGTTTTCGCCTACTCCATTGGCGGTGAACATTTCTGAGCAACCCGCCACCGAAACCTCCGAATTTTGAGCGATCTGCTGCATTTTGTTTGACTTTGCATAGGTCACAGCATAAAATACGCCATCCTCATAATAGGCGTCCACGCTACGCACTACAGGGCGGGGTAAGCCGTTAGCGCCCGGATCTCGCGCAATCGTCGCAAGGGAGATAATATTGTCTTTGCCATGTCCAAACGTTTCTTCGATTAGCCTTAATCCTTCTTCGTAGTTGCTCATTTGTCTTTCCTCCAGTATGAATTATTTAACTGTCTCGCTTCTTAAAAGGAACCCACAATTCTACATAAGAGATGTCGGAAGTGCTTTTATAATACATCTCAGGGAAAAAACCATCCGCAATCAAATTGTGCTTTTTTAACCAGAACCGAGTGTACTTCATTGCCTTTCCCAAATTCACTTTCATCTGTTCGTTGTTTTCTGTCTCAAAACCACAAACGACATATTCGCGTATGGGTAGCTGCCAGGTTGCAAATTCGGTATCTATCCCAGCTTCTTTCACTGGAGCACCAACAAAATAACTCGAATAACCGTCTGGCGCGTCGCCATGATAAGAAACACCAACTAAACACCCTTCTGAGACATGCGGGATAATCGGAAGAACCTTAAAAAAGCGGTTCCAAATCTCACTTACCTTGTCAATGCCGGTTCTTTCGCCGGCCATTTTACCATATTTGAATGGAAAATATCCTGTAACGCCAAGAAAACTGATTGGTTCATTCAGAAACTTACGGTTAATCTCCAAGACCAGCCCTTCGCTTATCAGCGGGGCACCCTCATCAACCACAATCTGACCAAGCAACAAATCCGGCTTATCAAAGTTTTGTAGGTCAATCGGTTTGTCTCGGTATTGAGAAGGGGTAATCCCATAGGTTTCTTTAAATGCCCGTGAATATGTAACGTGACTACCAAACCTGTATTCCATTGCAATATCGATGATGCGATTTTTTCTATCGCGCAGCATCGTCAGAGACTTTGCCAATCGACGCAGTTTGATATAATCTCGAACCGATGTTTTTACTAATCGCGTAAAAAGTCTTTGGTAATAAAACAGCGACAGTGCGGCGGTTTCTGCCAGTTCCTCAATCTGAATTTCATCACCGAGATGATGCTCGATGTGGTTCAATGATTTTTGAATGGCTTCCCATGCATGCATGATAATACCTCTCTAAAACAATATAGCACAGACGAAAACAAATGCTTAACCGTGTCTGCTCTTTTTTGTTTTGAATATATAAAGATAGAACAATGTACGACTGCTTGATGAGATCTTAATCAGATAATTACTAATAATTAAATAGGATGCTAGCAGGATGAGTATTACAACTTAATAATAACTTGTAATAATAACAAATTACAAGATGTTTGGCGAATTTTAGGTCTAATCAATGAGGGGATAGGAGTGATATAGACTACGTCAGGGCTTATCAAAGGGGAAAGAAGCTCGCGTAATGAGGCATGCATGATATTTGGGTAAAAACAATGCGCGGGAGAATCAACTGAGGGCTTAAATATTTGTATGGAGCAGCAAGAAGAAATACGGTGTTTCATTAAACGCATTACAGTTTTCGCTCTTGCCCAGCCGCCGAGTATGAATCTAAGAGCAATATGGTTTATACAGTAAATTAAGTATGTAAATAGTTGAATTTAAAATGATTTGGAGCTATACTTTGAATATACAACTTGAAAGCTCGTGATTACAAAAGGAAAGAAGATATGCCCGAAATATCTCAAATCGAAAAAGGAATCTTTATAAAATTGTTCAATAGATCTGGCTATGTTCTGAATTTCTCCACAAATGACTTTGACGTGTTCACAATGGAAAGCATAGGGGTTCCGTTGTGCGAAACTTACGGTAAATCAAAGGGCAAATCATTGATTTCTTATATTAGCGAGGCTTCAGAGAATGATACTTTGAAATTGCTGAAAGATTTGCTTGACTATTATGTAGTACATTATGAATACGAAATAGAATACAAGGTAAGTTCAGCACTTTTTAAAGGCTATCTGAACTTCCCATCATGTTTAGAAGGCATCAAGGAGTAAAATGAATAAACTTATCGTATTAAACATTGATATGTGCTATGGGGAAACGCATGATATTATTCATCCCGTAGTTCTCTGTGATGAAACAAATTACGTTTTGGTGGATTGTGGCTATGTTGGTTCCCTATCAAAAATCGAGGATGCACTTATTTGTAATAATGTATCACCCGAGTTAATTACCCATATTATTCTCACGCACCAAGATCATGACCATATAGGCGCAGGCGCAGCTTATAAAAAGAAATATCCGAATGTGCAGATAGTAGCATCAGCCAAAGAAGCACCATTCATATCAGGGACAGAAAAATCTCTTAGGCTTAACCAGGCAGAGAAGTTACAGAGAGAACTGCCGGCTGAGATGCAGGAGTTTGGCATTGCCTTTTGCAATCTGCTGCGATCAGTTGAACCTGTAGCGGTCGACCAGTTGCTTTATGATAATGAGTTGCTGCCCTTTTGCGGAGGATGTCGGGTAATTGCAACCCCTGGGCATACTCCGGGTCATATTTCATTATATGTCTCAAAACTTAGCGCCATTATTTCAGGCGATGCACTTGCTTTAGAAAGGGGACAGCCCGTGATAGCCAACCCTCAGTTTACTTTGAACATCGAAGAAGCCACCACCTCCATGTTGCAATTATTATCGTTTCCTGCTAAAAAAATCATCTGCTATCACGGAGGGGTTCTGGAGAGAGAATCAGACCGTTAAAGATACGGATACGAACACATTAGTGATGATAAAGACCAACTATCCAATGTCAAGGGAGAATAAAGAAACTCCCCGAATGAACGGGGAGTTTGAAAAAGTCAGAGTTCAAGTGTGCGGTAATGCTCAAGACCATAAATACCGTTGTCGTACTCTCTAACCACCTTGAACCCAAGGGATTCGTAGAGCCTAGCGGCAGCGTGATTGTTTGCACGATGCCCAAGGTTCACTCTAGAAATATTGTGTTTTGACTGCAGATATTCAACCATCAGCTTTATAGCTTGTTTTGCATATCCCCTGCGCTGATAATGGGCATCAATCATCAGCGGGTTAATGTAGCCGGATTCTTTGTCTTCGTCAAGCCCTCCGCCAATGAAGCCGACATAATCATCACCGTATTTTATGGCGAATAGCTCCGTAAACTCTTCATAGCGGCTAATTCCAATGTAGTATACATTCGGGATGGGATGAATCTCTTTTTGTTCTTCCGCGACTTCAAGTTGGCAGACTTTTAGCCAATTGCCAACGTCAAAGGGTTCCAGATAAACACTTGCCATTCATACATCTCCTAATTATTATTGTCTCGCTAACATTCAATAAAATGATTTGGAGAAAAGCAAAGCCGCAGGAAATACCTGCGGCAAGTCAACACTTGTTCGTGCCTGATAATTCCGGTTCATTCAGCTAAGAAGCCGTTTATTCGGTTGTAAATTGTAAATGTGTTTTTCATAGCAATCGCTCCTTCGGAAATGTTAACCAATCCAACATAATAATACCATAAAAGCAAATGTTGTCAACAAAAAAAGACCGCACCGGCAGACTGATTAATCGTTTTTCACAGTATGTTCAGACCATTCTCGGAACTTCCCATTTTGGTGCATTAGCTTACCTTTTATAGGCGTTTGAGTACCCCATATATACGCAAAAGGAAAGAAGGACAACAAGATGCTTATGAAGCAGCAAGAACAAAGCCCCAATAGTGCGCCAACAAGTAAAACTGTCTTAAAGGAAATGAACCGAATCTTTTTTGCCTTGTCTTGCATTCCGGTGGCACAGTATCTGGTTCCTGCAATGTATGAGATGGTGGCACATAAGGTGTTGGATAGTTCAGTAAAGTCCTTCATTGTAAAGCTTCTGGTCCTATTCATTATTATACTTATTAGAGGACCGAAGCTGCTCCGTTACGATATTCGGGTAACTGAGAATAAAATGAACACAAAAGCCTTTTTCAAGCTTTTTGTCTGCCTCTCTGCAGTACAAACGATAATGGCATCCTGCTTACACCTCGTGGAACAAGCACTAAACAACGCGGGGCTTACCTTGTATGGCGGTACTTTTGACACCAGAGTTGATACAATACCGATTCTTATCATCGTTTCAGGGGTTCTAATAGGTCCTTTGTTTGAAGAAATTGTGTTCAGGGGCGCAGCTCTAAGGATGTTTGAAAATGGAGGAAAAGTATTCGCAATCATCATTACCTCCCTCCTATTTGGTATTTACCATAGGGCTTTTGTTCAGGGTCTCTTTGCAATATTCGCGGGGGTGGTACTAGCCTATGTAGCGATTGAATATTCGTTTAAGTGGGCACTGCTTTTGCACTGCCTGAACAACTTTATGGCAGGCGGGTTAAATATGGCCATATCCAATGTGCCTGATGGTGCCAAGTGGCTTATAGACTATGGAGTTCCTGTTTTGTTTCTCGTATTAGCCATATTGATTATCGTAATAGACAGAAAGTCGATCAGAAAATTTGTAAAAGACAATCCTATAAAAGAAGGTTTATATAAGCAAGCGCTCCGCTCGGCGTGGCTTTGGATATTCCTAGCTTGTAACCTCGTATGGGCTGTTGCAGCGATTCAAAAACTCTAATAAAAGTTCGTGAAAGATTAGCATCTAATAATGCACAGCTCAAAGATCCATACAAGGTATAGAAGGCTCTCCGAACTGCCGACTTAGATTATCCTTTTTACGTTCGTATGGACTTTCCATTATGGCGCGTGGCGCATTCTTGAAACCGTTCGCTGAACTTTGTATAATTTGTATATAATACAGACTTCATCAATAAGCAGATTTTGATATTCCTTAGGAGGTACAACAATGGAGATTGGTATACTGGCTTATGTGAAAGGGAGTATAGATGCTGTCGAGCTATACAAAAAAGCATTTGGTGCGGAACTTGGATATAACGTCCTAAATCCTGACGGTGGCTATTTTCATGCAGAGCTTATACGAAGTGGTAAGGTTTTTCTTGCTGTCAGTGAAGTAGGTGAGAATTTTTGTACTGACGTTATACCGAAGTATCCAAACATGAATTTCGGCATAGTCCTTGATGATGAGGAGGCTGTGCGAGAAGCATACAAAATCCTGAGTGAGGATGCCGTCATGTGTACGCCGCTTCGCATTCTTCCGTGGAGCGATTTGAGCGCCGACGTCGTCGACCGATTTGGTGTATATTGGTACCTCACAGTTCCTCAACACAGGCCAACAGAGTAAAAAAGAGTATCTGCTCAATGCTTTGAGTTCCAATTTGTTGACCTCTCATTATGCATATGACCTACAATGGGGGAGCAATCCCAATACTTATAGAACGCGTAGACAAACAGAAATGAAGTCAATATGCTACTGATGAGTGAATATGAGTAGAGAGGCGTGATTTGTTTGGGCGAGAAGAAGATTATAATAGCCAATGCGAAAAGCAGACCACCCAAACACGAAGCCCATCAAGAGTATGAGTACTTTAAGCATTTAATTGTACCGAAGAAAGCAGAGAACCAATGCACGGTATCTATTATGGAAGTTCCGCCACAAAAGTCGGCATATCCATATCACTTTCATATGGGTATTACGGAGGTTTTCTATATTATAAGTGGTAAAGGAAGTTTAAAAACTCCGGATGGCTATAAAGAAGTAGCGCAGGGTGATGTAATAATCTTTCCGCCTGGCAACAATGGTGCACATCAACTTCTGAACACTTCCGAGTCAGATATGTTGGTGTACCTGGACTGCGACACCATTTCCACACCAGACGTTGCTTTTTATCCACATTCTGAGAAAGTAGGGCTCATCCTTGATGGACAGCCGAATGCATTTTTTGAGTTGGCAAATGAAGTTGATTATTATAAAGGCGAGTAATAGGGTAAACACAGATTACATACCCCAATCCTTTATTTCTAAACGAAGCATCGATCTTTTCAAACCGTTACTTTACAAATGATGTGAGACCAGCCTCGCATTGTGCTTTTGTATCGCACCTTTGATGGTCTACTAGCCGGTGAGGGCGTACTGAATTTGTAGTGAAGGACGGCGGTAAGTGGCGCTTCTACCCTGACGGAGCCCTTTGCCGTGAGCATCATGATTGGCAACTGCGAGGCGGATGAAAAAGGCGTGAGGAAAACAAAGTAAGAGCAACAGACAAATAAAGCCAAGGGCAAACCCGGCTAAAACCGGGGGCGCTAAGCTGAGGATCTAATACGCTTACGAACTATCATAGCTAGCGGGAACTACATACAAAAAGGCACTGATGGAGTTGTCTCAAACAATCTCCGCCATTCACGAATGTTGGTGATTGCGGAGAGTTGTGGAGGTTGTGGTAATTAAGGTGGATATACATAATAAAGCATAATACCCGTTAATGAACGAACTTCGCCGTATCCACCTTTTATTATTGGTTTTCATGGTAATTTGCAAAAAAATAAAACCTACAAACCGTTGATATAACAAGGTTTGTAGGTTTATTACTTGGTGCGGCAGACGGGACTTGAACCCGTACGTCGAAGACACACGCCCCTCAAACGTGCCTGTCTGCCAGTTCCAGCACTGCCGCACATCGCGAAATTTATTATAGCACCCATTCCCGTGCAAAGTCAATACTAAAGTTATGTTTTTTTATATTATTTAGAATTATTATGTAACATGATTAAGGCATCTTCATTATATAGTAGAAAACATGAAAAAAGGATGGTTCAAAGTGGCGGGTATTACCTATAGCACACCTTTTGGCGTGTTTACTGATCATAATCTCCAGCAAACCGCACGCGTAAGCGATTGGAGTTCGGTAACCATGAGATCCAAAATGTGCTCGGTTTGATGTTTGGTTCGTACAAGGCATGGCTATACTAATACATCCTTACGCAATTTATTAGGTTCACTGAAGTCAGTCTTATTATATTAGAAGCAAAACGGGATGGAAAGCAAACATGATAATAGAATATAGAATACAGTTACTAACAATGTATAATGTGAAAAAATCGGGCTATATAATGAAGGGGGATAATGGACAAGTGGCTTAAAATCATCGTAAAATGAAAAGGTGTCGAAAGATGATAAAAAACCTTAAAAAAGATGTTGACAAGGTAGTGGGGGTATGGTATTATAAATAAGCCGCTTGACGCGGGGAAGACGAAAAAACGGCTTCACTAAGCCAAAAAAGCGGAGCAGGAGGGTGTAAAAGCCACCTGCGAAATGAACCTTGAAAACTGAACAAC
>JAEZVA010000026.1 GCA_023443315.1 Bacillota bacterium | reverse complement strand
TGCCTGCGAAGACCGTGCCCATCGGTTCAACCGTACTCATCAAGCCCGGCGAGCGCGTGCCGCTCGATGCGGTGGTGCTGTCGGGCAGCTCGGATATGGATAACTCGGTCATCACCGGCGAAAGCGTGCCGGTGGCGGTTGCACCGGGCAGTCGGGTGCTGTCGGGCACGGTTAACGGGGCGGGTTTGCTCACCTGTAAGACCACGGGTGACTTTAAAACCTCCACCGCAAGCCGCATTATCGATCTGGTGGAAAGCTCGCTTGCTAAAAAAGGCAAGACCGAGCGACTGATTACCCGCTTTGCTCGGTACTATACCCCAGCCGTTATTGTGCTTGCGGTTATCATTGCGGCAGTTCCCCCGCTTCTTCACCTTGGCGAGTTCTCCACATGGCTGTACCGCTCGCTAATCTTTTTGGTTGCCGCTTGCCCCTGCGCACTTGTTATTGCCGTACCGCTCGGATTCTTTGCAGGCATTGGATCGGTATCCCGCCTTGGTGTACTGGTCAAGGGCGGGCGGTATCTGGAGGCGCTTTCGCGCTGTGACGCCGTGGTGTTTGATAAAACCGGAACACTGACAAGCGGCAGACTGCGGGTATCGCGCGTCGTAAGCGTTTCGGACACCAGCGAGGCAGAGATTGTCCGCCTCGCCGCCCTGTGCGAAAGCTTCTCAAACCACCCTGTCGCTAAGGCAGTGGTTGCGCACTACGGCGCGCCGGTTTCCGGCGGCAGTGTGCTTTCGTTTGAGGAGCAGGCAGGCATGGGCATTCGCGCACAGCACCTTGCGGGGGAGCTGTTGTGCGGCTCCGAGCGCCTGATGCACGCACACGGCGTAGCCCTTGACGATACCCCCCCTGCCGCCGTGTATGTGGCAGAAAACGGCAGGCTGCTCGGTTACATCGAGATTGTAGACACCCTGCGACCCGACGCGGCTGCGGCGGTAGCGGCACTGCGTGAAACGGGTGTGGGGCGGGTATCCATCCTAACCGGCGACAGCGAGCGCGCCGCGCAGCTTGTGGCAAAGGAAAGCGGCGCGGACGGCTACCACGCATCCCTGATGCCTTCGGGCAAGGTGGACGCGTTAATGGAGGAAAAACGTCGCAGTAAAACGGTCGCGTTCGTGGGCGACGGCATCAACGACGCACCCGTGCTTGCTGCGGCCGACGTAGGCATTGCAATGGGTCTTGGCTCGGACGCTGCCATCGACGCGGCGGATGCTGTGCTCGTCAGCGAGAACCTTTCCTCCCTGCCCGCGGCTATCCGGCTTTCGCGCCGCGCAATGCGCGTGATTGTGTTCAATATTGTTTTTGCGCTTGCCGTAAAGGCTGCGGTGCTTGTCCTTGGCGTAATTGGGCTTGGCGCTATCTGGCACGCTGTGTTTGCCGATGTGGGTGTCACGCTGATTGCGGTACTCAACACCACCCGCATCCTGCGTATGTATAAGAGGGAGCAATCGCCCCGCACGCACCGCGATTGATTCGCCGCTTAACCAAATACAGGCCTTATGTAAAGCGCCCCCGTAAAAGGACGTAAAGTGCCCTTTTACGGGGGCGCGTTGCGTCTGTTTGCCGGGGGTGCTTTTTGCATGTTTATTCTTTCTGTGTGCCGAGCTTGAGCTCACTTAAATCAACAAGTGCCGCTTCGGAATAGTAATGGGCGAGAATCTCGTCGTAGGTAGCGCCCTGACGTGCCATGTAGTCGGCACCGTACTGGCTAAGCCCCACGCCATGCCCGTAACCGAGCGTAGTAAAGGTAAACTTGCCGTTTGCATACCCCACCGTAAAGTTGGCAGAGCGCAGGGTAAACATCTCACGCGCATCCTGCCCTGTCATGGTTACGTCACCTGCCACAAGCTCGGTGATGGTACCCGACTCGCTGCGCGTTTTAACGTTAAACCACTTTGTCTTGTCGGTTGGCAGCTTGATGTCGGGGAACTTTGCCACTAGCAAACCCTTAACCTCGTCGGCGGTGACGTCGGTCTCCACCTCAAAGTTTCGAGCGAGCATATCCCCTGCGCTTTCTACCGGAACAAGGTAGGGCACATCCGTCTTCCACACCGTTTGGGCGCTTTCGGTCAGCCCTGCAGACATCGAATGGTATGCCGCGATAATCGGCTCGGTCTGGTACACCAGCACCTTACCCAGCACCTCGTCGCACGCGCCTGCAATGCGGCTCCAATACACGTCAAAGTTGTCCCCAAACCATACGCGCGCAAGCTCCTCGGTCATATACCCCTTGTAGTTGGATGGGTCCGCCTCAAAGTCGGCATCCAGAGATGCGGCGTCGAGCTTTCTGCGCAGGGCATAGGTGTGCGCGGCGACTGCCTGTGCCTTTAACGCCTCTACGCTAAAGGAAGCGGGCATCTCGCTTGCAACTGCACCAATTACATAATCTCTGGCGGATACCGTATCGACCTCCCCCGTAGACAGGTTTTTAATGCGGAAGTCGGTCAGGCTAACGGGCTCATTAACAGCCACAGAGCTTGTATACTGCGCGAGCAGATCATCGAGCGCCTGCTCGGCATCCTCGTTGGGGTTTGGGTTGTCTTGTGTCTGCTGTGCCTGAGAGGAGGACGCGGTCTCTTCGCTCGTATCAGACCCGCTTGCGGCGGTGTCAAACGGGTTAAGCAGCCCGACGTTTTCACCCCCTATCGCGAGCAATGGAATGAGCACCAGTGCAAGCAGCAGCAAAAGTGCTAAGGCTATACTTTCCTTCAATCTTGTCCCTCTCCTTTCCTCTGGTTTTCACAACTCGTGTCGAAATGACGGAACTCAGGTGACTCGCTTCATTTTTTTATCGTTATTATATTGACAAGGCATTCCCCTTCATGTAAAATGATGATACTGGGTTACTGCACTCTTGCCTTGATATCATCAGCTTAAATCATCTTTTACAGGGGTAATGCGAAGCATATGGCTTCAATCAACTGCTGCATCAACCGCTAGTTTAGTGTGGTAGCATAATAAGTTTATGCAACTTTATTCAGCTTAAATTGCAATGTACCACAACCCAGAATCATCACAATTCTTACGGGAGGGACGGAAAGTATGCACTACAACGAAAGCGTACTCAGCAACATTGGAGAAGAGCAGGCAAAAGCCATTAAAATCTTATGCGAGGAGTACACCAAGTATAACAAGATTGATCCTGCCCTTTACGACAAATTCAACGTCAAGCGCGGATTACGCAATCAGGACGGCACCGGTGTTGTTGCAGGTATCACGCACATCTGTAACGTTCACGGCTATGTTTTGAGCGAAGGCGAGCGCGTACCGATTGACGGCGAGCTAATCTACCGCGGAATCAACATTCGTGAGATTATTGACGGTTGCCACAGCGAAGATCGTTTTGGCTATGAAGAGACGGTGTGGTTGCTTTTGTTTGGCAGTCTGCCTACCGAAGACCAGCTTGCGTATTTTAAGCAGACACTCTGCTTGTTCCGCGAACTGCCTACCCGTTTTGCCAATGACGTTATTATCAATGCCCCTTCCGCCGATATTATGAATATGCTCTCGCGCGCCGTACTGGCTCTTTACAGCTTTGACGAACGCGCGGACGATACCTCCCTTGAAAATGTAATGCGTCAGTGCATTGAGCTGATTGCACGTCTGCCCTCCATCATGGTAAACGCCTATCAGGTAAAACGCCGTGCCTTTGACGGCGAAAGCATGGTTCTGCATCCCTCAATTCCTGAGCACAGCTGTTCGGAAAACATTCTGTCTACCATCCGCGCCGACCGCGAATTTACCGCGGAAGAAGCAAAGCTACTCGACCTGATGCTGATTCTGCACGCCGAGCACGGCGGCGGTAACAACTCCTCGTTTGTGTGCCGCTCACTTACCTCGTCGGGTACCGATACATATTCGGCTATCTCGGGTGCCATCGGTTCATTAAAGGGTCCCAAGCACGGCGGCGCAAACGCCAAGGTAATGGAGATGCTTGAGTGTATTAAAACCGGCGTGCGCAACTGGGAAAGCGAAGGCGAGGTCGCCGACTTTTTGCGCAAGATTATCAACAAGCAAGCGGGTGACGGCTCGGGACTTATCTACGGAATCGGTCACGCCATCTATTCAAAAAGCGACCCGCGTGCCATCATCTTAAAGGATAGAGCGCATGGTCTTGCCACAGGCTCAGCTTACGAGCCGGAGTTCCGTCTGCTTGAGCTAATCGAGCGGCTTGCACCCGATGTCTTTCACGAGCACAAGGGCGACAGCAAGGTGCTTAGTGCCAATGTAGACTTCTACTCGGGTCTTGTGTACAAGATGCTCAATATTCCACCCGAGCTGTTTACCCCCATGTTTGCCGTCGCGCGCATGGGCGGCTGGAGCGCGCACCGCATTGAGGAGCTTACAACCTGTTCGCGAATCATTCGCCCTGCGTACAAGGCAATTGAGCGCGATCGCAAGTATATACCCATTACCCAGCGCTAATTTTTTACTGTATTCATGTTGTATTGACAAGAACCGCCCCTTTTTTGGGCGGTTCTTCTGTTTGTATTTTCCACTGCGGTGTGCTATAATATCGCAAGAATGCCACATAGATGGAGTGATTATAATTGAAGCGAAAATCAATATGCGCGCTTGCGGTTGTAGCCGCCGCAGTGTTCACAGCAATACGGGTATGGCAGTATCTGTGGATTATTAACGTAGCAACAGGATTTTTTACCGAGATTGACCTGTCGGTTTATCTGTTGTACGGCGGGCTGGCAATGTTCTTTGTTCTTGCCGCTTTTACAAGCTTTTTGGATAAAACCATCGCCAAGGCGCACACCTCCTTTTTGCGCAGCCGTTTAACCGGGGTGGCACTGCTGCTTGCGGGCGGCACAAACCTGTTCGCCAGTGCTTTTATGCTTGCGGGCATCATGGATGGCACCACCATTAAGCTGGTTACGGTATCCGAGGCGCTGCTTGGTTTTGTCTCGGCACTTGTTCTTTTGTATTTTGGGGTGTTAACCGTGGGAAAGCGGGAGATACGCCATAAATTCCTGCCACTTGTACCCCTTGGGTGGGTTGTAATACGCCTACTCAACGATTTTAGGCGTACAAGCACCGTGCTCACCATTAGCGAGAATCTGCTTTCTTTGCTTTGTCTTATTGCCTTATGCGTCTATTTTATGTATTTTGCGTTTGCCATTGCGGGGCTGTTCACCAAATCGGGTGCGCGGTGGATGTTTTTAAGCGCG
Organism: Bacillota bacterium; assembly: GCA_023443315.1. Lineage (GTDB taxonomy): Bacteria > Bacillota > Clostridia > Oscillospirales > Ruminococcaceae > Acetanaerobacterium. The sequence goes on along the minus strand of JAEZVA010000026.1, from coordinate 1,996 downwards.
GTTGTGGGTGTTACCTTGCTGGTACCCGCTACACTGGGTATGCTGATTGCGGCATATTCCAACGCCTTTTTTACACTTGAGCCGATGTGGTACATTCAGCGCGTTGCAACCCTTTCGCTTGCCCCCCTGATGCTATGCACCGCATACTTTACCGCGTTTGATAAGAAGGAGGCCGCAAAACCCACCGCCCCTATACCGGAAGTTCCGGAAGGCAATGCCGCCAATTAAAAGCGGTCTTTTCTGCAATTGCAAAAACCCGCCCGCAGCAATGCGGACGGGTTTTTTATTCTGTAATATTAAAACCTATTCGAGGTTCAGGCGTTTTGTAAGAATGCGCTCACTGACAATGTAGTACGCCACACCCATGAGGAGATTGAGCACGATTGTGCCGGCAAGCAAACCCGTAAAAAACTCTGCGGGGGGTACTGCATTATCCACAAACGCTTGGGGCATGGCAAGATATAGTGCGCCTACAAGCAGGCTGGAGATGATCTGCGAAACGGTGTTAAGCACAAGGAACGCGCCAAACGAGGCAACCAGCTTGTAACGCGAAAACAATTGTCCAATGGAGATGGATGCGTATAAAAACAAGATTCCCGTAAACAGCGAGACCAAAATCGCCGCGACAATCCACGCCGTCATAGCCCCTAAGCTTAGGTTGATTTTTGCAAGCTCGATGACAATATCCGCAAACGCTTTACGAATCTCTACCATTATGCCCGGCTGAGCAACCATAAGAAACACAGAGCCGATTACAACAAGCGCACTAATTAGCTGCCACGCGGCGGCTATTAGCAGCTTTGCGGTGATGTTCTGCCATGTCTTTACCGGCAGGGTAAACATCAAATACCCCTCGTCGCCCAACAGATTTTTATAAAACCGCTGAATGATGATAAACAGTGTCAGCGCAAGCGTCGCAGCGATTGCAAGCGCATATGTGGCACCCGAAAGACCTGCCACAAACGCCATCCAACCGTCTGATACGTTTAACGAGATAAAGATACGGTTAATGAGTGCAAATACCACTATGGCCAGATAAAACGGAACAAAGATGCGCGCAGTTGCCTTCCACTCGTACTTAAGCAGCTTTCCTAACATTTGAACACCTCCCGAAACAATGCATCCACCGATTTGCCGTGGCGGTCGCGAATTTCATCCACACTGCCAGTCAGCTGAACCTTACCGCCGGATAAGAAAACCACGTCGTCAAGCACCTGCTCGATATCTGAGATCAGGTGGGTGGAAAGGATGACCGTCGCATTCTCGTTGTAGTTTGTCAAAATGGTATTCAGGATATAATCCCTTGCCGCCGGGTCAACACCGCCGATTGGCTCGTCGAGCAGGTAAAGGTCTGCCTCGCGGCTCATGACAAGGATTAACTGCACCTTCTCGCGCGTGCCCTTGGACATTGTCTTTAGTCTATCTTGCGCGCCGATGCCGAGCTTACCCAGCATATCATACGCCTTTTGGGTGTTAAAGTTGTCGTAAAAATCGGCAAAAAACGCAATCATGTCGCTGACGCGCATCCAGTCGCACAGATAGGTGCGCTCGGGCAGATAGGACACGATCCGCTTGGTCTCTACGCCCGGTTTTGCGCCCGCAATCAGCACCTCGCCCGCAGTCGGGGTCAAAAGCCCGTTGGCTATCTTAATCAGCGTACTTTTTCCGCTTCCGTTGGGTCCGAGCAGACCAACAATCCGTCCGCGGTTGATTGTAACGCTTACACCCGAAAGTGCTGCTTTACCCGAAAAGGACTTTGAAAGGTTGTTGCACTCAAAAATGGGTTTGTTCATTGCCCGTTCTCCTCCCCTGTTTTTGTCATAAGCTCGATTGTCTGCTGTTTGCTAAAGCCGATCTGCCCCATCTTCTCAAGAAAATCGAGTATCTGTTGTGTGGCAAGTTCGTTTTTCAGCTTCGCTATCATGCCCTCATCCTCCGTAATATAGCGCCCGCTTGTGCGCTGTGCGTAAACAAGCCCGTTCTGCTCTAGGTCTGC
>JAEZVA010000089.1 GCA_023443315.1 Bacillota bacterium | reverse complement strand
TTGTTGTACCGAATCTTCTCTATGTCAAAATCCTCGCCGATGCCGCAGCCTAAGGCGGTTACAACGGGCATGAGCTTGTCGTTGCCGTACACGCGGTCCAGCCGTGCCTTTTCTACGTTGAGCATCTTGCCCCACAGGGGAAGTATCGCCTGAAAGCGTCGGTCGCGTCCGCCCTTTGCACTACCGCCTGCCGAGTCTCCCTCTACGATATAGATCTCGGTGCGCACGTTGTCGCGCTCGATACAGTCGGCGAGCTTACCGGGCAGCGACGCGCTTTCCAAAGCGCTCTTGCGTCTGGTTAAATCCCTTGCGCGGCGTGCCGCCTCTCTGGCACGGGCAGCGCCCAGCGCCTTATCAAAGATGGCACGGGCGACGGCGGGGTTCTCCTCAAAATAGGTCAGCAGCTTCGAGTACACCATGTTATCCACCATGGTGCGCATCTCGGTATTGCCGAGCTTGGTTTTGGTCTGCCCCTCAAACTGTGCCTCGCGCAGCTTAACCGATATAATGGCGGTCAGCCCCTCGCGCACATCCTCGCCCGCAAGGTTCTTATCGTTTTCTTTTATAAAGCCATGCTTTTTGCCGTACTCGTTAAACACACGGGTGAGTGCCGTTTTAAAGCCCGTTTCGTGGGTACCGCCCTCGCCGGTGTGAATATCGTTTGCAAACGAAAGTACAATCTCGTTGTAGTTGTCGTTATACTGCATCGCCACTTCGGCTTGGCTGTCGCCCGACTCGGTAGAAAAATAGATTACCTCGTCGTGTATGACCTCTACCGCCTTGCGCTTATGGATGTGCTCAACAAAGCTGCGGATACCGCCCTCGTAGCACATGTTGGTGACAACTTCCTCCTCAAGACGGGTATCTCTGAGGATGATGCGCACACCGGCGTTGAGGAACGCCTGCTCTCGCAGACGGTTAAGCAGGATATCGTAATCAAACCCCATCTCCTCAAATATCTCGGAGTCGGGCTTAAAGACCACGGTGGTGCCTTGGTTTATGCTGTCGCCCACGCGCTCGAGCTCGGTGACGGTCACGCCGCGCTCAAATCGCTGACGAAAACGCCCTGAACCATCGTCTACCTCAACCTCCAGCCATTCGGAGAGGGCGTTAACCACCGACGCACCCACGCCGTGCAGACCGCCCGACACCTTATATCCGCTGCCGCCAAACTTGCCGCCCGCATGTAGGATGGTAAACACCACCGTCACGGCGGGAATACCCATCTTTGGGTGCTTGCCGATGGGGATACCGCGCCCATTGTCCACAACGCGGATGATGTCGTGCGGCATAATCTCTACGGTAATCTCGTCGCAGTGACCCGCCAGTGCTTCGTCAATGGCGTTGTCTACAATCTCGTACACCAGGTGATGCAGCCCGCGGGGACCTGTGGTGCCGATATACATACCCGGCCGTTTGCGTACCGCATCCAGCCCTTCAAGCACCTGTATTTGACTTTCGTCATAGGCCTGTTCCTGTGTGATGCGTTCGTTTTCCAAACTGATAACCTCCATTTCGCCGTGTTTTCGGCGATATCAATCGTGCAATGATTGCGTCCTGCCAAGCGGCTACACTACGAAGCCACCCTGCCACGCTACGCGGCTTTTTCTCTGTGTACCCTTGTTACACAGCCCCGCTAATTTTACGGGGGTTTGCCCTGTTTATCGTTACCCCAATATCAGGGGGTAAGCTCATAATAATGCGGCTAAAGCAGACCGCTGACTGGTATAACCGATGAAACAAGCTGCCATCAAACCGTTATCTGCATAAACCCCACCGTAAACGGAAGGTGGTCAAAGCGTTTTGTTCCGGTGTGAACAAAGCCGTGTGCCTCGTACCAGTTTTTAAGGCGGGTGTTTTCTTCTATGATACCAATGGTTATCTGCCCGGCGCCACGCTTTTTTGCTTGCTCTTTTGCGTAGTCTAGCAGCATTTTTCCGCCGCCCATGTGCCGGTATTTTGGCAACACCGCAAGCCGTCCAAGCTCACAGGTTGTATCGTCCTTTTTTGTAAGCTCCGCAAAGCCGATTAAGGTATCGTCCTTACAAAGCACAAACTGTTCTTTGCCCATGTGGTATTCTTCCGTCAGCCGCTGTTCGGTGATAAATGCGGGGTTGGTGGGGCAGTTTTGCTGCGTTAATGAAAGTTCCTGGGCAACCGTGCCAAATGCCTCGCGAAGCAATGCCGCACACTGTGCATGCTCCTGCTCCAAGACCGCCCGTATGGTAAACCCGTCCATGTGATTATCCGCCCTTTCGTAAACCCCTATATGTTTGCGATGCTATCCATAAACCCGCTGCGCCGCTTGAGCGTTACCGATGATATCTGCGAGATATAGATGCGTGTCTCTTTTCCATGACGGCACACGCAGAACGATTTTGGCATCTCGCTTGACACGTTAACCACCTTACCCGCCCGTTCGGCGGCGGCCAGGTAGGCACGGGTGTGCTTTGAGATGGTTGCGTTTTCAAGGTCGAAGATGCCCACGATGTCCGCAAGCTTTACGACCGTGTCCTGTCCCAGATGCAGATACATTGCGTTCTCATTCCTTTGCGTGGTGTTTGTATGTCCTGTTTTGGTTTATATCGGGCATTTATTTCAATGCATTTTATAACTGGTCGGGGACGGAGCGACGAGGGCGTCGCTCCCTACGGCTTGGGTTGATATTGCGCTTTCTACGAATGATTGGCGTTCCGATTTCCTCCATGGGTTCAATTGAAATGCCTATTTATAACTGGGCAGGGACGGAGCGACGAGTACGGCGCGGAAAACCCGCAGGTTTTCCCAATGCCAACCGCAGGTTCGTGATGCGCCCCTACGGATAACGCACTATATCAATCACTCGTCCGCGTCCTTTGCCGCGGGCAGGGGACAGGCAATCTCTGCCGTTTCCATTCCCTCGGCAATCGACCCGTTTGTGATAAAAAACGTCTTGCCGCGCTCGAGGCAGCCGCACACCGCGCTGTCACAGCAGGTGATGAACACCTGTCGATCCTTGACGTGGTTGAGGATGTACTCCTGTCTTGCGCCGTCCAGCTCGCTCATCACATCGTCGAGCAGGATAACGGGGTTTTCGCCCAACACCTCTTTAAGCAGGTTGCTTTCGGCTAGCTTTAGGCTTAATACCGCGCTGCGGCGTTGCCCCTGCGAGCCATACAGCCGCACCGGCATGCCGTCTATGGTAATATCCAGCTCGTCACGGTGAATGCCCCTTGTGGTAAAGCCGGTCTTGATGTCCTCGCTAAGACCCTCGCGCAGAGCGCAGCGTATCTCTCCGTACAGGACGTGGGGGTCGGTGCAGTCGGGGTCTTTGGGGGCGATACTGGGCTGATAGATGGTGCGCAGGCATTCTTTGTCGCCTGCAATGCCCGCGTAGATGGCGGATGCCTCTGCGCTTAGGCGTTTGCAGTATTTTATTCGTAGGCGCATAATCGACGCGCCGGTTTTGGCTAGGCGTTCGTCCCACAGCTCGACGGTGTCGGCAAGCTCGCTGTGGTAGGGGAGGTCGCGCAGCAAAGCGTTGCGCTGGGTCAGTGCCTTTTGGTATTCGCTCATCAGGCGGTCGTACACCGGCCGCACCTGGGTGATGGCGGTATCTAAAAACCGTCTGCGCTCGCCGGGACCCTCTGATACGATGGCAAGGTGGGCGGGGGAGAACACAACGGCACAGAACCTGCCCATCAACGCGCTTACGCTATCCTTTTGTACGCCGTTGAGCAGTACCTCTTTCTTTTTGCCTGCGCCGCTATTTAGGGTAATCTCGGCGGTCTGCTCGCGGTCGTCTGCTGCAAACGAAAGCGAGAGTGACGCGCGCTGATTGTCAAACGCAATCATCTCTGCATCCTTTGCGCCGCGAAAGCTTTTTGCCCCCGTAAACAGCCACAACGCCTCAATCAGGTTGGTTTTGCCCTGCGCGTTGTCCCCATAGATAATATTGACCCCATTGCAGGGAGAAAATACCATGTCGCCGATATTACGAAAGCGGGAAAGCGAAAGTGTTGTAACCGTCATGCCCTAACCCTGCTCGACCACAAGGGTAATATCGTCAAGGGTGACGGTATCGCCCGCGCGGATTTTTTTGCCGCGTGCAAGGCACTGCTCGCCGTTTACGAGCACCTCGCCCGCCTGCACCAGCTCCTTGCCCCGCCCGCCGGTCTCGGCAAGCCCTGCAAACTTTAACAGCTGGTCGAGCTTGATAAACTCGGTATGGATGGGGATGGTTTGTTTTTTCATATGAAACCTTCTTTCGAGGGGGGATATCGGAATTTGATTGTTGCGTTGTAGGGGACGGTGTCCTCGACGTCCCGCGGTGTTGATGCGGGTTCATTGCGCACATTAGTAGCAGTCGGCTTGGGATATTGCTCAGCTATCAAAAACCTCATAATCCGTAGGGAACGGTCTTGACCGTTCCGAATAACACCGCAGATTATAATTGATATGCCTAATAAAACTGGTCAGGGACGGAGCGACGAGGGCGTCGCTCCCTACGGTGTTATTTATTAATTTCTGCCTAATAAAAACATCCGATACCCGACCCCGAGCAACAGCAGATGGGCGGGGTAGGCGATGTAAAACAGCCAGCGTGCCTGTTTGCCGAGCGTCCCTGCCCATTCACCGCCGCGCCTGCCGTTGTACAGCAGTAGCAGGGGAATAACGAAGAACACGCCAAGCGCCGAGAGCACCGTCACCAGCTGGTCCGGCTGGGAGAGTACTACAAATAGCCGCATCAACAGGTATCCGCCCGCGACCAAAGCAAACGACTTGTACTGTGCCTTTTTGTCGCCGCGGTAGATGCCAAACACAAACACAAACAGCACGCCGAATATCGACCAATCCATAAAGGACGTCAGTAGCATCAGCCCGCACACGGCAGCTCTGCGCAGCGTGTCGTTTTGTATGGTGTTCCACGCCCGCAGGGCAAGCAGCCCACACAGCAGGGTAAACAGCATATTCAGTCCCGGCGGGGGGAACAATACAGCACCCTTGTCAATCACGAGCTGATACGGTATCTGCGATACCACCGCAAAAGAGAGCAGCCGCAGCGCGTACCGCTTAAAATCCCTCGTGTAAAAATACCCCTCGGCAACAAAGTAGCACATAATGGGCGCCGTCAGTCTACCTATAAAATGCAGCACCACCCCCAATGGGGATGCCGCGTCGGTGAACAGGTACGCCGCGTGGTCGATTACCATCGCGGTTACGGCAATCGTCTTTAACGCATAGCCGCTTAGGGAGGGCTTGTTTAAGGTCATATCGTTTGCTACCTAATTGTCAGAGCTGCGGATGCGCACCGGCAGTACAAGGAACAAAAACCCGTCGCCCTCTGGGGGTAAAATCTTCATCGGAGAGAGCGGACCGTTCATCTCAAGGTACACCTCGTCGGTGTCGCATGCCTTTAAGGCGTCGAGCAAAAACTTATTGTTAAAGCCGATCTCCACCTTATTGCCCTCGTTTTGGCAGCTTACCTCGTCGTATGCGCGCCCGATGGCGGTCTGGCAGGATATCTTTACCATGTCCTGCTCGAACGAGCAGCGAATCGGGCTTTTTAAGCGGTCGGTAATGAGCAGCGAAGCGCGCTCCACACAGCCGCCCAGACTGCGCACACCGATGCGAACACGGGTGGTGTGCCCGTCGGGTATCGCGTTTTTATAATCGAGAAACTCGCCCTCCAGCAGGCGTGAGATTACGTGATAGCCGTTTACGTCAAACACAATGTGCTTTTTGCCCACATACAGCGTAACGGGCTTATCCTCGTCGCCGATGAGCTTTGCCACCTCGGA
>JAEZVA010000075.1 GCA_023443315.1 Bacillota bacterium | reverse complement strand
CCGACCCAAGACCGTACACGGCAAGCCCGCCGCCCACGGCGGATGCAACGCCGCCCGAGCTGCCGCCCGCGACATGTGCCGTGTTGTGGGGGTTGTTCGCGCCGCCAAAGCAGGAGGTCTCGCAGGAAGAGCCCATCGCAAACTCGTCCATGTTGGACTTGCCGAGCAGTACGGCGTTTTGATCCTTGAGCGTCTTCCACACCGTCGCGTCATAGATGGGCACATAGCCCTTTAATATATTCGAGCAGCAGGTCGTCTCGATGCCGTCGGTGGAGATGTTGTCCTTAAGCGTCATCGGAATGCCCTCGAGCATGCCGATTTGTTCGCCCTTTGCAATCCGTTCATCCACGCGCTGTGCCGCGGCGAGCGCTGTGTCCGCCGTGACATTTACATAGGCATTGAGGGTTTTGTTATACTGTTCGATTGCGTCAATATACTGCCGTGCAAGCTCTGTTGCCGACAGCTCTTTGTTCACCAGCCGGTCGTGGATAATTTTTATTCTGCCTGTACTACTATGCACTGTGTTTGCCCCCTCGTCGATTACAATGTATTAGACCCGTTTTTTGACGGGGAAGCAGCCGTTTTCGCCGCCCTGAACATTCTTTAGAATCAGCGTGCGGTCATAAGACGGCACCACTACATCCTCGCGAAAGACATTCGACAGGTTGTTGATGTTGTCAACCTCCTCGTCGGTGTCACCCGCCGCGTTGATGGTGTCGGCAAACGCAATAATCTCGGCCATGTCTTGGGTGAGCTTATCCAGCTCCTCTTCCTCTACCCACAGCTTGGACAAGAGCGCTATGTCTAATATCTCGTCTTTTGTAACCGCCATATCAATTGCTCCTATCTGAGTTTAATGTGCACCTCGCGCAGCTGGCGTTCGGTTACCGCACAGGGGGAACCCATCATCAGGTCCTGCGCGTTGCTGTTCATCGGAAAGGCAATCACCTCGCGGATGTTTTCTTCATCGGTGAGCAGCATCAGCATGCGGTCAACGCCGGGCGCCATGCCCGCATGAGGCGGCGCGCCATACTGGAACGCGGTGTATAATGAGGAGAACTTCTCCTTAATAATCTCTTCGCTGTAGCCCGCTATCTCAAACGCCTTAACCATGGTGGCGACATCGTGGTTGCGAACCGCACCCGACGAAAGCTCTACCCCGTTGCACACAATGTCGTACTGGTAGGCGAACACGTCGAGCGGATTTTTGGTGTTGAGCGCCTCAAGACCGCCCTGCGGCATCGAGAAGGGGTTGTGGGTAAACGCAGGTGCGCCGGTATCCTCGTCAATCTCGTACATCGGAAAGTCGACGATAAAGCACAGTTCAAATCGGTCGGTGGCAATCAGCTTTAAGCGGGTTGCAAGCTCGGTGCGAATCTGACCTGCAAGCTTGGGTGCCTCGGTCTTGCTGTCGGCGATGAAATAGAGCACGCAGCCCGGCTCAAGACCGGCGCGAACCCTTAGATCCTCGCGTTGAGCGGGCGTCAGGAATTTATCGATGGGACCGAGATAGTTCATCTCGTCGTCCACCTTGATATAGCCAAGCCCCTTCATGCCGATGGAAAGGGCGTAGTTTAACATATTTTCAAAAAAGCTTTTGGGTTGCGACCCGCAGCCGGGCACATTGATAGCGCGCACGGTTTTGCCACGAAATGGGGCAAACTCAGTCTCGACAAACAGGTCGCTGATGTCGATGATTTCCAGTGGATTGCGCAGGTCGGGCTTATCGGTGCCGTATTTTAGCATGGCATCGGCGTAGGTAATGCGCGCAAACGGTGCCTTTGAGACTGTTTTGTCAGAAAATTTTGTAAAGCTTTCGTACAAAACCTCTTCTGCTACCGCGAACACGTCTTCTTGGGTGGCAAACGCCATCTCAAAATCGAGCTGATAGAACTCGCCCGGGGAACGGTCCGCCCTTGCATCCTCATCGCGGAAGCAGGGGGCTATTTGAAAGTATCGGTCAAAGCCGGATACCATCAGTAGCTGCTTGAATATCTGCGGTGCCTGCGGCAGGGCGTAAAACTTACCCTGATGCTTGCGGCTAGGAATCAGGTAATCGCGCGCGCCCTCGGGCGAGCTTGCGGTCAGGATGGGGGTCTGTATCTCTAAAAAGCCGAGATCGGTCATCTTTTTACGCAAAAACGAGATTACTTCGCTGCGTAACACAATGTTTTTGTGCACGTTCTTGTTGCGCAGGTCAAGGTAACGATATTTTAGACGCAGCTCCTCCTTGGTTTCGTGGGAGGATTCAATCTCAAACGGCATGGGCTGAGCCTTGCCGAGCACCGTAAGCGTCTGTGTAACAACCTCGATGGTGCCGGTGCTGATCTTGGGGTTGATGGTGTCTTCGTCGCGCCGAACTACCTCGCCCGACACGGTGATGGTGCTTTCACGGGTTACGCCATCAAGCATCGTGTCGTCTCGAACCACAACCTGTACAACGCCATAATGGTCGCGCAGATCCAAAAATAAGATGCCGCCGTGGTCACGGATGTTCTCTACCCATCCCGCCACGCGAACCTCTTTGCCGATATCCTTTTCCCCTAATTCGCTACATGTGTGTGTGCGATATCTGTTTGCCGAAATCATCTCTCACGTTCCTCTCCCTGCAATACCTAGGGGCGTTATCCGAAGGCGATATGCCCGCT
>JAEZVA010000009.1 GCA_023443315.1 Bacillota bacterium | reverse complement strand
TCGAGCCGCGTATCGTGGGGCAGAGCTTAGGGCTTAACCCGCTGCTTACCCTAATGAGCATGTATGTCGGGCTTGTAAACTTCGGCTTTCTGGGTATGATTAGTCTGCCTGTGCTCCTGATGGTCGCAATCAACTTTCAGGAAAGCGGCAAGATTCGGTTCTGGAAAAGCTAGCACCGTTTTCGAACAATTATTGTGCGGGAGCTCTAATCCGCTCTGCAACTGAATGAGAAGGCGCTTTTACGCAAGTGAAAGCGCCTTCTCATTTTCTGTTATACGCTAAACAACCCCGTGCGTTTTGGATGTCGACGAACGGCTGTGTAAGTAAGAGTTGGTTGTTAGCAGTCAATTTTTTACGGTTAACCCATATTTACTTGATTTTATGTTGAAGGTAATATAAAATTGTCGTAATATGGGTCTTTAACTGGATAAGGATTACTGCCGAGGTGTGTATATGGATCGCAAATTTAGGTTGAAAGTGAATATTCTAATCTGTTTGATTATATTGGTGGGGTTTGCTGCAATGGCGCTTACCAGCTATAGCACTTACAGTAAAATCATCGACAACGACATTGTTAACATTTCTAAATTGACATCCACGAATATCTATTCGGATATCCGCAACGAGATTACGAAGCCCATCTTTGTCTCGCTGACAATGGCCAACGACAGTTTTCTAAAAGAATGGTTGCGGCTAGAACGCACGAACAACACGCCTGAGCATCAGGAGCAGCTTCGGCAGTATTTACTGGGTTTTAAGGAGAAATACGATTACGATTCTGTTTTCATGGTCTCTGACTACACCAAGAATTATTACCATTTCAATGGATTAAACAAGGTCATTAGCGAGTCCGACGACCATGACGTATGGTATTACAACTTTGTAGATAGCGGCCTTGTGTACGCGCTCGACGTAGACACCGACGAGGTAAACCAACAGCATCTTTCTGTGTTTGTCAACTGCCGTGTAACAGATGAAAGCGGGCAGTTCATGGGCGTTACCGGCGTTGGGCTGCAGATGGACCATGTACAGAACCTGCTAAGAACCTTTGAAGAGGAGTACGACCTGGAAGCACTGCTGTTTGGGGGAGACGGTACCGTGCAGGTTGATACAAGCCTAGTGGGGATTAGCACCGAAAACGTGTTTGACTCGCATATTTTAAGAGAGAACAGGCGAAACATTATTTCAAACCACGACACATTGCAGGTGTACCAGTTCAAGGAGCAGTCGTTTCATGGATACTACATCGTGCGGTATGTTAAGGAACTCAACTGGTACCTGCTGGTCAAGAAGGACACGTCGGTGCTCGCTAAGTCGATGTACGCGCAAACGGCGAGAGATGCAGTTGCCTATGTGTTGGTGGTTCTGTTTGTGCTGATTATTACCAATGGCATCATCAAGAAAAACGACCGATTGTTGCTTCGGCTTATGCGAACAGACCAGCTAACCGGGCTGCCCAATCGGCGGGGGTTTAATCGTCTTATATCAAAAGCGGTTAGCGAGGTTCCGGAGCTCGGGTCTCTTAACGCCTTCGTGTTTGATATTGACGGCTTTAAGAATATAAACGATACCTATGGGCACTTGGTGGGTGACCGCATGCTGCAAACCATTGGTCAAATTGCCTCTGATGTATTCGATCAAGATGGCTCGGTTTGCCGCTGGGGCGGGGATGAATTTGCCGGGTATTTCTATGGGGACACACAGACAGTGGAGCAGACGTTGGAACAGTTCTTTGAGGCAGTCAGACAAGACCCGTTTTTCCAAACGTACAAGACGACGGTGAGCCTTGGCATGACGTGTGCCAATGAGAACGATAGCGGTGACGCATTAATTAGCCGCGCCGATCAGGCGTTGTATCAGGCGAAAAGAAGCGGCAAAGACTGCTGGGTTATTACGAGGTGCGACTTGCCCCAGATGGGGAACATCGATTGATAGTCCTTGTTCCACGGCGAGTTTTGCATCAATCGTTTCATACTGCAAAAACAATCGTTTGCAATTGAACTGGTGCGCTGAATTTGGTATGATAGTAAACAGTACGAATTCTTTTATTATGGGGCAGGTTGTAAGACTACTTTTAAACAGCAGAAAAAGATGTCGGAGATAAGCCTCCCCTGCGGCGAAGCCGCATTACTATTTTTCATGGCGTTTCGTGCCTTTACGGCGACGGACGCCGGGAAGGCAAGGTTACATTTATGCACAACACGACAAACGATTTTCTACTCAGGCACGGCATGCACTACGAAACAATTGATATGAAGAAAGAGACCGAGGCATTTCTGTCTCAGATGAGAAACGGTCTTTCCGGCTTGCCCTCATCGCTGATGATGATTCCAACCTTTATCACGTTGGCGGACGATATCCCCTGCGGCCGCGAGGTGCTCGTCATGGACGCGGGCGGCACAAACTTTCGGGTTGCGGTGATAACGTACGGCAAAGACCGTAGCATGACCATCTCGCACTTTTCAAAGCACCCCATGCCGGGTACGCAGGGCTGCATCGGCATTGATGCGTTTTTTGAGAAGATTGTAGATTATATGGAGCCCGTGCTCCAAAACACCAAGGCCGAAACGGTAGGGTTCTGCTTCTCGTTTGCCACTACGATTCTACCCAATAAGGAAGGAAGCCTTAGCGCATTTAGCAAAGAGATTTTGGTGGACGGCGTTGACGGACAGCTTATTGGGGAGAGCGTCAATAAGGTACTGGCAAAGCGCGGCTATGCGCCCAAACGGTTTGTTCTGCTAAACGATACAGTAGCCACCATGCTCGGCGGTGTATCCACCGCAGCGGGTAAGCAGTATTCCAGCTTTATCGGTTACATTCTCGGTACAGGAACCAACACCTGCTACCTTGAGCATTGCGAACAGATTGTCAAATCCCCCGACGCCCAAAAGGTCAAGGGAAGAATGGCGATTAACTGCGAAAGCGGAATGTACGACGGAATTAGTCAGGGCGATTATGACAAAGAGGTTGACGGCGAATCGGCAGTGCCCGGCGGCAGCCGCTTTGAGAAGATGATCTCAGGTGCCTATCAGGGCAAGGTGATCTATAAAACCGTGCGTGGCGCCGTAGAAGACGGGCTGTTTTCGCAGGAGTTTGCACAGCGGTTTGCCCGTGCCCAGGATAGCTTTACTATGCCGCAGATTGATGGCTTTTGCGCCCAGCCTAAGGGCGACGGAGATCTATCGCGCCTTGCTGCGGATAACGAACAGGACCGTGACACGTTGTACGATATCATTGACGCAAGCTTTGAGCGCTCAGCTCGTCTGACCGCCATTGTGTTTGCCTCGATTATGCTACAGACACAGAGCGGCGGTAGCCCTGAAAGTCCGGTTTGCATCACCGCAGAAGGGACGAGCTTTACAAAGTCCGTGTTATTTGGCAAAAAGCTTGACCGTTATATCAAGGAGTATCTCAACGGGGAGATTGGTGTTTACTGCGATATCATTTCGGTAGAGAATGCCACCCTTATCGGCTCTGCCATGGCGGCGTTGATGGACTAGGCTAGCATTAATGTGCGAATGGTCTAAGGCTGCTGCGAATAGGTTAAATAGTGGATGATTGATTGGCAAGGACAATGCCGATTGGTTTTTCTCACTCAGTGGGTTATCGGTATGAGACAATCGCTACAATTCGTTGTAAGGCGGTGATACACAATGGCAGACCGATGTTTTGGTTCATGTACAGAGATTACGACGCTGATTTTAACCTGCTACGGCAGGTATAACAGCTATCGCGTCAAGCGCGTTGGTATGCAGGATATCACCCGTACCGACCAGCTCGTAAAGCACGACGTCACGCAGGGAAAAAGATGGTTCTCGAACTGATAATTCGGTAGAATAAGGAGAATCGTTGATATGAAATGCACGATTACCCACATGGCGGTGTATGTGACAGACCTTGAGAGATCAAGGGAATACTACATGACCTTTTTTGGCGGCAAAAGCAACGCGCGCTACCAAAACAGCAAGGGTTTTTCCAGCTATTTTATCACCTTTGACGGCGGCGCACGGCTGGAGCTGATGCACCACACCGAGCTTGTGTACAGAGAGCCGACAGATAAGGTGACGGGCTTTAGTCACATTGCGTTCTCGGTAGCCAGTGAGAAAACGGTTAGGGAGCTGACCGAGCGCATCGTGGTGGCAGGGTATAACCTGTACAGCCCCCCCAGAACGACAGGAGACGGATACTTTGAAAGCTGCGTTGCCGACCCAGACGGCAACCGCGTAGAGATTACAACCTAAAACTGGATAGCGTTTAAAAACAATAAGACGGCTGCTCATACGCACCGTCTTATTGTTTTTTATTGAAAGAATAAGCAATAATTCAATGTTTAAATTAGTAAAATAATCTGTTATAATTAGCCTTTGGTCGAATTGGCGGTCAAGTATTCACAAATATATAGTTCATACCGCCCGAAAGGACATAGCAAATGATCTGGAAAGAAAAATACAAACTCGGTATACCAGAAATTGACGAACAGCATAAGGAGCTGTTTCGCAGGGTGCTCGCCTTTATCGAAACGGTGCGTTCCCCGCTTGCGTGCGAGCAAAAAATTCAGATGGTTACCGAAACACTCAACTTTATGAAGCAATACATCGTCGAGCATTTCCGCGCAGAAGAGGAGTATCAGCGCCTGATTGGCTACCCCGATATGGTCGAGCACGCAAAGATGCACGCAAACATGGTGAAGTATGTTATCGAGGTAGAGGCGCAGTACCTACAGCAGGGCTACAACGATCAGCTTATTCAGCAGTTCTCAGGCAAGTTGCTAGCTTGGCTTATCAACCATGTTGCAGCGCAAGACCAGATGATCGCGGACTACGCAAGCATGAGGGGGGCTGAGCACAGTGACTAATGAGTTTTATCAGACGTTTGTTAACGCGACACAAGATGTACTCAAGCTAATGCTTGACATTAACAGTGTTGCAAACCAGGATGGAGACGACACCCACTCTACCGATTGGGATGTGGGTGTAGGGATTGCCATCGGTGTTTCAGGAGACCTTGGCGGGGAAATTGTATACTGCTTCCCAAGCAAAACTGCGCTCGAAATGGTGCGGACAATGAGCGGAATGGATTTTGACGAGGTAGACTACTTTGTGACCTCCGCCATCGGTGAGATTGCCAACATCATCAGCGGCAAGGCACTTGTTCTACTGTCCCAGCACAATGTGGTGTGCGACATTCTTCCGCCAAAAGTAATCGCACTTGATAATGCGGTTGGCTTCAGTGCCGGCAAGGACAAGGCTAGCACCTGTATCATCACCGACATCGGCGCGGTGGGCATAACGGTAAACCTGAAAAAATAGGATGTTTTCGCAAATCGACGGCGCAAAGGCGAGATGTGTTAAGGGGTACATCTCGCCTTTGCGCCGTATTGTTCCGGGATGAATTATCATTTTATTAACACATCTACAGCCGGTATGGTGTAGTATTTTAGAAGTGCTGGCTTGTTTTTCGCTGTTTTATTGCAAACCAAGCAGATTTCATTCCGTTTTGTGGTATATCGTATTGCAAATTTGGCGAAAATTATGTAAAATGAATATTAGTTATAGGCTGTCGAATTGTATTGAGGCGAATGGGATTGTTTTTTGCCTCGCCGCAGAGGTGGCGGCCGCATTGGCGTGTTGCGTGTTACGCAAAGCGTATGGTCAGAATTCGATACGAGAAGAAGGGATACGATATGTCAAACAGACTATTTCAAGGCGTGGTTCACCAAATGCGGGATTCTATTGACAGGGTCATTGGAGTGGTGGACGAGAATGCCACCATCGTCTCCTGCAGCGAGCTTTCCAAGATAGGGGAAACCGTTATGGAGGTCAGCGGGTATCAGCCGTTTGATCTTTCCGACTCCCACGATACCTTTGTGCGCGATGGATACACCTATAAGCCCTTTGGAACGCGCCCTAGACCCGACTATGCGGTGTTTGTTGAGGGTGCAGATGACATTGCCACCAAATATGCGGCGATTCTTGCCATCTCGCTTGCCAGCATTAAGCAGTACTACGACGAAAAGTATGACCGCAATAACTTTATTAAGAATGTTATCTTAGATAACATCCTGCCTGGAGACATCTACGTAAAGGCGCGCGAGCTGCATTTTAGCACCGACGTCTGCCGCGTGGTTGTCTTAATTCGGGTTACAAACTCAAACGATGTGTCGGTGTTTGAGGTAATACAAAACCTGTTCCCAGACAAGCAGAAGGACTTCGTGTTCAACATCAGCGAAACCGATGTGGTGCTTGTTAAGGAGATTAAGCCCAACATAGAGTCGCGTGATCTGGAAAAGCTTGCGCGTTCGATAGTCGACACCCTTTCAAGCGAGTTTTACACCACTGCCGTCGTGGGCATCGGCACCGCTATAGTGGGGGTAAAGGAGCTTGCGCGCTCGTTTAAAGAGGCGCAGGTTGCGCTGGAGGTCGGCAAGGTATTCGATACCGAAAAGTCGATTGTCAGCTACGACAACTTAGGAATTGCCCGTTTGATCTATCAGCTCCCCACCACGCTTTGCGAGATGTTTTTACGCGAGGTGTTTAAAAAAGGCTCTATCGAGTCGCTAGACCATGAAACGCTGTTTACCATTCAGCGCTTCTTTGAGAACAACCTTAACGTATCCGAGACATCCCGCAAGCTGTTTGTGCACCGCAACACACTGGTTTATCGTCTAGAGAAGATTAAGAAGCTCACCGGGCTTGACCTGCGCGAGTTTGACCACGCCATTGTGTTTAAGGTAGCGTTAATGGTTAAGAAGTACCTGACAGCAAATCCTGTAAAGTATTAAGGACAAAAGGATTGCAGGATTACCCGGATGCCCGAATCTGCTTACCATCCTGATAATCCCGGAGGCGAAAAAACGCATTGATTAAATTTACAGGTGTGTCGGTGGTTTACCCCAACGGCACAAAGGCGCTGCGCGAAGTAAATCTAAAGATAAACGACGGTGAGTTTGTGTTTGTTGTCGGCGCTTCTGGCGCCGGCAAAAGCACATTGATTAAGCTGGTTATGGGCGAGGAACGTCCTTCAAAGGGAACGGTTGAAGTCAACGGCTACAACATCTCCCATATTAGGCGCCGCCATATACCCAAGCTAAGACGCTCGATGGGCGTTGTGTTTCAAGATTTTCGGCTTATTCCCAACATGAGTGTGTATGATAACGTAGCGTTTGCGCTGCGGGTAACCGGCGTAACCGCCCGGGATATCCGAAAGCGCGTACCTTACATACTCGGTCTTGTCGAGCTTGCATCCAAGGCGCGATGCATGCCCGCCGAGCTTTCAGGTGGCGAGCAGCAGCGTGTAGCGCTTGCTCGCGCCCTTGTAAACAACCCGTCTCTTATCATTGCAGACGAGCCGACGGGCAACATCGACCCCGAGCTTTCTTACGAGATCATTGAACTGCTTAGCGAGATTAACCGCTGTGGCACAACCGTTTTAGTGGTAACGCATGAGCACGACCTTGTTGCGCGTTTTAACAAACGCGTAATTATCGTGGAACACGGCGAGATTGTCTCGGACGGACTCGCGCTGGAATGGAGGCCGTAACCGATGAAAGTAAGTAGCTTTGGTTACCTTCTGCGGGAAGGCGCGCGTAATGTTTGGGTGAACCGTATGATGAGTGTGGCGTCGGTAGGTGTACTGACAGCATGCCTTTTGCTCATTGGCGGTGCGCTCTTGTTTTCGGCTAATGTAAACAGTATTGTCGGCTATGTAGAATCGCAAAACGAGGTCAAGGTGTTTCTCAAAAACGAGATTCCTGACCTGACCCGAACCACGCTGGACACCGAGATTCGCAAGGTGGATAATATCAGCGAGATTGAGTATATTCCAAAAGAACAAGGTATTGAGCAGTTTGCCGAGACAATGGGCGAATACTCGGACCTGATGGCGGGTCTGCGCGGCGAGGAAAACCCCCTGCCCGACACCTATATGGTGAAGGTGGCAGACCTCTCAAAGCTTGGAGAGACCGTGGAGCAGCTCAGGGGGTTGGCGGGGGTTGAAAGCGTCAGCGCACCGATGGAGGTTGCCTCCTCCATTACCAGTATTAAGAACGCCGTCAATGTGTTCGGCGTGGCTGTAGTGGGTATTTTGGTGTTGGTTTCGCTAATTATCACCGCAAACACCATAAAGATTACCGTGTTTAACCGCCGTCGCGAGATCAGCATTATGAAGTTCGTCGGCGCTACCGATAGCTTCATACGCCTGCCCTTTATTATAGAGGGCACCATTTTGGGGCTGATTTCCGCACTGCTTGCCTTTGGCGTTGTATGGGGCGGCTACGACTATATCCTCCGCAGCCTGTCGGAGAACGCGTCGGGCTGGCTTGACCTAGCATATCGCAGCTTCGTACCGTTTGATACGGTTTCAAATATGCTGTTGCTGGGGTTTGTATCGGCGGGTGTTCTTTCCGGCACCATCGGCAGCATGCTTTTTGTAAGAAGACATCTAAAGGTTTAGACTGATAAGCGGGCACCCCGCAATATCGGAAAGGGAGGGCTTTTGGATGAAGCATAAAGTGAAACAAAATATTCGTTTGTATACCGCGGCAGCTGCAATAATGATGATTTTCAGTGCAGCGGTGCCGCAGTTTACATATGCACTTACCCTTACCCCCAACTCGAGTTCCTCGAAAGAGAACACGAGTTCAACTGGCTCAACCTCTTCATCCTCCTCCGGCTCCAAATCGGAGGCAAACGACAAGCTGGACGATCTCAAGGGCGACTACGAGAAGCTGCAAAAAGAGCTTGATGCCATTGAAAAGAACATTGACAGCATATCGGATGAAAAGTCAAAAACCATTGCCAAGCAGAACAGCGTAAGCCGCCAAATTGCCATTTCGCAGGAGCAGATTGCCATTTTGCAGCAGCGCATCGCCGTTTTGAACGAGGAGATTGCGCAAAAAGAGCAGGAGATTGCGGACAAGCAGGCGGACATAGACGAAAACTACGAGCTGTTTAAGGTTCGCATGCGGGCTCTTTACATGACAGACACCTCCAGCGTGATGAATGTGTTGTTTGGTGCACAGAGCTTTTCTCAGTTTTTAGAGCGAAGCGAATATATCAAACGCATCACCCAGCACGACGATGAGTTGATTTCACAGCTTCGCATCGACAAGGCGGGGGTCGAGGCCGCTAAAGCGGAGATTGACGCCGCCAAGGCGGAGGTTGACGAGGCAAATGCCGAGGAAGCCGCAAAGAAGAAGCAATTAGAAGGACAGTACAGCAGCCTGAGCCAAGAGGTTTCCATCCTCAAAAAGGCAGAGGCGGAGTACAACGCCAACAAGGCAAAGATTCAAAAGGAGCTTGACGAAGCCAAGGCGGAGATTGACCGGCTGATGGCGGAGATCGGCAGCACCGGCGAATATGTTGGCGGCGAGTTTGCGTGGCCGGTACCCGGTTACAGCAGCATTTCCTCCTACTACGGCTGGCGTTTTAACGGCTCGGATTTTCACACGGGTATTGACATCACTGGCTCTGGAGTGTATGGTAAGTCTGTTAAGGCGGCAAACGCCGGTAAGGTTGCATTTGTGCAGACCAACTACACCGCGGGTGTTGGCTATGGCAAGTATGTTATTATAGACCACGGCGGCGGGTACGCAACCCTGTACGCACATATGTCCAGTATCTCTGTGGATTTGGGGCAGTGGCTGGCACAGGGGGAAGAGGTTGGCAAGGTGGGTTCCACCGGCTGGTCAACTGGTCCGCACCTGCATTTTGAAATCCGCCAAAACGGCAAGCACACAAACCCCCTTAACCATTACACCAAGACGTAATACAGCACTTTTTGGATGCGGGACAATCGGGGTACCCCATAGGAGAGCGCCGCATAGAAATTTACCCGGCTCTCTAACCGCGTGCGCAAACAGACCCTCGCGCACGCATACGGAGGATTTATGAGAAAGAAGATTTCTTTGGGTGCGGCTATCACCTTTATGGCCATTACGGCCGCCGTCACCTTTTCCATTACCATGGTTATCTCAATGACCAACTTCAACTCGATGGTATACAACCTCAAGGAACGCGAATCCATGTACGAAAAGCTCAGCGAGCTCGAACGTCTTGTTCGGCAGAACTATTCGGGCAAGATTGATGAGGATTCGTTGCAGTCCAATATCGCAAAGGGCTTTTTAGGTGGCATCGGAGACCCTTATGCCGCTTACTACACAGCGGAGCAATACAATGCGCTTAATGCGGCATATGCCGGAAAAAGTGTTAATATCGGCGCGAAGTATGAGATCGACCCCTCAGGTTATATCGTGATTACCGAGGTTTTTTCAAGCGGGACGGATGAGGAATCGGTTTCGTTGCTTGCCGTGGGCGATTTGATTATCAAGGTAGACGAACTAGATGTCACCGCCGCGACGGCGGAACAAGCGATGCAGATGCTTGCGGGCGATGCTGGCACCAAGGTTTCTCTCACCGTGCGCCGCGAAACGACCGACTCGGTTGTTGAGGTCACAAGGCGCGAGGTCGAAATCTCTTCTGTTTATGCAAAGCTGATTGATACCAACGCATATATCCGCATCGTCAGCTTTAACAACAACACCCCCACACAGTTTGAAACGGCTGTGGATCAGATGATATCCGAAGGCGCGACAGGGCTTATCTTTGATCTTCGCGGCAACAGCGGCGGCAACCTCACCGCAGCGGTTGAGATGCTCGATAAGCTGCTGCCCGAGGGCACGCTGTTTTCGGCAACCTACAAAAGCGGTGAAACCAAGATTATTGCAAAGAGCAACTCGTCTTATGTTAATCTTCCGATGATGGTGCTGACCAATAGCAATACCGCCTCCGCATCCGAGTTGTTTGTGCAGGCATTGCGCGACTTCGAAGCGGCAAAATCGGTGGGAACAAAAACCGCGGGCAAGGGCTCGATGCAACAGCAATATAAGCTCAACGACGGTTCTGCGGTATCATTTACCATCGCCGTATATAAGCCGCCTAAAAGCGATAAGTTTGATGGCGTGGGCTTACAGCCCGACTTTGAAGTAGCGGTGCCTGTCGAGATGGAAAAAGCACTCGCTACCCTTGACATTGAGTTTGTGTCCACCGACGAGGACGCTCAGCTCAAAAAGGCAATTGAGGTTATTGAAGCAACCAAAAAGAACCTTGCAGAGGTTCAAAACCAGCTAGCACAGGCGGGCGAAGCCTCTTCCGAGGCTGCGCAGTAGTCATTGACCACCGTTTGTACAGAAGAATAGACCACCTGCACAAAAAAGGTGCGGGTGGTCTTTCATAAAATTCTGCCACAACTTTATCGCGACAATCATCCCTTGTAGTCATGATAGCCAAAACACCGGGCATATACTTGCTTAGGGCATGCCAGGTGAGCGCGAAAGCGCTTTGCAACCATCATTTACAGGGGGCGGCACTATGTTTATTGCGGCTGTGCCGGCAACAAAGCGGCGCAAAGGATTGTTTGCGCCGTGGTCAAGGAACCAAGGCACAGCGTGCTATTGCGGGCAGGAGAACCTCGATTATTATCTGTTGCAGATACCTGAGAAACGAAAAAAGCCGGACTATTCCGCCCTAAGGGAGCTTTACCCACGTTTTAGCGGGCGGGTTATCGCCGCCGACACCCTGCAACCCGAGCAAGACCTTTTGGCGTTGTATTACGACTCACAAAATTATGAACGGCAGATTATGCTACGTCTGTGCACGCGGGTAAGTGAACTTTTGCCTATGCCGCTCATACGAAGAACCGTAGGTCTTGTTGACCCCGATGGAATATACGCAATTTTTGCGGAAACACTGATTAAATATTCTCCAATCGTTAAGGTTTATACAAAAAATACTGAGGCATATAACGACACCTGCCGCCATCTGCTTGAGTATTACGGCGCACCGCTTTTGCTTACTGAACACATCGGCTCACTAAATGACTGCGTGCTGCTCTTCTCACCCGACTTACAGGATGCGCCGCAGCTTTCGCCGCGTTCGCTCATTGTTTTTGGCACACGGCCGCAGAATTATGAGGCGGTTTTTCCCGGCGCCGTTTGTCTGCACACCCTTGACCTTACCCAAGGGCAACAAGACCTAGTTCCGAGCGGCATCGACCCCATTCTATTCTTTGGCGCCGCCTGTGATTTGAGTGGCAAACGGGAGTTTGCGTCCCTTTCCCCCAAACAACTCGCCGTTGGTCGTCGAATCATCGAAGCGGCAGAGCTGCCTGCGTTTGTACAGTCGTTCTTTGTGTGAGCAGTTTCGGTGGGCGGCATACAATATACACATGATGATTATCGCAAAACAGAATAGATTCTCGGCATCTATTGACATCCCAAACCGCTTTTACTATAATACAAATATTGTCACGCTGCCGGGTTTTGTGCAGCGTACGCTTTTTTGTATGGCCTTCCTGTTGTAGGAGTATGAGCGGCAGGCATGTTTTTTTATAATTTTCAGCTTAAATCAGAAAGGAAAATGATCTATGGCTAAACCGATTTTACTTACCGACGAGGGCTTAAAAAAGCTAGAAAACGAGTTAGAAGAGCTTAAAACGATAAAACGAAAAGAGATATCCGAAAAGATTAAGGTTGCTCTTTCGTTTGGCGACCTTTCCGAAAACAGCGAGTATGACGAAGCGAAGAACGAGCAGGCAATCATTGAGTCGCGCATTGCGACCATCGAGGCGATGCTTAAAAACGTTAAGCTGCTTGATGAAGAGGATATCTCCACCGAGACCGTGAATGTCGGCTCCAAGGTAACGGTCAAGGACCTTGAGTTTAACGAAAACATTCTATATACCATTGTCGGTTCTACTGAGGCAGACCCAGCAAACGGAAAAATCTCGGACGAGTCGCCCATTGGCAAGGCGCTGCTTGGACACAAAGCGGGGGATTCCGTCGAGGTTGAAGCACCCGCTGGTCTTTTGAAGTTTGAGATTATATCCATCGGCAAATAACCACGACGACTTTGACGCAGCAGGGCGTGTCCGCTCTAGCCCTCGCAGTCTGTGACGGTATTTTATCCAGATGGTGCAGGCGGACAAGCCAATATTGAAAGGAACGAACACGCATGAGTGAAGTGATTGAGCCACAGGCAAACGAACAGGAACAGGATCTTTCTGAGATACTGCGCATCCGCAGGCAAAAGCTTACCGATCTAAAGGCGGAGGACAAAAACCCCTTTGCGATTACCACCTTTGCACGCACAGCCTATTGTGCGCAGATTGTGGAGCGTTTCGAGGAGCTTGATGCGACCGAGGTCTCGATAGCAGGGCGCATTATGTCTTGGCGCGATATGGGCAAGGCAAACTTCATCGACGTGCGCGATGCGAGCGGCAAGATTCAGGTATACGTAAAGATAGACGACATCGGCGAAGAAAACTACGCCGATTTTAAAAAGTGGGACATCGGCGACATCGTTGGCGTAAAAGGGATTGTTTTTCGTACCCGCCGCGGCGAGATTTCGGTGCATGCGCACCGTCTCACCCTTCTTTCTAAGTCCCTATTACCCCTGCCCGAGAAGTGGCATGGCTTAAAGGACACCGAGCTTCGTTACCGCCAGCGGTACGTGGATTTGATTGTCAACCCCGAGGTCAAGGAGGCGTTTGTTAAGCGCTCGCTGATTATTAAGGAGATCAGGGGCTTTTTGGATTCGCTCGGATACCTGGAGGTGGAAACCCCCGTACTGCATACCATCGCAGGCGGTGCTGCCGCGCGTCCGTTTATTACCCACCACAACGCACTGGATATGGACCTGTATATGCGCATCGCCCTTGAGCTGCACCTAAAGCGGCTGATTGTGGGCGGGTTTGATAAGGTGTACGAAATCGGCAGAGTGTTCCGCAACGAGGGCATTTCGGTGCGACACAACCCTGAGTTTACACTGCTTGAATTATACGAAGCGTATACCGACTACAACGGTATGATGGATATTACCGAGCGTCTGATTCGCACTGTAGCGCAAAAGGTGCTGGGCACCACCAAGATTGTGTACAACGATATAGAGATTGACTTTGGTCAGCCGTTTGAGCGCCTTACGATGGCAGAGGCGGTCAAAAAGCACGGCGGCGTTGATTTCTACGAGGTGAAGACCACGGAGGAAGCAAAGGCGCTTGCGGACAAGCACCACATTGCCTATGAAAAGCGCCACCAAAAGGGCGATATTCTCAACCTGTTCTTCGAGCACTACTGTGAGCAGCATCTGATGCAGCCAACCTTTATTACCGAGCATCCGGTGGAGATTTCTCCCCTTGCAAAGCGCAAGCCCTCCGACCCCGATTATACCGAGCGGTTTGAGCTGTTTATCGTGGGCAGAGAGCATGCAAACGCATTCAGCGAGCTAAACGACCCCATCGACCAGCGCGAGCGCTTTGAACGTCAGGCGCAGATGAAGGCGCAGGGCGACGACGAGGCAAATGACGTTGATGAGGATTTTTTGACTGCGCTTGAGTACGGACTACCCCCCACAGGAGGACTTGGCGTCGGCATCGACCGGCTAGTCATGCTGCTGACGGGTAGTTACTCGATACGCGACGTTCTTTTGTTCCCGACCATGAGGCCTCGCGATTAGGCAATAGGAAGGTGAGAACGGATGGATGGAATGAGCTTTAAAAAGAAATGGGAAAACTACTGGTATCATTATAAGTGGCATACCGTAGCGGCTATTTTCGCACTGGTGTTGTTGTTTATTTTTGTTAAAGACTTTGTGACGAAGGAGCGATTTGACGGTACCGTTATGGTTGCAACCTCTCACTTTGTAGACGATGAAAGATACGAGAAGCTGGAAGAAACCTTAGAGCAGTATTTCACAGACATCGACGGCAACGGGGAGGTAAACCTTTCGATTGTCCCGATCTTCTTAGAGGGCGGACAACAAGGCGAACCGACCGACCCACAGCATGCCTACGCCATGCAGATGAAGATGGTGGCGGAGATTTCGACTAACCCGTCGATGATGTTTATCTACGACGACGGCTTTACCAACCTGTTTATCGAGCAAGGTTTGTTACGCGACCTGTCAAAGGATTTCCCGGACAACCCCTTGGTTGAGGGCAAGACATGGGATATAACGCAGTCGGAGATTGCGCAAGAGACCTTTATCAGCGAATACCACGCACAGGTAGGGTCGAGGTTTTACGTGTCTATGACAACCGGTGAACAGGTAAAAGAGAAAAACGCCGCGCAATACGAGAAGATGGTCGAAGGTCTTTACAACATGGTTAACAACATAAAGGCAAGCTAAAAACATACCGCGTCAGCGTGCGCCACGGCGTACGCTGACGCTTTGTACAAACCCCTGTTTAATTAAAGTGTATTTTGGGTTTTTTCAAGGGACAAATAATAAATTGTAAGGAAGATAAATAGTTATGGTAACGGTAGTAGCAAAGAATTATGTGCGTGAAGAAGAGGTAGCAAGGTTTAAGGAGATAGCCAAACAGCTCGAGACGTTAACCAACCAAAACGACGCGGGCTGTATCCTGTACAGACTGTATCAGGACATAAACGACCCGACGATCTTTGTGTTTATCGAGCAGTGGCAGGATATGCAGATGCTTAAGAATCACTTTGAGGCAGCGCATTTTATCGAGCTGGTTCCACAGCTGCGCGCGTTGTGCAGCAAGCAGGGAGAAACCAACCTGCTCAGCAGCGACTAGCCGCAATCTGACTATGCTGGGATGAGATGATTATGATACGAAGAGTAACCGAGCAGGATCAGGAGCAGTACCTTGCCCTTGCCGCTGCGTTTTACCGCTCCGAGGCGGTACTGCATCCCGTGCCGGATGAAAACCTTGCCGCTGCGTTTGAGGAGATGGTACGCTCAGACTGCTACCTAGAGGGCTACCTGCTTGAACACGAAGGCAGGACGGCGGGCTTTGGGCTGATTGCAAAGACCTTTTCGCAGGAGGCGGGCGGGCTTGTTATATGGGTAGAGGATCTGTTCATACTGCCCGAGTACCGCTCAAACGGTTTGGGAAGAGCTTTTTTTGAACATCTTTTCAAAGTGCATCCGCTCGCAAAGCGCTTTCGCCTTGAGGTTACAAAGGATAATCGAGCCATCGCACTGTACGAGCGGCTCGGGTTTGTAAGATTTGATTATCAATCAATGGTATTGCATTGCAACGATTAACCTGTAAAGGGGAGTTGTTCTAAATGAAACGCCTTTATCGTCTGCTTATTGTGGTATGCATGGTGGGGCTGCTGTGCGCCTGCGCAGCGCAATCTGTAACAACGATAGACGGCATCGCGCTCGAGTTCCTTGACGACGGCAGGACCATACGCTATGGCGAACAAACCTACATATACAGCACTGACAGCAAGACGATTACCATTGAATACCCAAACGGCTATCTCTATACCTATACGAGTCTTGACCAATCCCAATATTCAGGGCAATGGTCTTATCCGCTGGATGCGCCGGGATTTCTGTCGGGCTCCGAGCTTGGGTACATCGACGAGGACGTACTGGTTACGGAACTGCAAAATCATGCCAAAAAGGGTAGACCGCCCGCTATGCTGATTCCCGCCCTGCTTTTGGCTTCGGTGGGTTTGGGGCTTGCGGTCAAGCCAAAAAAACCTGTGGTATGTGACGGAGGGCTGGAAGTTTAAGAATGCCGAACCATCTGACGCAGCGCTCGGGCTATATCGCTTTATGGGTATCGCGCTTATCGTATTCGGTGCAATTATCCTGTTTATGTAGAAGAATAAAGTGAAAGCCTCGGGGTGCTTTAGCAAAAACGACACTAGACAAACCACACTCATTGCGATATAATACTACAAAAGGCAACCTTTAAGTTGGTCCTGTGAGGCTGACAAGGCGGTCGGATAGTCACCATAGCCGGATGTTTCATTCGGCGGATATTGTGAACGCATCTGCGACCAAACTGTCACACCACAGACAGTTTGGTCTTTTTTTTATACCGTAAACGAAAGAAGGGGAAGCTTGTTTTGAAGGAAAAGGCGGAGATTATGGATGATAAGGCGGTTGCCAGAGCCATCACCCGCATCTCGTACGAGATTGTAGAGCGCAACCGTGGCACCGAGCAACTATGCATACTGGGTATCCTTTCACGCGGTGCGGAGCTTGCCGCGCGCATTGCCGCCCGCATCGAGCAGATGGAAGGCAAGGCGGTGGAGGTAGGGCTGCTCGACATCACCCCGTTTCGGGATGATCGCAACGAACAGGGCAGTTCACAAAACGACCGTTCACTGATTGGGTTTTCGATTACGGGTAAGCGCATAATCTTGGTTGATGATGTGCTATATACCGGGCGCAGCGTGCGCGCCGCGATAGACGCGATTATGCAGCGGGGAAGACCGCAGAACATCCAGCTGGCGGTACTCATTGACCGCGGGCACAGAGAGCTACCCATTCGCCCCGATTATATCGGCAAGAACCTGCCCACCTCTGGCGACGAGACGGTGAAGGTTCAGGTGGTCGAGCGCGACGGCATCGACCGTGTGGCAATCTATACAAGTGAGAAGTAAAAATCTGCATGCAGTTCTATACGGGGAACAAAAAAATAAGTTGAATAATTATTCATAACAATGTATAATTATTTAAACAAAGACCCCCGCACCGACGCAAGCCACTGTATCGCAACACATAAGAATAAAACTTGGGGGACAAAACAATATGTCATTTGACCTGCTGATAAAAAAGATAGAACAGACCGACAACGTCACCGTTGCGGGTCTCGATCCAAAGCTAGACTACATCCCATCTTTTATCAAAAACGCCGCCTATGCGCAACACGGCAAAACGCTTGAGGGCGCAGCGCAGGCGTTGCTTGATTATAACAAAGGGCTTATCGATGCGCTGTGCGACATTGTGCCCGCTGTAAAGCCCCAGAGTGCCTACTACGAGATGTATGGCTGGCAGGGGGTTCGCACCCTGTACGAAACCATTCACTACGCCAAAAGCAAGGGGATGTATGTGGTGGTGGACGCTAAGCGCAACGACATCGGCACGACGATGGACGCCTATGGCGCCGCCTATCTCGGTGTGACCGAGGTGGAGGACGAAAACATCCGCGCCTTTGACGGCGATGCGCTGACGGTAAACGGCTATCTCGGCACCGACGGCATCGCACCGCTGATTAAGCAGTGCAAGGAGCACGACAAGGGCATCTTTGTACTGGTCAAGACCTCCAACCTCTCGTCGGGTGAGCTGCAGGACAAAGACCTAGGCGGTAAAACGGTTTATGAGGCAATGGGCGGGCTGTGCACCCAATGGGGCGAGGGCACCAAGGGGAGTCTCGGCTACAACGCGGTGGGTGCCGTGGTTGGGGCAACCTACCCAGAGCAGCTAAAACAGCTGCGTAGCACCCTGCCGGACACCTTCTTCCTTGTACCGGGGTACGGTGCACAGGGCGGTTCGGCAAAGGATGTGGCGGTGGCGTTTGACAAAAACGGTCTCGGTGCCATTATAAACTCTTCGCGCGCCATCCTTTGCGCGTGGCAAAAGGGCGGATATAGCGAGCAGGACTACGCGCTTGCGGCAAGGCAAGAGGCGATACGCATGCGGGATGAGATTAACGAGTACCGCGGATAGAAGTAGTTACAACAATAAAGGGAAAAGACACAACCTCAACGCAAACGGATCGGCAGGGGCTGCATAAGCGCTGCAAGGAAAGGGATGGGCATAGAGATGATGACAAGCACACCGAAAAAGGCGTACATACTGCTTGCAGACGGTACGGTTCTTACCGGCGAAAGCTTTGGCGCCACGGGTACGACGATAGGCGAGATTGTGTTTGCCACGGGCATGACGGGGTATCAGGAGATGCTTACCGACCCCAGCTACTACGGACAGATTCTGACGCAGACATACCCGCTCATCGGCAATTACGGCGTAAACAGCAAGGACGGCGAAAGCGACCGTTCGTGGGTTAAGGGCTACATCGTGCGCGAGTGGTGCGAGCAGCCGTCAAACTTTCGCTGTGAGCAGACGGTCGACGCATTTCTAAAACAGCAGGGCGTCATCGGCATCCACGGCGTAGATACCCGCGCCCTCACCCGCAAGATTCGCGAATGCGGCGTTATGAACGGCATGATTACCAGCGAGGACGTGCTTGCCGACAAAAATAACCTGCTTGCAAGGATACACGAATATACCATCACCGATGCAGTCAGTCAGGTAACCTGCGAAGAGCCAAAGCTTTACCCAAGCGACAAGCACAGTCATCGGGTTGTAATGATGGACTTCGGCTACAAGGGCAACATCCTAAATTCGCTGCGCAGCCGCGGCTGCGACGTTACGGTGGTTCCCGCCCACACCACGGCAGAGCAGGTACTCTCTTATCAGCCTGACGGGATTATGCTGACAAACGGCCCCGGCGACCCTGCGGAGAATACCGCAATCATTCAAACGCTGCGGGCGCTCGTTGCCTCCGGCGTGCCGATCTTTGGCATCTGTCTTGGGCATCAGCTGCTTGCGCTTGCTCAGGGTGCCGAGACTGCCAAGCTCAAGTACGGTCACCGCGGCGGCAATCAGCCCGTTAAGGATTTGACCGAGGACAGAACCTACATCACAAGCCAGAACCACGGCTATGCGGTGGTCAGCGACACCCTAGACCCTGCGGTGGGCATGGTCAGCCACATCAACGTCAACGACAACACCTGCGAAGGCGTAATATACAAAAACACCCGCGCGTTTACGGTGCAGTTTCACCCCGAGGCGTGCAGCGGTCCTCAGGATACCGCGTATCTGTTTGACCGGTTTATTGATTTGATGAAGGAGGCAAAATAGGTATGCCAAGACGCGAAGACATCAAAAAGGTACTGGTCATCGGTTCGGGTCCCAT
>JAEZVA010000003.1 GCA_023443315.1 Bacillota bacterium | reverse complement strand
GTACAACGAGCCTTCGCGCGCCTTTTCGACAATGCGCTCAAACTCCGTATCGCTGGGATGGGTTGCGATATAGTGAAACGAGGT
The DNA here is from genome assembly GCA_023443315.1 of Bacillota bacterium. Classification (GTDB taxonomy): domain Bacteria; phylum Bacillota; class Clostridia; order Oscillospirales; family Ruminococcaceae; genus Acetanaerobacterium. The sequence continues at coordinate 26,146 of JAEZVA010000003.1, read as the reverse complement.
GTGGGTATAAAATGCAGCAAATACACGCCACACCAGGTCGTCCTCCCCTGTACTGAAATACAGGTTGGGCGTGCTTTTGGCAAACTCCTCGTCGATAAACCCAAACAGCTGCGAAAATCGCTTCCCGTCGGGGTTATCCTTTAAATCGCTGTGCCCATAGATGATGGTGTTGGGCGCAAGCTCGTCCACCGTAGACACGGGCGCATCACAATCTACAAAGTAGCAGCCGTAGATGTCGTCCTGCCGCTGTTCGTTGCGGCGGATGTAGTAGCTGTTGTCAAACGCCTGCAGTACACTATTGTTAATGTCGGTGCCCGGGATATACAACCAGCCCACAACATCACGGTTCTTTTGCGCCGCCTTGCTTATCTGTAACGTAAAGCTGTTCTCCGGCGGCTTTGCCTCCTCAGGCGGGGCGCTAACAAACAGCGGCTGTTCCTCTTTTTGCTCGGATGAAACAGGCTTCACCGTGTTGGTATAAAGCAGCGATTCCATGCCGCAGGCGCACAAGGATACCATAACAAGGCAGAGCGCCACAAGCCTTAGCAAGGATTGAACCGTTATAGGTCGCATGGAGCGTTCCTCCTTCAGCGGCCGGTATCGGGGTTGACCTTTTCGGCATCACTGACCCCGATGTTGACCTCCTTTGATTTATCCACCGAGCCATTCAAGCGTTTGCCCGCTAAGAGATAGTCGGAAAAATGGTCAACACGAAACGCAATGCTGCCGCGGGCGTTTGCCTTTACCGTGCCGTAGTATTCAATGCGGTCCATCGTTGGGTTGTAGTAATGCAGGTGCAGCGTCTCATTTTTATACCTAAGCCCAAGGTCTACGCGCAGCGTACCCGCTGCGGGCAATACCCCGTGGTGCTTAAAGTACAAAAACACCAGTGGTCTTGCGGCATCCGATTCGTTGAGCATCGATAGAATCTTATCCTCATTCGGGGAGGTAAAGCTCATTGCGAAGTTATAGGTCTCGGCAAACGGAATAATCTTGTTGATGTCCGTCCCCTTAAAGGTAAGCGAATAGTCGGTGCCTTGGAAGATGATTGTTGTATCGGGGTACTTTTCAAGCTCCTTGAATAGCGCGGACGAGATCACGGTGTATTTGGTGATATCGACATAGATGGTTTTGGACTTTTTAAAATCCACCTGATCGGTGCTTATGGGGCTCATACCACTGCCCTGCCCACTGGCAGAGCGGTTTATCGTCAGGGTGTAGGTTTTTTTGGTCTTGCCGTCATCCGCTGTTACCTCGATGGAGAACTTGTTGTTGCCGTTTTTAAGTGCCTCGGAATAGTTGCCCGTATAGTCTCCAATGTATTTGGAGCCAAGCTTTACGGCGACCTTCGCACGTGAATCGGCGGGGACAGGGATGATGTCGATGTAGTCCACCGTCGAGTCCACCGGTACGTTATAGGTAGATATTGAGCTCTTGAAGGCGGGCGACATGTCCCCCTCGTTAACCGTAAGGCTCTTTAGATCCGCATTGGTGCTGCGAATACGCAGCGAATCGTTGGTGACGGTCACGGTATAGGTTTTTCTGGTCACCTTGTCCTCTGCGGTTACGACAATCGTAATCACCGTCACCTCGGAAAGCTGAATGGATTTGCTCGCCGTACCGCTGCGAACCGTTACCCCGTCTACGGCGATTGTGGCGTTCTTGTGGGTCGCGGTGGGCGTCACGGAAAGCGCGGTCGTAGTTTCGTTTGCGGTTGCGGTATAGTTAATCTGCGTTGATGAGAACAAAGGCGTTAGCGCAAGCGTGCCGACCTTAAGCCCCATCAGCGTTGCATCGGTGCTTGGCGCAAGGCGTTTGACCGACAGCGAATAGGTTGTTGTCGTTCTGCCGTCCTCCGCGGTGACCCGAATCGAGATCGGCGCTGCTATCTCAACATCTAGGTCAATCCGATAGCCGCTTTGCGGTGTTACGTTCTCGTTGTTCACCAAAACGGTAGCGTAGGCACTACGCGCGGTGGGGTACACCGTGACAAATCGCACCGAGTTATCCACCAGCACGGTTTCGTAGCTCTCTACATAGGTATCGAATGCAAAATCGACTGTTTTTGTGGTGTGATCCTTTATGACGATGGATTGCAGCATAGAATCGCTTGCCGGCGCCTGCCGTGCAATCATCAGCCGATAATCATTTGTGCTGCCGTCTTCCGCCGTCACTGTAATGGTGACAAGCTGCGACGCCACATCGTCGGCAAACGTGATGTATTTGTTGCGGTCAAACCAGTTGCCCGTCTCCTGCGGTTCTGGGTTTATCGTAACCACCGATTTTAGATGAGAGGTGGTGGTTTCAAACGTAATCTCCTTGATATTATACGCAAGCTCCATGCCGTAGTCCCGCACGTTCGGGTCAAATGTCTTATTCTGTGTGTTCCCTATTCTAAAGTATGGCAGCGTGTTGCCCTTTTTGTCACGCACCGTAAAGTTCTTAAGCGCCGTATCGTTGCTTTGAGGCAAACGCTCGACGTACACCTGATAGGTGGTCTGTGTTAGATTTTCGGCTGTGACAATCAGCTCAAAGGTAAACGTGGTTTTATTGGGGTTGTCCGGCACCGAAATCGCATAAACTGGGCTGGTTACGCCCGAGCGGATTGTGTCTATCACCACACCGTCGCACTTGACGATGATATCCGAGCTTGCCTTGGTATCGGTCTTGGTTGCACGAAAACGAACCGACTCCACCCAGTTGCCCACCGAGAGGGCATAGCTTTTGGTGTTTGGACTAAAAATTAGGCCGGTGCCGGGGGCGCTGTTGCCCTGTGTGTCTATCTCAAAAAGCTCGAGGCTCTTGAGCGAAGAATCCTTGTTGGGGGAGGAATCTACTACCTGTGCGTTAAATTTCACTTCACTAATTAACAGCTCTGATGTGGGGGTTGATGCATAGTAACGAACGGTGACGACCGTCGTACCCACCTGTTTGGGGTATAGCTTTAACCCAACAATCCCCTCGTATGCCTCATTGGAGCTCGGGTTAATTAAGCGAGAGTTCCATGCGTATAAATCCTGATAGCTGCCTGCGGTGGTTCCCGTATAGTTTGCAGATAGCACATTGTTGTTGGAGGAGGTGATGGTGGCGTAATCCGCTCTGCCACCACGCGCGCCGTACTTTAAGTGCAAAAACAAGGGGTGATACGCGCCCGTTTGCATGCTATGCCCCGGTACCGAGCCGTCATATAGATCAAGCCACACCGGCGTAGTCGAAATAGGAACAGTGGTGACTGGGTTCCCGCTTTCATCGATTTGGGTTACGATATTTACTCCCGGTGGCGTTCCCTTGCCCTTGACCACAACGCGCAGCGGGTGCGCCTCTTGGTGCGCCGTGGGGTCTCCCTCCACGGTTCCTGCCGGCAGGTAAACGATGTTTGCCGTCAGTGTGCCCACAACATCCTCTTCCCGCCGCGTCACCTTGGCGGTGTAGTGGGTGGAGATGAGCGGATTTGAAATGGATATGACCGGATTATCGGTGGAGGATACCGGGTCTTCCCACTCCCATGTAAAGTTGACCTCGACACCGTAGACCATTGCCTTTTTAATCAGTGAAAAGTTTTCGGTTATGTAGTCAAGGTCGTTGTAGGAGGCAAATGTCATGTACGGGTCGCGCTGGTCGGGGTTACTGAGCGCCCGTTTGATGTCGCCGACCATGTCTTCTTTGCTTTTAATCGATACCACCAGCGTGTCGGACTTCTCTGTGGTAAAGCTGATGTCAAACTCACTGTTCTGGGTAATCTCGTAGGGGGTAATTAGCTGAATAGTCAGCGAGCTGGTTCCCTTTCGGAATGTAAGGTTGTAGACCCATTCATTATTAATCTGGTTTCCTCTGGAGGAGGTGACGGAATCAAACTCCGCAAACGCACCAGTCGGGGTGCGCCCACCAGTGTTAATGATTGAGAAAGCGGGAATTCCTGACGGCACAGCGTCCGCCTTAATGGCGATGGTACTGTCCTGCTTAATCAGGTTGTTTTGGTCGCTCGTTACACGCGCCTCGGTTTTAACCGCTTCTGTTGGCTCGTAATAGTAATAAAAAACAGCATCGCCTGTGGCGTTTAAGGTATAGTAATCGCCCACAATCGTATACACGCCGCTAACACCAAGCGCTGCGTTAAGCGTGTCGTTGGTTTCGTTAATCCACACCGTGTTTGACGGAACCTCGTTGTTGCTGCTGTCGCGGATTATCAAACGGCTTAGGTACAGGTTTGCCGGCTTGCTGTGCACCAGATCCACGCCGCGCCCTTCAACAATAGTAATCTGGGTCGATGTTTTGCCATCGCGCTTAAAATGCAGCCAATTGTTTGTGGCATCGGCTGAATAAACCGTAAACAGCGGTGCTACTGTGGTCAATAGTACCGCAAAAGCTATAACAATAATCCCTATCCGCGTGTATTTTTTCATACCCGCTCACCTCCGTGTCGGCGATACCGCTGACTTTATCAAAACCTGTTTGTAACAAGGTTATACTCTGTTATACATATCGGCAAAAACGCCCATAACTTAACCTGTTTTCCGACTTTCTATAATGACAATACCACCCATTTGTGAAACAAATCGAGGGTTTTTATGTATTAAATAGTTCTTCTTTTGCGGATATTATACCATATCTGCTAGAATAATTCACCTTTAATTCCCCCTTTGGCTCAAGCGTAACTATTATTGTGTTTTTTCACACCATAACTCGCTATGTTTAAATATAAATGCAGGGAATTCGCCGACCTGCGACACTATATTAATCAGCAAACATCTGCTATAATGGTTTTAATTGGGCAATTCACTTGTTTGCGCAATACACATTGATTTATTACATATGTTACGGCTGTTCTGCCGATTACTGCGTGGAGGGATTATAATGTTGTTTAGACGAACGATCAGCTTGTTTTTTGCCAGTGTGTTTCTGTTTGCAGCCTGTGCAAAGCAAAGCAAGCCCGTTGAACACAAACCTGCGTTTGAAGCAGCGAGCGCCAATGTGTTTATGATAGAGCTTGGTTCTGGCGATATCATCTACGAGAAAGCGCCGGATGATCGTGCCATCCCCCATTCGTTAACACAGATGTTAACGGCGCTACTTGCCATAGAAGAAACCGAGGATCTTGCCGCAGATGTGGCATCCCCCGTTACGCTCGACAACGGCGAAGAGGGCGAAACAAGTTATACGATGGAACAGCTGCTGCGATATATTATTCTAGACTCGAACACCCCGGCAGCGCAGCTGATTGCCTTTACGGTGGGCGGCGGTGACCAGAACAAGTTTATCTCACGCTTAAACGAACGTGCGCGCGGCTTGGGTACCAATTCCACCAACTTCTCTGACGCAAGCGGCGAGGGTGGCTCCAACAACTACACCACCGCGCGCGATATTGCGATGATTGCAAGCAAGGTTTATCAAAATGAACTCTACATGTCGATTGCGGGTGAGACTGCGTATCACCTTCCCTCTTCAGACACGCATGAGGAGGATACGATAGAGAACGAAAACGGGGTTGAAAATACCGCGGACGAGCTGACCTACTTAGAAGGGGCACGCGGCATCAAATATAGCGTTGGTTCGGATGGAACGACAAACCTGGTTTGTGTCATGGAACAAAACGGCATGAAGCTGCTGTTGGTACTGCTGGGTGCGCCGGGCGATGGCTCTGTATTTACCGACGCAAAGGGTCTGTTTGAATGGGCACTCTCCACCTGCAAGCTGGTACAATCGCCAAAAGCGGGTGAGCCTGTGACGGAGGTTGCCGTCGGGGAAGGCTTTATGCAGGATTCCCTGCCCCTATCCCTTTCTAAAAAGCTTGACTCCATAATCCCCAAAAGTGCAGTAGTCGATGATGTGTATGTTCTATGCCGCGTTCCCGCGACCATAACCACCACCGTTCGCAAGGGTGATGTGGTGGGCGTTGCCGATATCTTGTATGAAAACGAGCTGCTGCTCGCGGTGAATCTGGTGGCGGATAAGGCGGTAACCGAAAAAGGCGCGGCGCCCGCATGGGCTACCGTGCTGCTGACTATACTCGGCGTCATTGTCGGGCTGTTTGTACTACTTGTAATTATTCGGCAGATAAACATGATGCGATACCGAAAAAAGAAGCTGCGTATGCTGGACGAAAAACGTCGGCGCATGCGCGGGGATATGGAAAAGGAGCAAGGTGCACCACGCCCGCCGATGAGACGGTGAAAGCCGGAGGCTGCCCTATGCCCAAACATCCATTTTTATTTTCTCTGGATACGCAAACCGACAGCATCTTGCGCCGTTACCTGACGCCTCATGCCCTGTTGCGCCCTTACATTGCGCATTATACCATTATGCTGCCCTATACTGCTGTTGTATCCCTGCCGCTTACGCTTGTACCAGACGTAAGCGGTTGTATTATATGCAGCATTGAGGAGCGTCAGGTCGTCTCCTCGCTTTGGGGACCGACGACCAAAACCGCGGTTGTAGGCACGCAGGCAAATGCTTCGCCATGTCACCTGTTTGTGGAGTTTTTACCGGGCGGAGCACACCGGCTAACCGGCTATCCGCAACAGGAGTTTGTCGATCGCATCATCCCACTGCACAACTGCCTGCCTGCGCTGGATATTGCGTTGCGCGAGGTGATAAGCCACGCGCAGGATGAAGATGAACTAACAAGACTGCTGGACACGCTGTTTCTTTCGATTTTATCCCAAACGGCATCGGTAACCCCGAGTGCCGTAACTTCATTGATAAAAAACGCCGCCCCCTCCGCTACGGTGAAACAGCTTGCGAATGCGATGTGTTACAGCGAGCGGCATCTTAACCGTCTATTTTACAGCGAAATTGGTATCAGTGCGAAAAACTGCCTGCAGCTTTTTCGTATAAACAAGGCAATGCTACTGATGCAGCGCCGTAATTTGACGCTAACCGAATGCGCACAACATGCGGGGTATTATGACCAGTCGCATTTTAACCGCGAATTTCGCGAGGTGTGCGGTATAGCCCCTGGTGCGTTTTTAAGCAACATGTCCGATTTTTACAATGAAAAGAACAAGTTCTAATGTATCATATATCAAAACATCATTAGGAATCGGAAAGGAAAGGGGGAAAACCAATGATTGAATCACGATGCGGAATCCTTTGCAGCGAATGTACATACAAGGAGCCGATGGGTTGTAAGGGTTGCACCCTCATCGACAAGCCGTTTTGGGGTGAGCGCTGCCCCGTCAAACACTGCTGCGAGCAAAAGGGACATGAGCACTGTGGGCAATGCGAGTCATTTGCGTGTGCCCTGTTAAACCAGTTCGCGTATGACAAGGAGCAGGGAGACGACGGCAAACGCATTGCGCAGTGCAAGGCTTGGCTAAAGGAGGCGACAACGTGCTGATAGCGCCATATGAATGGGTTGACGACTACTGCCTAGCAAAGGCAGGGGCGGAAAAAGACTTTAAGACCGAATGGAACGCCGTGCGTTATCTGCTGCGCGGCAAGATGTTCGCGATGCTTGGCGGCGACAAAACAGGCAGACCCATCTTCAGCCTAAAGCTGGAGCCGGAGTTCGGCGAGTTCGTGCGCTCAACAAGTAGTGGCGATATCATTCCCGGGTATTACTTAAACAAGGTGCACTGGAACTCGGTTTACCTTGAGGGAAAGGTATCTGACGAGCTGATGCGGGAGATGATAGACCGTTCCTACCACCTGTTGCTTACATCCCTGAGCAAAAAGGTTCAAGCCGAAATTACAGGCACTGGTGAATGAGCTTGCACAAGAGAAGAGGGATTTACTATGAGATACAGCGGATGCCTGATTGCCGTTTGTGATATGGCGGCTTCCAGAAGGTTTTACGAAGATAAGCAAACCCCCGAACGGTCAGCCGTTCGGGGGTTTGTTTTGCAGTAGCATTGTGCCATTTAGCGTTCCAAAGTTCTTTTTAAGAATTCCTTGGTACGGTCGTTTTTTGGGTTTGTGAAGATCTCCTCGGGGGGAGCATCCTCTACGATAACACCCTTGTCCATAAACAGCACGCGGTTTGCGACCTCTCTTGCAAAGTCCATCTCGTGGGTGACCACCATCATGGTAAGCCCGCTGCCTGCAAGGGTCTTCATGACCTTTAGCACCTCGCCCACCATCTCGGGGTCGAGCGCACTGGTCGGTTCGTCAAATAACAGCGCGTCAGGCTCCATGGATAGGGCGCGCGCTATCGCGACACGCTGCTTCTGCCCGCCCGAAAGCTGGGCTGGGCGCGCGTTGATGTACTGCGACATCCCCACCAGGTCAAGATACCTCATCGCGGTTTGCTCCGCTTCCTTTTTGTCGCGCTTTAACACCTTAATCTGCCCTACGGTGCAGTTATCCAGTGCTGTGAGGTTGTTAAACAGGTTAAACTGCTGAAACACCATGCCAAGCTTGGTACGGTACTCGGTGCGCGAAAGCCGGCTAGAAAGCACGTTTTCGCCGTGGTAGGTAATCTCGCCGCCGGTAGGTTCCTCGAGCAGGTTGATACAACGCAACAGCGTGCTCTTACCCGAACCGCTCGAGCCGATGACACAGACAACCTCTCCCTTATGCACGTCCAGGTTGATATCCTTGAGAACCACGTTCTCGCCAAACTTCTTTTCTAGGTGTTTTACCTCAATAACCTTCATCACAACGTCCCCCTTACCTTCATCTCCTGCTCCGGCGTGGTTTGGGAGCCGTGGATGGTATAGCTATCTGCCCCGTCCATTTTGCGTTCCACAAAACGAAGGATGCGGGTAACAGTAAAGGTCATTATAAAATAGATGATGCAGGTGATAAAGAACGTCGGGAAGTACTGATACGTTGTAGTGGACACGGTTTTGGAGGCAAAGAACAGCTCGCTTACCGAGATAACGTTAAGCACCGAGGTATCCTTAATATTGATGACAAACTCATTGCCCGTGGCGGGCAGAATGTTGCGGATAACCTGCGGCATGACAATGCTAATCATAGTTTGAAAATGGTTCATACCGATGGAGTGGGCAGCCTCAAACTGCCCCTTATCCACCGACAGAATACCGCCGCGCACAATCTCTGCCATATACGCGCCGGTATTGATGGAGACAATAATAATACCTGCTACAGTCGTATCCAGACGCACACCCGCAAAAGCGGCGCCGTAGTAGATGACCATCGCCTGTACTATCATTGGTGTGCCGCGAAAAACCTCTATGTATACCGAAAGCAGCGCATTTACCACACGCAGCAGCCCCCGTTTTAGTGAAGGGTCCCTTGGGCCTATCGGCACGGTGCGGATAACGCCGACGATTAGACCGATGACCGAGCCGATTATGGTGCCGGTTATGGCGATAAGCAGGGTAATGCCCATGCCCCTGAGAAACAGCGGCCAGTACACGGTCCAGATTTGAGCAACCCAATCCCAGAACCCTTTTTCGACAACTGCAGTGGCTGCTGATAGTAGCATGATGAATGGCTCCTTTCCGTATTAAAAAACGTATTATGTATTGATTACTGCTCGCTGGGCTGGTTGATGATTGCCTTATCCATTATCTCCACGCGCTGTTCTTCTGTAATTCCAGCAAGAATCTTGTTGATCTGCGCGGTCAGGGGGCTGCCCTTTTTCAGACCTACCGCAATCGCAACATCATCATCCGAAGCAACAAAGCCGTCCTCGAACTCAACCATTGCAAAGTTAGCGTTGGCAGAAATAGCGGATACGCCCTCGGGACGCTCGGATACATATCCGTCGATGATGCCCGACTCGAGCGCAACACGCATCGCGCCGAAATCGTCCATTGCCTCTAGCAGGTTTACGCCGTTAATCTGCTCGATAACGGTGTAGTGGAAGGTGCCGAGCTGTGCGGTAATCTTAGCACCCGCAAAGTCCTGAATGCTCTTAGCGCCTTCAAACGCGCCGCCCTTTTTCACAACCATAACAAGGTCGGACTTATAATAGTTTTCAGAAAAATCGATGCTTTCCTTGCGCTCTGCGGTTGGGCTCATGCCCGCGATGATGGCGTCGATGGTGCCGGACTGTACCGCTGTGGGCAGTCCGCCCCATTCGGTTTTAACAATGACCAGCTTCTTGCCGAGCTTTTCGGCGAGGATCTTTGCAATCTCTACATCGTAGCCGCCGGCATACCCGCCGCCTTCGATGGCAACCGCACCGTTGGAGTCGTCTACCTGTGTCCAGTTAAAGGGCGCGTAGCCGCACTCCATGCCAACGCGTAGATCGCCGCCTGTGTTCCCCGCGCAGGCGGTAAGCGAAGCCGTAGCGGCAAGCAGCATGCAAGCCGCAAGAACAATGCCAAGTATCCTTTTCATAAATTACTCTTCCTTTCTTCTTTGGGTCTCGACTGACTATCATACAAGCAGTTTACCTGCATGATATTACATTATATTTTCTCGCATTTACAGTCTATTGTCAAGGAAAGCGCACGATATTTATCTGTTTTTTATCCATTGGCGGTGTTTGCTGTATAATAATTCACACCATGCTGAGTCGTAACCCCCAGATATCTGCCAAAAGCGCGTGACGGGTAGTGGTTTTTGTGATACAATCACTGTAGCTGCCGCACAGGGCAGGATATAATAGAGTAAAGTCTTTTTATAAGCACTTTCGCATTTTTTATGCAAGTGCAAAAAGGATTATTTTGATAGGGACGGTGTTTGTATGGCGGACGTTTTGGTTCTGGGCAATGGTCCTGCAGGGATATCGGCTGCAATCTATGCCGCGCGCGCGGGACTGAGTGTGACGGTAATCGGGCGGGATGGCGGCTCGCTTGCGAAAGCAGATAAAGTGGAAAACTACTACGGTTTTGCCGAGCCTGTGACGGGCGAGGATTTACACCTCGCCGGAATCGCGCAGGCTGCGCGTCTGGGCGCTAAGATGGTGACGGGTGAGGTACTCTCCATCGGCTACGCGGCGGACGGCTTTGAGGTGGGTATCGCCGACGCACGGTACGAAGCACCAGCGGTTATTCTTGCCACAGGTTCTTCGCGCAAGGCGCCAAAGATACCGGGGCTTGCGGAGTATGAGGGCAAAGGGGTAAGCTACTGCGCGGTGTGCGACGCGTTCTTTTACAAGGGTAAGGATGTGGCGGTGCTGGGTGATGGCGATTACGCTTTGCATGAGGCGGCGGAGCTGTTGCCCGTTGCAGGGTCGGTGACACTGATTACAAACGGCAAGCCCGCGCCGTCCGATACCCCCGACAAGCTTTCCGTCATCACGGAGAAGATTACGGCGCTAGAGGGCGACGCGGCGTTACAGACCGTGCGTTTTGCGGATGAAAGCACACTCGCGGTCAAGGGCGTGTTTGTGGCGCTTGGTGTTGCAGGCAGCGGCGACCTTGCCCGAAAGTTGGGTGCCGAGCTAAACGGTACCTCGGTGGTGGTGGACAGCGCCATGCAGACCGCCGTACCCGGGCTATTTGCGGCAGGCGACTGCACTGGCGGGTTATACCAGATTGCCAAAGCGGTGTATGAGGGCGCAGTGGCGGGCACGTCGGCTGTTCAGTTTATTCGTGCGCGCAAAAGGTAAATTACCCCGTCGTTTTTATACAAAAAGCGGTCAGTCCGACAAGCATGGACTGACCGCTATTTTTTTGCCTATCGGTTAATCGCTACACGTATCCGTAAAGACCGCGCACCGACGCTTCGCCCGCGTTAATCTCGGTGACCATCCCCGCAAAATCCACCATCAATGCGCCATTTTGCGCAAGCCCAACCGCCCTGCCCTCGCGTTCCGCGCCGTTTTGAATCACCTTGACTTCCCTGCCAAGGGTGACGCACGCCGCCTCGTATTCGCCGAGCAATGCGGCTATCCCCTGGGCAATATAGCGGTCGTAGTACCGCTCAAGCTCGGTCATCACCGCGGCGGCAACCTCGCTAAGGCTATGGTGTATGCTGGTTTCAACTAACAGAGACGTGGCGTGGTCAAGCCCATCTTGGGTGAAATCCGTTCTTTGCTGTAAGACATTGATGCCAATGCCGCACACGGCGTAAACCGTCTGCCCGAGCAACACCCCTTCGCACAGGATACCACAGATCTTCTTTTGGTTCAAAACAATGTCATTGGGCCATTTTATGCCGGAATTAACGCCGTAAAGCGAATAAATTGCCGATTTTACCGCAAGTGCGCACACAAGCGGCAACAGTTGAGTATGATGAACCGAGGGCGGGCGAAGAAGAACCGATAACGCCAGCCCCGCTCGCGCGTTGTCCTGCCATACCCTGCCGCTTCTGCCCTTGCCCGCCGTTTGATAGTCGGCTGTTGCCACGGTGCCGTGGGAGAGTGCCGCAGCGTTTTGCTTGAGATAGTCGTTGGTGGAGGACAGACGCTCAAAATGCAGATGCTCTTTACCAAGCCATGTGGTTTGCTTATTTTCGTACATATCAGTCATCCCTTACAGTTCTACGATAATCGGCACAATGCCGCTTTTAGTAATGTCAATGATGCCGTAGCTGGCGCGTCCTGCACGTGGGCTTGAGGGGCTGCCGGGATTGAGCAGGTAAATGCCCTGCTCGTAGGCGCAATGCGCCACATGGGTGTGACCAAACACCGCAATCTGGGCATTGTTCTCGCGTGCTGCCGACAGCAATGTACCCGTACCCGATTTTACCCCGTAGCGGTCGCCATGCGTAAGCAGAATGCGGACATCGCCCGCCATCACAATGCGGCTTAAAGGCTCCATCGACGCAAAGTCGCAGTTGCCGCGCACCGAGTAAAAGGTCTGGGCGGTAAACTCCATCTTAACATCGTCAAGCTCGCGTTCACCGTCGCCTGCAAATAAAAACCGGGTTGCGTCATGCGCATGCTTCTCTACAATCTTGCGTAATACGCGGTAGTTTCTGTGTGTATCTGAAATTACTATAATCCTCACGCGGTTTTTCTCCTCGGCACTTTGCACTTTCGCCTTTTTCCCATTTAAACGGATGGGCAAAGGGCGTAGTCTATTTCTTTTTACTGTATCATAAAAATAGGATATAGTGCAAGCAGACTGCCCTGTTTTACCGTAGCCCACCGTTTCATATCAATATCATTTGCCCGTATGCGGCAAGATGGAGGTAATTATGGATAAAAGTCCTGAATTCTCTGAGCAGAAGATTAACATGCTACTAAACATCGCATCCAAAAAGATGGGGATGTCCCCTGCCGCACTGCGCGCAAAGCTGGAGGACGGTACGTTTGACAACATAGTAAAAGGGTTAAGTGAAGCGGATGCAAAAAAGCTTTCGGGCATTGCGAACGACCCGAACAAGGTAAACGCCATACTAAGTAACCCCGAGAACGCTAAAAAGCTCTCGGATATACTGGGTAAGAATAACAAACGCTGAACTTGACTATATCGCGTAATCCCGCGTCGCCCCGTAAGCGGATTGGAAAGGGGGGAGCACCGTGGACGAGGATATTATGCAGCGCATCAGCGACCTGCTCGGCAGTGAGGACGGCATAAACCGCATCAAGCAGATGGCGCAGATGTTTGGCCTAGGTTCGGACGACAGCGAGCCCGATCTATCCGCCTTTGCCGGAATGTTCTCGGGCGGCGGGCAAAAGGATTCCTCTTCATCCGGCAAAACGGATGAATCAAGCCGCGGACCGGATCTTGGCGGGCTTGGTGGTCTTGGAGACCTGTTTAAGAACATCGACATGGGCACCGTCATGCGTCTGCTGAGTGCGTACTCAAACACCAAAGATGGCGAAAACGAGCGGCTGCTTCGCGCACTAAAGCCCATGCTCTCGGATAAACGGCAGGGGCGGGTGGACGAGGCGATTAACCTGATGAAGCTCATTGCCATCTACCCACTGGTTAAGGAGAGCGGCCTGCTCGGTAATCTGCTTGGGTAACCATGCATCCATAGTATACTCCACAAACTTCAAAACGAAACCGTTTTGAACCGCACGGAAAACCGTGCGGCGCCCACAAATGTGGGCGGTTTGTGGAGTCTATAGCCAATAAACACGCCATCAGGTGTGCGGCAGGTACTACCTGCCGCTTGAAAACAGGGACTGTTTTCAAGTTTATTGACTATAAATCAAGCGACCGGGTTTTGTGACGGAGGGCGGACATGTGGAGTAAGGGCGGGTATACCGAATACGACTTTATGCGTATGAAGCAGGACGCCATCCAGCGCGCGCGGGATATGAACCGACGCGCTTCGGGTGGCACTGGTTATCGCGCAAACCCCGCTGCACAGAACAGTACCTGGCAGCAGTCAAACCCGGTTGCCGAGCCGCCTCCCCCCGCTGAGACAAGGTGCCCCCGCTGCGGCAGAATTATAAGAAACGGCAAGCATGTTTATGAAGCGCGTCCCGCTGCACGCGGCAATCCGCCACCATCCGCACCCAGTGCGAGCCCGTTTGAGACGATAAATACCGAGTACACCCCCCCGCTGCAGGACAATGATAAGAAGCCCACCTCCAAGTCAAAGCTCACACTACCACTGCTCGGTGACATCGAGCTGGACCGCGACTTCTTAATCATCGGCGGGCTGTTGCTTGTTCTGCTTTCTGAAGAGAGCGACCAGCTGTTGATGCTAGCACTTGTTTACATCATGCTATAAAAAATTCGCTTAAAACTAAATTATAATGGCACTTTATCCTCGTAACGAAAAGTGCCTTGATGCAAACGGCAGACCGCGCGGTCTGCCGTTTCTGTATTAATTGTTCTATACAATATACATAATTTTGCCCTGCCCGAAAAGACGTTCAATCTCGCTTTGCAAAAGGGCGGCGGCTTCCTCCCGTGCCGTTTGGTGATAGGTATAACGCCCCTTACCCCGCCCTGTCATGCGATTTGTGTCATACAGATCGGGCGCGTGGGGAAATGCCTCGGTGTTGATGACACGATGGATGTAGCTGTAGGTCATAAAGATGATCTCAATTTGCATCGCCTGCTTTACCCGCTCGGACAAGCCCTCGGCAAGCTGTGCGATTAAGCGGGTATACTGCTCCTTCCAACCGTCGGTCAAAACAATGGGTGCTATCAGTAGCCCGATTCGGTAACCCGCGTCACACAGCTTATTTACCGCATCAATTCTCTGGTCAAGCGGCGCGGTGCCGAGCTCTACGGTACGTATAATCTCCTGCGGGTTTACGCTCATACGCACAAGCGTTCTTCCCTTATGCTCAAGACCAAGAAGGTCGTCTATGTCTGCAAACTTGGTGGGAAAGGTGAGGTTGCCCCGCTCGCCCTTTGCGAACGTTTCGATCGTCCACGGCAGGTTTTGTGTGACGCGGTTTTCAAGCACCAGATCGCTGTTGCTACCAATCTCAAAGGTAAGCGGTTTATCCGCCTGATGGGCGGTTTTCAACAGCTTATCCATCATCTGCTCGCGGTTTACAAACACCCGCAGGTAGGAGCATTTGTTGTAGTTGCACACCAAATAGCAGTACAGGCACATGGCACTACACCCCGACGACGTATAGGGCACGAGAAAGTCGGAGGATTTGTGATTGGGTACATATTTATGCGTCTTGCGCACCCCGATTATCAGGTGCTGTTTCATCCGCGCAAACTCAGTGTTGGGGTTCTCGCGCAGCTCTTTGATGTTGTTGTGGCTCTCTATCTCTATCCACGGTAGATCGTTATACCGACGGCGAAGTTGCCCACCCAGCTCATAATCCATCGCCTGCGGCTCGTAATAGACCTTATCAAACTTCAACATTTGCATCCCCTTTTTTTCGCTATGCGGTTAGTATGCCGCGTTTTAGCGGGTTCATAATCGGGTAATTGATATCACCATCCCCGCGGTGTACACATATTGTATAACTGTAAGGATTTTATGTTACCGCACCGTGTATGGCGACGACCATTCGCCGGAAAGGAAACCCCGTATGGCTAACAAAAGACCGTTTGATTTTGCCGTTATCGGCGGAGACGAACGACAGATCTACTTAACCAACGCGTTGCTGCAAAAGGGATATTCCGTAGTTTGCGCTGCGCTATCCGACTGCATTCTCGACAAACGAGCAGTGCAGATCGAAACGTTGTATGACGCGGCGCAGCAAAGCGACTGCCTGCTCTTGCCCGTTCCGCTAAGTAAAAACGGCAGAGATATTACATCCGGCATGACACTTGAGGATGGGACGGTTGACCATCTGCTTACCGTGTTAACAAAACGACATGCGCTGATTGCAGGTGCTGTGCCCGCCCGTGTTAAGGAGTTTTGCGGCCGTTCCGAAATTGCGTGCTATGACCTGATGGAGCGCGATGACGTCGCGATAAAAAACGCCGTTGCCACCGCCGAAGGCACCATAGCCGAGATGATAGCACGTAGTAAGAATAATCTTCACCAGAGCGAGGTTTTGGTTCTGGGCTTTGGGCGGTGCGCGCAGGTGCTGGCAAAAAAGCTGCTTGGACTGGATATGCACGTAACCATATGCGCCCGCAGCAAAAATGCACGTGCCCTCGCAAAGGTACTGGGCTATTATGCGCTTCGCTTTGACGAGCTCGACGGCAATCTGGGCGCGTTTGACTATATCGTCAACACTGTGCCCGCAATGGTTCTACCCCGTGCTCGGGTTGCGCAGTTATCCGACCAGGTGACGGTGGTGGACATTGCATCCGCCCCGGGCGGTGTGGATTTTGAGGCGGCGAAGGAGCTAGGTAAACACACGGCGCTTTGTTTAGGGTTGCCGGGACGGTACGCGCCAAAGACCTCGGGTGAAATCCTTGCACAAGCCGTTATTACGATACTGAGCGAAAGAAGTGATGATGATGACGCTGAATAATGTGCGCATCGGCGTGGGTATTACCGGGTCGTTTTGCACCCACAAAGAGGCGCTTGCCGAGATACGCCGCCTGACTGAGCTGGGCGCTACCGTATACCCCATCCTTTCAAACATCGTACAAACCACCGACACCCGCTTTGGCACGGCGGAGGCGTTGTTCTCCGACCTTGTAGCGATTACAGGACACGAGCCAATCTGCACGATTGAGGACGCGGAGCCGATGGGACCAAAAGGGATGCTTGACATCCTGCTGATTGCCCCGTGTACCGGCAACACTGCCGCAAAGCTTGCAAATGCGGTGACCGACACCCCCGTGCTGATGGCGGCAAAGGGTCATCTGCGTGTGGGTAAGCCGCTGGTGCTTGCTGTAGCGACCAACGACGCGCTGGGGCTTGGCTTTAAAAATATTGGACTATTGATGAGCACCAAAAACATCTATTTTGTTCCGTTCGGACAGGATAACCCCGCCGGAAAGCCAAACTCGATGATAGCGCATATGCCGCTGATTATCCCTACGCTGGAACACGCATTGGAGGGTCGGCAGCTTCAGCCTGTAGTGCGAAGCCCGCATAACGCAACCGCATAACCATTAGAGCGCAAAGCGACCGCAACACCCGGATGGGTGTTGCGGTCGCCTTATAACAATACCACTGACTAAAGTGTGCTTTTACGATACGGCGGTCAGTCAATCCTGGTATGCCGCCAGCATATGTACTAATCGTTTTTGCATCTCGACCTTTACAAATTCGGGTTCTAAAACCGTGAGATGTTTGCCAAAACTGAGCAGAATGCCATAGGCGTAATCGTCCTCTATAAAGTCAAAGTGGACAAGGAAATAGTCCTTATCAAAGGGGTAAACACTGCTCATCGTGCAATAATCCAACATCTTATCCAGCACAGATTGATGGATTTTAAGCTTTATAGGGATTGTTTTGCTGCTCATTGTACTTGTGAAGCTTGAAAAAGGATGGTGTAGTTTGCGAGGAGCATAGCTTTCCTCTTTTTGCTGTATTTGTGTTATTCTGCGAAGCTTGAATAGGCGAAAGGACTCTTTACAGGGAACATACGCTTGCAGGTACCAATTGTTGCCTTTGTACGCCAAACGGTGTGGTTCTACAAAATCAAATCGTTCCTGACCATGATGTCCATAATAAAGAAATGATATCATCCTTCTGTTTTCAAGTGCCTTTTCTATGGGATGCAGTGTGGTTTTTAAGTCGTCCGCTCCCATCCAAGAAGATAGATCGAACGTGATTTGAGTAAGCTTTTTATTCACTTCACCAATCTGTTCGTCCGTGATAAAGCTTTTAAGCTTTACGAGTGCATTTGAATTTTCTTCACTCCCAATCGCACCCGAAATAACGCCCAAACCTCTTAACATCGCTGTAATATCGTTGGTTGTAAAGAGCCCTTTCTCAATCTTATACTGTTCCATAATTGAAATGCCGCCACCAACCCCCGCAACACTCACAATAGGAATGCCTGCCGCGTTTATACTATCGATATCCCGATAAATTGTTCTGATTGATACTTCAAACAATTCCGACATTTCTTTAGCGGTAACCGTTTCTTTTCTCAGCAACAACATGATGATTGCGATAATCCGTCCCAATCTCATAAAAATCCCCCCATAATCATCCTATATTGCTGACATATAGTTGTCAACAATATTGTGGTATAGTGATAGATATACTAAGGATTTTATAGCTATAGAAAGAGGTATTTTATGAAAAAATTATTCTTATCGTCATCATTTAAGGATGTTTCCGGGCTTTTTCCGAGCTTTATTGGTGAGGAGATATCAGGTAAAAAAGCAACCTTTATTCCCACCGCCGCAAAACATGAGAAGGTTAATTTTTATGTAAAATCAGGAAAAACTGCGCTAGAAAAGTTGGGTATAGTAGTTGAAGAGGTGGATGTCTCCTCGGACGATGTTTTGGAAATAAAACGCGCAATCGAAACCAATGATTTTATTTATATAAGCGGCGGCAATACCTTCTTTCTGTTACAAGAACTAAAAAAAACCGGAACAGATAAAATCATTTTTGAGCAAATCAATGCGGGAAAGCCCTATATCGGAGAATCTGCGGGGTCGATTGTTGTATCTCCTGATATCGAGTATGTAAAGGATATGGATAATTGCATGGAAGCTCTTGAATTAACCAGTTATGATTCATTACACGCGATAGAGTTTTATCCGTTGCCACATTATACAAACTTTCCATTCAAAAAAATCGTGGAGAAAATTATCAAACAATATACGTCAGAATTGGCGCTTGTCCCCATCAGCAATTCACAGGTAATATTGGTTAACGGTGATGAGGTTGAAGTGAGAAACAGGTAGTTGTATGTCTAGTACACCGCCATTCGTTGTCCCCGTCAAATTCTGCCCCGTTAACGCCTGTCTGAGGAGGATGAACCTGCTGCCTTTATGCACATAAAAACTATGTATAGCCATACTGATCAACCACCTCTGCACCGCCTCCGTTATCATCAGGCGGCGGGTGAGGTGTAAAACCGTGAACAAGCGTACCGCCCCAGGAAAGCTTCCTAGCGATTTCATCAATTTTGTCCCGTGACGGAAGGAAAACCAGGATAGCCATACCCGAAACCAGAACAGGCTCATCTGTGTCGCCAGCGCTGACGCATCCGCCTGATTCTGTGAGTGCAACCGTGGCGTGCATGACCGGGTTGTTCGGGTTATTGTCGCGTCGCGATAAAAAGGTGATTTTGCCGCCGAAGGCATCCGCATAAAAATTGAGTGCTTCTTCGCAGCTACCGTTAAACTGTAAGTAGGGCATAATCATATGTTTTAGATCCTTTCTTACTTTATTGCTTTCTTATAATACTCAAAAGCTGATAATAACAATAGTAAAAAACGGACAAGCTTAAAACTTTTTCGGGAACAGCTCCACCGCATCGTTATCATACCCTAATATGGCGCAAAAACCAAGTTTCCGTACCCCTCACTCCAACCCCAGAATCACCCATTACACGCTTGTTCACATTCATCTTACAGCTGTTTGGCTGCAGAACGACCGCAGCACCCTGACGGTTCTGCGGTCGGTTCAAACCATATTACACTGTGTATGAATTAAAGGATGTTACAGGCGAATCTCTACGCCATAACGCTCCAGCCAGTAGTTGACCTCTATCAGGTAGGCGTACATCTGCGGCACCGCCATAAGCTGCCCAAACCACGGTCTGCCGAGGTCGGACTGCGACTCCATCAGCGCGTGCAGCGCCTTGGTATCCACCAGCTCATGCAGTGGGGCGTAGCGGTCGGACAGAATGGTTCTCAACTCCGAGATCAGTTCCTTCTCGTAACCCGGATGATGGGTTTTGGGATAGGGGCTTTTCTTGCGTTCCAGGATTTCGGTCGGAAGGATATCCTTTGCCGCATCCTTGAGCAGGGATTTTACCCGTCCGTTTTGGTACTTCATCTCCCACGGGATGTTATACAGGTACTCGACCAGACGGTGGTCGGCAAACGGAACACGCACCTCCAGCCCGTTTGCCATGGTCATGCGGTCTTTTCGGTCAAGCAATGTTGCCATAAACCACGCAATGTTCAGGTATGCTATCTCGCGCTGACGCGCGTGCAGCGCGTCCTCTCCGTCAAGCTTTGGTGCGATGGCGATGCTGTTCTCGTACTGCGCCATCACGTATTCGTCAAGCGGCAGGCGCTCGCGGATACCGGGTGACAGTACCTCCTTGCGCAGATCCAGCTGCTTTGACCACGGAAAGGCATGGGTTTCGTACGCCGCAGGGTCTCGAAACCACGGGTAGCCGCCGAAGATTTCATCCGCGCACTCGCCAGATAGGCAGACGGTGTGGTTTTTCTTGATATGCTCACAGAAGTACAGCAGCGAGGAATCGACATCCGCCATGCCAGGCAGATCCTTTGCGCGTACTGCGCCGTACAGCCCTGTAATAAGCGCGCTGGTTTCACACACCAAAACGCGGTGCTTAGAGCCGATGTGCTGTGCCATCAGTGCGGCAAACGGACCATCCTCTGAGGGTTGGAAGGAGGATGGCTTAAAATAGCGGCTGTTGTCGGCAAACTCAAACGAGTAGGTGTCAAGGGTCGCCCCTTTATCACGTGCCGCCAATGCCGACACCGCCGACACCACGCTCGAATCTAAGCCACCCGATAGCAATGTACAGATTGGCACATCCGAAACCAACTGACGACGAATGGCATCAAACAACAGCTCCCGAACCGTCTGTACCGTTTGTTCGTAGCTGTCGGTGTGCTGTGTTGCGGTAAGTTGCCAATATGGGTAGGTTCGCAGTCCGTCCCTATCAAAAACCGCCGCATACCCAGGCTTCAGCTCTTGTATCCCGCGGTACACCCCGCACCCCGGTGTTCTGGCAGGTCCAAGCCCGAATATCTCGCACAGGCCGTTCATATCTATCACCGGTTTGATGCCGGGGTATTCAAATAACGCCTTAATCTCCGAGCCGAACACCAAGGTATCCTCCGCCATTGTATAAAACAGCGGCTTTACGCCAAATCGGTCACGGGCAAAAAAACAGCTGCCCGCGCGTTCATCCCATACCGCAAAGGCAAAAATCCCATTAAAGTGATTCACGCAATCCTTGCCGTATTCCATGTAGGCGCGCAGCAGCACCTCAGTATCAGACGTAGTGCCAAAGGTATGTCCTTTTGTTTGAAGCGCCGTTCTAATTTCGTCTGTGTTGTACAGCTCGCCGTTATACACCAGTACGTAATCGGCGCCATCTTCGCTTGCAATCATTGGCTGCGTGCCACCTACGGGGTCGATAACAACCAGCCTGCGGTGTGCAAATACAGTATGTTCACTTACATATTCCCCGCCCGCGTCTGGTCCTCTGTGGCTAAGTACGTTTCCCATTCGTTTTGCTATTGACTTTGTTTCCTCCGTACGTTTTAAAAAGCTATCTCTAAAATCGCAGAAGCCTGCAATCCCACACATACAATCACGCCTCTCTTTGATGGGGCATAATACAAATTGCCGTATCAAGCATCGAAATAAATCCTCACCCCGTCCCTGAAACAAAGGCTTTGAGTTAATTATTCTCTACTTTTCATCAGCTAACTATAGAAGGTAGGGCGCCATTGACCTTCCTTCTGTAATCCTCCCCTTCTCTCATATACTCATTATATGAGCGTACCGCGGTGGTGTGATAGCTTCCTCATCATATGCAAATCGAAAAAGCTACAGTTTTTGTACATGCAAAAAGGTCTGCCGTAAGCCGGTGTTTTATCACATGGCTTAGGCAGACCTTTGATTTATAATGCATGAATAACCAAGATTGGGTTACGCTGCTTCCTTTTTCTTTCCGATACTCAGAAGAAGGTTGAGCAGAATGCCGAACAACGCGGCAGACGCGATGGCGGGGAGCTCAAACCCAAACATCGGGATCATTCCGCCCGGGAAGGCAAAGCTGCCGCCCAAACCGATGATCAGAATGGTGGACATCACCGCGAGGTTGCGGGAGTCAAACATATCCACCTTCTTGCTCATGATGATGGTAACACCCTGCGAGGCGATAACACCGAACAGGTAAATCGAAATACCACCGATTACAGCAGAGGGGATTGAGTATACCGCAGCGCTGAGCGGAGTAAAGCAGGAGATAACCATCGTGATGATTGCTGCCGCAAACAGAACAGGAGTAGAGAAGTTCTTAGTGATAGCCATCGTGCTGAGGTTCTCACCGTAGTTTGTGCCAGCGGGACCGCCGATTGCACCGGAAATCATATCACCCAGACCGTCACCAATCAGGTTAAGACCGAGCTTGTCCGCAATCTTGTACTCTTTGTTCGAACCCTTTTTCTTTGCGAGGTCGTTGACATAGATGTCAAGCTGGTACAGGTGCGCGGTGGACTCGGGGATGGTAGCGATTGCAATGGGCATGATGGCGGCAACCGCAGCCCAGTCTGCCTTAGGCAGTGTAAAATGTGGCAGTGCAAAACCGATTGCAGGAATGGCAAGTGCCGATTCGGTTGCGCCCAGCTTTGCAAAGTCGCAGAAGTTAATGCCGGTAGCAAGACCGAGTACCAACGCGAGCACGTAGCCGGTCAATAGTCCGAGCAGGATGGGCAGCTGCGACCATGTGCCCTTGAGATAGACGGAAAACAGGATGGTGGCAAGCAGGGTAACAAGGCAGATGACCCACGCAAGGTTGGTAGCAAGCACTGTGTTTGCTTCGGTTACATTCCCCGGCAGGGAAAGCGGATTTGATATCGCCGTGCCTGCCAGCGAAAGACCAATTACGATAGCAATGCTGCCCGTAACGGTGGGGGGTAAAACGCGCTCAATGGCGTTTTGACCAAACTGCTTGATGATAAGACCCGCCGCAATGGAAACAAGACCAGAAAGCACGATACCAAACTGTGCTACGGCAATCTTATCGTCCGCGACGGGACCCGCAAATGCCTGTGCTCCGGTAATAGAGCAGATGGCAGCGATGTAAGAAAAGCTAGAGCCGTAATAAAGCGGTATCTTCCTGCCTGTAACAAGGATAAAGCCGATGGTGGCAAGACCGCTTGCAAAGATGGTGGTGGATACATGGAATCCGGTCAAGAGTGCCACGAGCACCGTGGCGGGGAACATAACGATAATCTGCTGCAGTGCGAAAAGCAGTAGCTTTGGCAGGGGCGGACGTTCATCCGGCAGATACCCTGCAACTATTTTTTGCTGTGCCAAACAGTATCCCTCCTGTTGTTTTTTCGTGTTAAACCTTTCTGATTATACCTTGTCGACGGCGTTTTCGCAACAATTTATCTGATATTTATTCATCAAATAATCAAATTTGCTTTGCTGCAGTTTGCTTGCCCAATTACGTTGTATGTTTTGATAGAAACACAAGATATTTTTGGTTATTATCGCCTTTACTTGTCGCGGTGTGTGTGGCTCTAGGGCGAAAAAACTCCGGCACCCGTGATAGGTGCCGGAGTTTTAAAGCATAAAAGACTAATTATGTCCTGATATCGCTTTGATTATTTGCTAGCCTTGTTCACTGCTACGAAACCTGCAGCTGCAAGAGCAACTACTGCGAATACGATAGCGATGTTAACGATGTCGTTCGCGCCGGTCTCGGGGATAGCGGGCTTCTCAGCGTCGCCCTGAGCCTTGTCGCCGTAAGCAGCGAATGCGCCCAGTGTTGTGCCAGCAGGAACGGTGAAGATTACGGAATTGTGGTTTACAACTTCAGCAGCGATAGCTTCGCCGGTGGGCTTGCCATCTACCAGAGCGTAAACGTATACGGTCTCGCCGTACAGGTTCTGGTTGTCGGTGCTGATGGGCATAGTAACGGTTGCTGCATCCTTCACGCGGGTGGGTTTGAAGGCGATGCTAGCAATTGCCTTGCTGCCTTCTGCAATAGTGGTGGAAGCCTTGAGGTACAGAGCGGTATTCTGCTTTGCAACCTTAGCAAACTTGATGCTGTACTTGCCGTAGTCTAAAGTCAGAGCCTTATCCTTGGCAACGTCGGTGAAAACGTCAGCGGCAACAACAGGCTTGGAAAGGCTTGCTACGGAAGTTACCTTATCCTCTGCGTCAGCAAAGAACTCGTTCGCTGCATGGGAATCGTTGCTCATGTTGATGGTGTACTCTTTTTCAAACTTAACAGCTGCGGAACCTGCTACAGATTCCTTCTGGATGATTGTGAGCTTAACCTTTACGTCGTGGGATTCAACCGTGAAGTACTCCTTAGCGGGGGTGAGCTTAAGTACGAGCTTAACGCTCTTCTTGTCGGCGCTCTTGGTGGAAGCAACAGCTGCCTTGAGCAGAGCTTCGTTGCTAGAAGATACGGAAGAGCTCAGAGAGTACTTTGTTGTTTCGTCCTCGAGCAGGAACTCGTCGCCGTCGGCATTTGCCTTAAAGCTTACTCCATCGGGCTTTAACTCTACTTCAACAGCTGCATCTCCAAAGAAGAAGCTGCTTGCTACATCGGTGTCAGGGGTAGTTGTGTCTGTGTCAGGGGTAATGGTGAGTGCGGATGCGGTTGCAGCCAGGCTAAGCGCCATTGCCGCAGTGAGTACCAGTGCCAGTACCTTTTTCATGTGTTTTCCTCCTTAAGATTTGGATAGTTTTTGTTGGTTACTTGCTAACCACAGGCATAGTATAACCCATAATTCTCTTGTTTGCAATAGGTTTTAGTAATTATCTTGTTATAATTTTGTAACTAATAATTGGACAAAACGCACAAATTAGTGTTAATGACGTACACTTATTACCCACTTTGTCATGTTTATTCCTGTTATTCCAAGTTTTTGTTAGTTGTTTGGTAGTATTTATGTAATAATTCTGTAACTTTGTTCCTCTTATAGTTCTTACTGTGCCGGCGCCTCCTATGGAAGGACTTCGCTTCTCTTAAGGAGAAAATCACAAAGAAACAAACAGCCGCTGTCTTTGCTTTTGGGGTAGACCGATTTGACCTAAGACGTAACGGTCTTAACCGTTTTAGTGTTGCGTTTTGGCATTCGGTGGGACGTCGTGGACACTTCCCCCTACATCTCCACAGTGCATGATTTTTTGCGTATAGGCATGACAAAACAGGCGGCATCCTTTCGGATGCCGCCTGCCAGTTCGTCAGTAAAAGACTGCGAATCTACCGGTTAGGGTAAATTACTTGCTAGCCTTGTTAACCGCTACGAAGCCTGCAGCTGCAAGAGCAACTACTGCGAATACGATAGCGATGTTAACGATGTCGTTCGCGCCGGTCTCGGGGATAGCGGGCTTCTCAGCGTCGCCCTGAGCCTTATCGCCGTAAGCAGCGAATGCGCCCAGTGTTGTGCCAGCGGGAACGGTGAAGATTACGGAATTGTGGTTTACAACTTCAGCAGCGATAGCTTCGCCAGTGGGCTTGCCATCTACCAGAGCGTAAACGTATACGGTCTCGCCGTACAGGTTCTGGTTGTCAGCGTTGATGGGCATTGTGATGGTAGCAGCATCCTTAATACGGGTGGGCTTGAAGCCAATGGAAGCAATCGCCTTGCTGCCGTCTGCTACAGAGGTGGAAGCCTTCAGGTACAGAGCAGTGTTCTGCTTTGCAACCTTAGCAAACTTCACGGTGTACTTACCGTAGTCGAGAGTGAGAGCCTTGTCTTTGGCGATGCCGGTGAATACGTCAGCCGCGATAACGGGATTGGAAAGCTCATTGAGACCTTCAACCTTGTCATCAGCGTTCTTCCAGAAATCATCTTCGCCATGAGCTTTGTTGCTGATAAGAACATTGAACTTAATCTCGGTTTTAACAGCTTCGCTGTTTGCAGCCTTTAACTTCTGGGTAACAATAACTTTAATCTCTACCTTGTGCTCTTCAACGGTGAAGAACTCGTCAGCGGGATCAAGCTTAAGAACCAGAGTTCTGCCCTCTTCGTAGCCAACTGTTCCCTTATCAATTGCTCCCTTTGTAGCCTTGTCGTTAACAAGAGTAGCCTTGATCATGTCAGGTTTGCTGGACGAAACAGATGCGCTCAGCGCATACTCATTG
>JAEZVA010000094.1 GCA_023443315.1 Bacillota bacterium | reverse complement strand
GGCGGGCGCAGATGTCCTATGCATCGATTCGTCCGAGGGGTATTCCGAATGGCAGAAGATTACCCTTGACTTCATCCGTAAAACGTATGGCGATACCGTTAAGGTGGGTGCCGGAAACGTTGTGGATCGAGACGGATTCCTGTTTCTTGCCGAGGCGGGCGCAGACTTTATTAAGGTTGGTATCGGCGGCGGATCAATCTGCATCACCAGAGAACAGAAGGGCATTGGTCGCGGTCAGGCAACAGCGGTTGTAGAGGTTGCTAAGGCACGCAACGAGTATTACGAAAAGACCGGAGTTTACATCCCCATCTGCTCGGATGGCGGTATTGTTTACGACTACCACATGACCCTTGCACTTGCAATGGGCGCGGACTTTTTAATGCTTGGTCGTTATTTCTCTCGGTTTGACGAAAGCCCGACCAACAAGGTAAACGTAAACGGAACCTACATGAAGGAATACTGGGGCGAGGGAAGTGCCAGAGCAAGAAACTGGCAGCGCTACGATCTGGGCGGCTCCCAAAAGCTTTCGTTTGAAGAGGGTGTCGATTCCTATGTTCCTTATGCGGGCAGCTTAAAGGATAACGTAGGACTATCGCTTAGCAAGGTTCGCTCTACCATGTGCAACTGCGGCGCACTTACCATCCCAGAGTTACAGTCGATGGCGAAGATTACGCTGGTTTCCGCTACAAGTATTGTTGAGGGCGGCGCACACGATGTGGTGCTCAAAGACAGCAATATGACGCTGTACAACAAATAGATTAACGCATATTGAAAGCCCCGCCGAGTTTTTCGGCGGGGCTTTATGCTTTTCACTTACTGTTTGTCTACCATCAGTGTGCAGATGGCATCGGCGAATGAAGAAGGCTCATCTATGGGCATGCCTTCGATTAAAAGCGCCTGATTGTAGAGCAGGCTTGTGTATACCCTAAGTCTATCGTCGCTCGCTTTGTGCAGCGTTGTAAGCGTTGCAAAGACGGGGTGAGAGGCGTTTATCTCCAGCACTCGATTGGCTTTAATCTTTTGGTCGGTTGGCATTGCGTTAAGCACCTTTTCCATCTCGAGCGATATCTCGCCCTCACTGGAAATGCAAACGGGATGAGATTTTAGACGGGTGGAAAGGACAACGCTCGTTACCTTGCCATCCAGCGCATCGCGCATCGCCTCAAACAGATCCTTATGCTCTTCGCTCTGCTTTTTAATCTCCTCTTTTTCCTCTTCTGTTGTAAGGTTGAGGTCATCCGCAGAAACGGATTTGAACTTCTTACCGTCGTATTCATCAATAATGCGCAGCGCAAACTCGTCTACGTCATCGGTGAGGTATAGGATGTCAAACCCCTTATCAAGAACCAGTTCCGTCTGGGGCAGCATAGAAATCTGCTCAATGCTTGCACCCGCCGCGTAGTAGATGTGCTCCTGCCCGTCCTTCATAGCGTTCTTGTATTCCTCAAACGAAACAAGCTTTTTGTTTGCCGCCGAGTAAAATAGCAACAGATCCTTTAAATGCTCTTTGTTCTGACCGTAGCCGGTATATGCGCCGACCTTAAGCTGAATACCAAAGCTCTTAAAAAACTGCTCGTAGGTCTCACGTTCATCCTTAAGCATCTTTAACAGCTCGCCACGTATTTTTTTATCGAGACTGTTTGCTATAATCTTGAGCTGACGGTCGTGCTGCAGCATCTCGCGGGAGATGTTAAGCGACAAATCCTGAGAATCAACAAGACCCTTTACAAAACTAAAATAATCGGGCAGAAGGTCTGCGCATTTCTCCATAATCAACACACCACTGGAGTACAGCTCAAGACCTTTTTCAAACTCCTTGGTGTAGTAGTCATAGGGTGCTTTACCGGGGATAAACAGTAAAGCACTGTAGGTTGCGGCACCTTCGGTTTTGCTGTGTATCACACGAACAGGGTCGGTAAAATCGTAAAACTTGTCCTTGTAAAAACGATTATATTCCTCTGCGGTGACCTCGCTTTTGTTCTTGTTCCACAAGGGTACCATGCTGTTGAGCGTTTTGTTCTCTACAACCGTTTCGTACTCGTCGTCGCTTCCATCCTTTCGTTGCTCTCGCGTGACATCCATCTTGATGGGGTAACGGATATAATCCGAGTACTTTTTAACAATAGACGAGATTCGGTAAGGATCCAAAAACTCATCAAACGATTCTTCGCCTGCATTTTCTTTTATGGTAAGGTAGATGTCGGTGCCCACGCTTTCTTTCTCACAGGGCTCGATGGTATAGCCATCCGCTCCGACCGATTCCCACCGAAATGCTTCGTCACTGCCATATGCGCGGGTTATTACCGTAACCTTTGCGCTTACCATAAACGCGGAGTAAAAGCCCACACCAAACTGCCCGATGATGTTTACATCGTCGTTTTCGCCAAGCTCTTTTTTGAATTTGAGGGAACCACTGCTTGCAATGACACCAAGATTGTTTTCCAGCTCTTCTTTGGTCATACCGCAACCGTTATCCGACACGGAGAGGATGCGTTTCTCTGTATCCACCGCGAGACGTATGGAAAAATCCTCACGGCCAAGCCCGACTCCGGGGTCGGTCAGGGAACGAAAATAAAGCTTGTCCATTGCATCGCTTGCATTGGAGATCAGCTCACGAAGAAAGATCTCCTTATGGGTATAGATGGAGTTGATCATCAAATCCAACAGACGCTTCGATTCCGCCTTGAATTGTTTCTTAGCCATAGAACCACCTCAACAATGTATTAGCACTCGACGCGTTCGAGTGCTAATACTACTATATAATACTGAAACAGATTTTTCAAGAGGTTTTGCAATAAATATCAAGAAATCGGGTACCCGATTTCTGAAAGATACTGGCTGTACTGTGCTCTTGCCAGTGAAAAACGCTCGGTCGGGTGCTTGTCAAATACGGTTTGATAGTCCTGCACGTGGTAAAAACCCTGCGAAAAGGCGAACAAATGATATAATAGGGCGATAAAGATAGTGCATCCCACAGCAAACCCAAACAGAACCTTTGCGTCCTTGATTCGCACCAGCTGTTCTTTAAGCAACTTGCTCTTGTTCTGCTTTTGGGTTCCGTTCAGCAGGCGTATTTTTTCCCGTGCCATGTTGTATTCGCTAAGCTCCTGCTCACTTGGCAGAAGTGTACAAAGCATATTTGGTATCAGCGAAATGGCTGGTAGAAAAAAGTATACGGCAAGGCGCTCCACGATATAAACCCGCGCTATAAAGAGCGAAAACAATGCGGCATACATCATAAAGTTAATGGTAACGTTGTTGTCGGGGGACTGACGCAGTAATCGCCCCTTAAAACACCACACAACCGCAAATACCAGGGATGGGAATATTCCGTAAATCAGTGCAGAGCTTTGTCCGTACAATGAATCGGGGGAATACCCTTGATAGATATAGCGCGTAATAAACGTAAGAATACTGGGAGCCGCGATGTATCCAGCCAGCAAGATGGCAAAAACGACAAGAAACGATTTGTAGTGAAACGGAATCTGCGCAATCAGGTATAAAGGCAGCATAATCAGTGCGGAGTTATGGATAGAAGCCGCCACAGCAACAAGCAGAAAATAAGGTAAAAATCTACGCAGTCGGATATAACGGATTGCCAGCGTACAGACGGAAGCCGCTAGCAGCTGCCGAATCAGGCTGAGCGACCAGTAATAAAATAGCATGGTTATATAAAGATAAACGCTCAGAAATGGCAGCCTTGACTCTCGATACACAAAAAGCAGGATTAGAAAGGTTGTCAAAACCGCAATGAAACCATAAAACCACTGAAAATGGTTCGTAAATAGGGCAACAAGCTTTATTAGCAAAAAAAAGCCCGGTTCCTTTTGATACGAAAAGCACTCCGTAACAGGCAGGTCTTGTACCGTATCAAACATGTGCATATAGTTATAGTAGTCGTCGCCGACCTCATATCGCACGCCACTGACACCGGCAAGAAGGAAGAGGGAAAACAGTAGATAGAGTAACGTCTTGGGTTTGGTCTGTCCAGAGCGATAAAGAAGAATGCCCAGTATCAGCAGAATGCCCATAACTGCATAATATACACCTGTCACTCAAAACCACTCCCCCATACGCAAAAGCATCATTTGTTGTATCACACTTTATATTATGGGCGAAAGGGTCGCAAACAATCCCGATAAAATCAAATCACCGTTGTGCCGTGTATTCGGTTGCGTAAATCCAGTCTATTTGATCATTTTCGCTGAGGTCAAAGGCACCACAGCTGACACCGGGGGAACCATCGAAGCTGTCTACAAAGTAAATCCAGCCGCTCTGCGCGCCGTAGTCAAACTCGTACAGGTTGTTTATTCCTTTTACATAAGCGGTTACACCGCTGCCGGAATAATCAAGCGGAATATCGTTTTCACTCGTAGCGCGTTTGAGTACGTCCAATACGGTCTCGTCTTCGTAAAGTCCCACCTCTGTTAGCGGCAGAATAATCTCGTTATTATGCCCGGTAATGCGTACATACACAAGCATCTCTGCGTCGTTACTGCCAAGCTCAGACTCACTTGCACAGCCCAAAAACAGCAAGAGGACAAGAAGTGGGACGACCAAAAGCCGATATATTTTCATCAATAAGTCCGCCTTTCTGTCAAGGATTTTGCTGTCTAGCACTAGATGAATCTGTGGTCTCCGTTTTACTTTTTAAATCAGGAGGATTCGGCTTTTTTGCGTTGCGGTCTCCGAGCCTTCTTAAAAGGACAAGGATGAAATAGATTAAGACGATAATACCAACCGTTAAAAAGATAAAGGAAAGTGAGATTTCAAATGTGTCGGTAGGCGCAGTTACGGCTGCTAGCCGATAGGGCGACTTACCAAAGCATACAGCACCCATTGCCATCACCGCCTGCTCGGTAGCCAGGACATCTCCTGCGCCGCCTGCTATATGAGAAAAGCTTCCATCACTTTTTTGAAAGGATAAAAGAGCGTCGTAAATCGTAACGCCGTCTTTGGAAAACCGTTCTCCAGAAACGCGTATGCCAAGCGAGATGAGTGCCATAACCACCGAAGCTGTGCTTTCGCAGGAAGGGGTGCCAAGGGATGAGAAGGTGGCATCCTCGTTTTGTACCTCTATTAGCCATGACACAGCACGGTCGATGGCGCGCGACACCTCCACGTTATCGGAGTACCGCGAAAGCGCCATTAACGCATATGCGGTCACATCTACATCGGCGCCCATAGTATCGCCTAAGCGAAAGCCGCCTTCGTCGGTTTGAAATGATAGAATAGCCTCGCTTAGGCTGTCACGATCCCACAGCGCACCTTCGGCGGTCTCATACCCACAGCTATCCAGTGCAAGCAGAGCAAATATCGGACCGTTTGCCCCCTGCTGCAGCATATCATTGCGCCCCGCAAGCAGCTCAATCAAGTTATGCTCTGCAATGCTTTTTGCATCATATCCGCCTGCAGAGGCACAAAGAATATCATACGCTAGGTCGGTTACCCTTGTATAGCCGGTTTTCATATTGCCTTTCACTGCCGTTTTTAATTCGCGTACCGTACCGCTGTCGGAGGTCGCACCTGCCGCGTTTTGCGCAACAATCGTCCACCTGCCGGGAGTCTCAGAAAGATATGCAAGCGCTCGAAGTAGCTCGGTCGGCTTAGTGTTTTCGCTGGTTTGTGCAAACAGGGTACTATTTGATAGGCATAATAACAAAGCAAGAATCACCGCTGTAAAACGGATTTTTTTCATGGCACATCAAACCTCGTTGTTCTTTAATCATTTTGCGTTATAACGCAAAAAAACACGGCGGCAAAGCCGCCGTGAGGCGGGGTTACAATCGGCGAAACAGCTTTACACGTACGACTCGAATGTAAAATAGCACAAGACTTGATAGGGTGAAATCATAAATAACGAACACGACATTCCCCACAAGCAAAAAGATGAGCAAAGCATACTGCCCAAACCCGTCAAAGCTATCTATCACATACTGCATCTGAAAAACATAAAAAATAAGCGCATAACAACCCAACACACAAAGGTTAAAAACAGATACCTTTAACACCCACTCGAGTGCTCGGTTAGATAAACGCTCCAACAACGATTTTAATATGGGGTAGTGCCCAAAGAAAAAAACAAATAGCAAGGCGGCTTCACGGTCGGGTGTTATTAGTAGCGAAAGAAGAGCAGCGGCGGAAAAAACGGAATATGCCCATTTGTAACCAAGCTCCATTACGGCACAAATCATCAAGGCACCAGCAAGCCCCGGCAGGGCATAGGTCGCAATGGGTAGAATACCCGTGCCCATAAGCAACAGGAGCGCCAGCGCGGTAATAATACCGCCAAGTGCAACCTTAAAACTCGTTTTCTTAGGGTTAACAGCAGCCAATTAAATCACCGCCTAAGCATTCACAACAGCAATCGGCGTACATTAAACCGCAGCATAGGTCGCAGGGGGAACAGCCGACAATCGGCACGTTATTTGTGCGATATCCACCGTTACGCCCGGCGTAAGTGCCGCCCGTCCGCTGATAATTTAGGGTGTTAAGGGCGGCGGCGTACTCCGCATTACCCGGATTCATGCGGCAGGCGGCGGCAAAATACGAATAGGCACTGTCAAGGTATCCTTTTTTATACTGAATACTGCCTTTGAGAAAATTCCATTCCGCGTCGCGAGAGGGCAATGGAATCCCATCAAGAAGTTCTTCCGCTTCCACCGTTCGGTTCTCGTTAATTAAGCGGCGAATGTCTCCGAACTGAGAAGTACCGCTGCTGCCCGTGTTGTAACCATAACCCGCTTTGCTTCCTGCCCGTCGCATATTCATGACGGTATCGTATGCCTCGTTAATCTCTTTCATCTTCTCCGCAGCAAGGTCGGAAAGAGGATTATCGGCATAGGAGTCGGGGTGGTATTTTTTTGCGAGTTCACGGTATGCTTCCTTAACCTGTTGGTCGGTAGCACTCGGTGATACACCCAGAACTTTGTAAGGATCCATTACATTCATCCAATCTGCCGCTGTGCGTCGGCGCTAAAAGAATATTGCATAACATACCATATCACACACAGATAAATGATATACTCAACAAACGTTAAAATAGGTTCATTTTAAACAGCACGCAAGCCGTGCGGTTGCGGGGGATGGTGCAGTCTATAGTAAACAAAACCGCCATATGGCGTGCAGCAGATGAAAGCTTCCGCATGAAAGCAGGGTCGAGTTTATTATTGGCTGTAAAAAGACAATGGATTACTTTCTAGCCTCTAAACTGTTTCAACAGAACCTGAAGCGCTCGTTATTTTACAAAGAGCCGCCGACAACCCCAAAAAAACTATGTTTTCTAGGATGTCTTCATGATGGTTTAGTGTAAGCAGATGGTATGTCTTTGTCAGTTCGCCATGGGTGAGCCGAAGCGAACAAGCTGCTTGCGATTTAACACTATCAATGGGCTCTTCCTTCAAAGAATAGATGAACGGGTTGTATCGCTTGTGCTTAATGTCATCGTCTAAATCGTCAAGCGCGTCAATCAGGTAAACCCATCTGCCCAAAAGGTAGCCAAATCGCGAGAGAACCCGTTGCTGCCGTTCATCGTGTGATAGCATTGTGCATATGCTTGATAAAGCACCTGCAGTTGGGTTTGCTGCATCATCGATACTCGGGCAACATTTACGCTCCAACAAGGCCTGGCTGTTCATCATATCCTTTAGCGCATGGTCAAGCTCGGGGTATAGCGCCGAGGCTCGCCGCTTCGCATGCGCGGCAAAAGGATGAAGTAGCAACGAAAAACCCTTTTCTATAAGCCCGCCGTCGTTATAATTATCCTTGTTTTTGTAGTAAACCATCAGCATAGCGGCGCATGCGGTCAGCCGCAACGAATCGCTGCTGTGGCAGCATAAGCGTTTATTAAACGGATGCATCATGCAACGTTGAATGGAGGAACTGGTCGGCTTGTCTGTCAACCCAAGCTGCAACAGGGCCAGAAAGGTAAAATCGTAGTTTAAGGTCATACGGGCGAATGGACCAAATAGCCGCCCCAGTTCTTTGCACAACCCGCAGTAAACCGAACGATAGGTCTCATAATCCTTAATTTTCAGTTCTGGTTTATACGGTCTGATATATCCAAACAATTTGACACCTTTCTACACCGTATTGGTGTGAGGCAGAAACACACAGTGTTGTTCATATTGATTTTACTGTTTTTTGTTGGTCAATACAATTAAGAATCTGTAAATAATGCTTTGTGCCGCAAAATGTCATTCATTCGTAACAAGAACCTTGAGGTGGCGACTCTTGCCGCTAATTGTGTTTTACTAATTGTTTTCGGTTGATTATTTCTGTGCTTTTTGATAGTATAAAGGATGTTTGTTGTGTTTGTATGGAAGGATGAATTTGGGTGAGTTTATTTACGCTCCTTTTCTTGTCCCTCGGGCTTGCGACTGACGCATTCGCGGTTTCGGTTAGCAACGGGATGTGTACAGAAAAAAAGGGCATACGGTGTTCGCTTCCTTATGCCTTCGCGTTTGCAGTTGCGCAGGGTATTATGCCTGTATTGGGTTGGCTTGCAGGGCAGGCCTTTGCTTCGGTGATTCAACGGGTGGCGCACTGGATTGCACTGGTGGTGCTCGTTATAATCGGCATTAAGATGATTGTTGAAAGCCGAAAAAAGACCGAGTCGTGCGAAATAAATAAAACGGTTACTGCCAAAACCATTTTGGTTCAGTCCTTGGCAACCAGTATCGATGCACTGGCTGTCGGGGTAAGTCTCGCTGCCATGAATGTGAGTATCCTCTATTCCGCTACGTTTATTGCCGTTATTACGTTTGTACTATGCCTGATTGGTGCTGGTATTGGCAACCGAGTTGGACATCTGGTGGAAGATAAAGCGGAGGTGTTTGGCGGGGTAATACTAATTCTTATTGGATTAAAAATCTTTATTGAACATACGTGGTTTTAGATAATATCGCCAAAAAGCGCGGTTTTTTCTTGGGGCGGCAAGCCTTGACGAAACGACCGCGCTGTCGTATTATTATATCGATGTACTGATTTAAAGCGCAACACTTTAAATTGATAAATAACCGCAGCGAAATGCTAGAAAGTGCAAGCCAACGTTGCGGGGAAACAAAGGTGAGTATATGTCGATTTGGATTATCGTATCAGTCTATTTTTTGCTTATGCTGGTTGTGGGGATCATCAGCGCGCGTAAGGCGAATTCACTCACGAATTTTGTGGTGGGTGGTCGCAGTGCAGGGCCATGGGTTAGTGCTTTTGCATATGGCACTACATACTTTTCAGCGGTTATCTTTATTGGGTACGCTGGGCGTTCAGGCTGGGATTTTGGTCTGTGGGCAGTCATCATAGGTATAGGAAATGCCTTAATTGGCGCTTTATTTGCATGGAAGGTGCTTGCGGAACGTACCCGCAGCGTGACTAGACGCCTTAAGATTAAGACAATGCCGCAACTATTCGAAAAACGTTTTTTCAGCAAGGGCATGAAGATATATGCCGCTGTTATCATCTTTATTTTTATGACCCCGTACTCCGCTTCGGTCTACTCCGGTCTTAGCTACCTGTGCGAGAAGGTATTGGGTATTGATTATCATCTGGCAATGCTGGGCATTGCGGTAATTGCGGCTATCTATCTGGTGGCAGGCGGCTATGTTGCGTCGCTTCAGGCAGATATGATTCAAGGGGTTATCATGATTTTCGGCGTGATTGCAATGGTGTTCTTTGTCACCCGCGCGGATGCGGTCGGATCCCTTACTACCGGCGTTGCCAAAGTGGTTGACACAATGGCGTCGGGTGAGGTCGGTGCGTCGGCATCAAAGACGGTAATTGGTGTTATCAGTCTTGTAGTCCTTACAAGCTTCGGCAGTTGGGGCTTACCGCAGATGGTACATAAGTACTATGGCATTGCAAATGAAAAGAGTGTAAAGACCGGTACTATTATTTCTACTTTGTTTTGTGCGATTATAGCAATTAGCGCCTATTTCATCGGTTCGTTGACCCGTCTTTTCTTTACAGAGGTTCCCATTGTAAATGGCGTAAAGAACTACGATGTTATGGTGCCGGAGGTACTGGTTTCATCCCTGCCAAACGTACTGCTTGGCGTTGTGTTGGTGCTGGTATTGTCTGCTTCTGTTTCTACCTTATCAGGCATAACGCTAACATCCTGTTCTACGTTCTCAATTGATTTGATGCAATCAACATTACTACCTAAGATGACCAAGAAAACCACGCTGCTTTTAACAAGGCTGCTTTGTTTATTGTTCATTGCGGTATCTTACCTGATTGCGTCGTTTAAATCTCCCATCCTTACACTAATGGCGTTCTCGTGGGGCAGTGTTGCCGGTGCGTTCCTTGCTCCATATCTACTCTCCCTGTATTGGAAGGGAATCAACAAGGTCGGCGCGTGGGCAGGGCTGATTACCGGTCCCGCATTGTGCATTACGCTTGCCGCGCTTTCGGGCTTTAATTCCGCCAATTCCGCTGTGTATGGCGTTATTTCAATCGCTGCATCCTTTGTGGCATGCTTTGTAGGCAGTAAGCTTGGCGACAAATTTGGTGCAAAGATTACCGATAACGAGCAAACCGCAAAAGAACAGTTCTATGACAAAGACTTTACCTTGCAAGAAAAAGACCCAGTTACCGCATAGGGGCAATGCATACTTATTAAACCATATCAAGGCACAAATACTAAACTGCCCCATGGGGGTGGTTTAGTATTGTGTTGTTTATGGATAGTATGATAAAATTTAAATACTCAGTTATTGTAACAACATCAAATGTAGTATTAGGCAGACAGAAAACGGCTTTGTATCAACGCAAAGCCAACGAAAGGACATGGTTTAGTATGTTTTGGCAAAAAGACATTGAAACAATGGGGAGGAAAAAACTCGAGGAGCTGCAGCTGTCGCGCCTGAAGTGGATTGTGAATCATTGTTATCAAACCGTGCCGCTTTACCGCAATAAGTTTGACGAAGCGGGCTTTGAGCCGGATAAGCTTAAAACGCTCAGCGATATACAGTACATACCGTTTACAACCAAAGAAGACATCCGCGATACCTATCCGTTTGGAATGTTCGCGTCCCCGATGAATAAGATTGTGCGTATTCATGCGTCGTCAGGCACCACTGGTAAGCCCACCGTGGTCGGGTATACCAAAAATGATCTGGAGAATTGGAGCGATCTGGTCGCGCGTCTTTGTGCTGCAGCGGGAGCGTCTGAGGACGATATTGTGCACATCGCGTTCGGGTATGGTCTGTTTACCGGCGCACTGGGTCTGCACTATGGTTTGGAACGCCTTGGTG
This sequence comes from Bacillota bacterium, assembly GCA_023443315.1. Lineage (GTDB taxonomy): Bacteria > Bacillota > Clostridia > Oscillospirales > Ruminococcaceae > Acetanaerobacterium. The sequence continues at coordinate 23,867 of JAEZVA010000094.1, read as the reverse complement.
CTACGATTGTACCTACATCGAGCGGAAACACCGAAAAAAACCTGATGCTGATGAAGGATTTCGGCGCAACGGCGCTGGTTTCTACCCCTTCTTATGCGCTCTATATGTCTGAGATTGCGCGGGAGATGGGGCTGAAAAAGGATGACTTTAAAATGCGCCTTGGTCTGTTCGGCTCGGAGGGCTGCACGCCCGAGATGCGCGATAAGATTGAGGAAGCGTGGGGGCTGTTTGCCACCGACAACTACGGCATGAGCGAGTTAATGGGACCCGGTGTTTCGGGAGAGTGTGAGTTTCGCTGTGGCATGCATGTGGCGGAGGATCACTTCATCCCGGAGATTATCGACAGCAAAACCGGAGCTGTGCTCGGCGCGGGGGAGGTCGGTGAGCTCGTAATTACAACGATCACCAAAGAGGGTTTCCCTGTTCTTCGCTATCGCACCAAGGACATTACCCGCCTAAACTATGATGTTTGTACCTGTGGACGCACCCATGTGCGTATGGATAAGATTATGGGTCGTACCGACGATATGCTTAAAATTCGCGGCGTAAATGTATTTCCATCTCAGATCGAGAGCGTACTGGTATCCTGCCCACAGGTGGGCGGACATTATCAGCTCATCGTTCGAAATGAAGGCTATATGGATACGCTAGAGGTCAAGGTAGAGCTGTTTGACACCTCACTGCTTGAAAGATATTCGGAGCTAGAAAAACTGCAAAGAACCATCAACGCCAAGCTAAAAACCGTTTTGGGCATCGATGCAAAGGTATCGCTGACCGAACCGAAATCTCTGGAACGGTTCCAAGGCAAGGCAAAACGCGTCATTGATCTGCGTAATACTAAGGAGGATAACCATCAGTGAGAGGATTAATGTTAGGCAACGAAGCGGTTGCAAGAGGGATGTTTGAGGCGGGGGTCACGGTTGTGTCCAGTTACCCGGGAACACCCAGCACAGAGATTACCGAATACGCTGCAAAATACAACGAGATGTACTGTGAATGGGCACCCAACGAAAAGGTGGCGCTTGAGGTGGCACTCGGTGCTGCTATCGGCGGGGCACGTGCCTTTTGCGCCATGAAGCATGTTGGACTCAATGTAGCAGCCGACCCGCTGTTTACCGCGTCGTATACCGGCGTCAATGCCGGTCTTGTTATTGGTGTTGCCGACGACCCCGGCATGCACTCATCCCAAAACGAGCAGGATTCCAGACATTACGCAATGGCTGCAAAGCTACCGATGCTCGAACCAAGCGATTCTGATGAGTGCAAGCAGTTTACAAAGCTTGCGTATACACTTTCGGAGCAGTTTGATACCCCGGTATTGCTGCGTCTGAGCACGCGGGTATCTCACTCGCAGAGTGTAATAGAAACCTCAGAGCGATCCGAAATCTCGCTCAGGGAGTATAAAAAGGACCCTGCCAAATATGTCATGATGCCCGCCTACGCAAAAGCAAAGCACGTGGTGGTAGAAGACAGAACACAGAAGCTCATAGCGTATGCCGAAAGTAGTTTAGTTAACACAACCGAGTACAACGATACGTCGATTGGCATTATCACCTCTGGCGTTGCCTATCAGTACGCAAAGGAAGCAATGGGGGATAAGGCAAGCTACCTGAAGCTAGGTATGGTGTACCCGTTACCTGTTAAGCTGATTGAAGAATTTGCAAGCAAGGTTGATACGTTGTATGTCGTAGAGGAGCTTGACGACTTCATCGAAACCCATTGCAATAAGCTGGGGATTTCGGTTATAGGCAAGGCGGTTTTTCCGCTGATAGGGGAGTACTCCCAGAATCTGATTCGCGAAAAGCTGTTAGGCGTAACGGCAACATACCAGTCGTTTGATGAAGCGGTGCCGGTTCGCCCGCCTGTTATGTGCCCGGGTTGTCCGCACAGAGGATTGTTCTATTCGCTTAACAAGATTGGTGTGACCGTATTTGGAGATATTGGGTGTTATACCTTAGGTGCGGCCCCGCCCCTTGGCGCGCTGGATACGACCATCTGCATGGGGGCGTCTATCTCGGGTCTACACGGCTTTAACAAAGCGCGAGGCAAAGAAAGTGCGAAGAAGAGTGTCGCCGTGATAGGCGACTCCACCTTCATGCACTCGGGCGTGACAGGGCTTATTGATATTGCGTACAATCAGGGCGTTTCTACCGTTTTAATACTAGATAACTCGATTACAGGAATGACGGGGCATCAGCAAAACCCCACAACAGGGCTTACGTTGCAGGGCGATGCGACGGCGAAGGTGAGTATTGAAAAGATATGCGAAGCGGTTGGCATTAGCCGTATTCGCGTTGTTGACCCCAATCAGGTAAAAAACGTCGTTGCGGTTATTTCAGAAGAACTTGAAGCGGACGAGCCGTCGGTTGTAATTGCCCGTCGTCCCTGCGCACTGCTTAAAACCGTTCAGCGAGGCAAACCGCTTACTGTAGACACCGATAAATGCAAAAGCTGCCGTGCCTGCTTTAAAATAGGTTGCCCGTCCATACGCATGGTGGACGGCAAGGCATTGATAGATAAAACACTGTGCTTTGGATGCGGGCTTTGCGCAAGTATCTGCACGTTTGGCGCAATGGCTGTTGCAAAGGCTGAATAACCAAAACTGTATACACCACAGCCGGCGGCATACGATTTGCGGCAGCTCGGTTATGGGAAAGGAATGAAGATTGTGGCAATTGAAAATAAAAGTATTATGTTTGTTGGCGTTGGCGGACAGGGCTCTTTGCTTGCAAGTAAGCTGATGGGGCATGTGCTGCTTGCCGAAGGATATGATGTAAAGGTGTCCGAGGTGCACGGCATGTCTCAGCGCGGCGGGTCAGTTGTAACCTATGTGAAGTATGGAGAGGAGGTGTATTCCCCCACCGTAGAGATCGGGGAAGCCGACCTTATCATCGCGTTTGAGCTGCTTGAGGCTGCGCGGTATGTGCCCTACCTAAAGGAGGGTGCAACCATTATTGTGAATGCGCAGCGCATCGACCCCATGCCCGTTATTACCGGCGCGGCAACCTATCCCACCGAAATCACCAAAAAGATTCATGAAAAAGGCATACATATTGCCGAGGTTGACGCGCTGGGTCTTGCGCTTAAGGCGGGCAATGCGAAAGCCGTTAATGTGGTTTTGATGGGTGTATTGTCAAACTACATGAATATCAGTAAGGATTTATGGCTAACAGCGATTCAAGAGTGTGTACCCGAACGGTTTCGTGAGCTAAACCTCACTGCGTTTGAGATAGGAAAAAACACAAAGGTGACTGTACAATAAATCATTAAAGGGGGAATACACCATGTGCGAGCATTACCTGACACCCGAGATTGAGACCGCGCCGTACCATGAACTGCACAGCCTGCAGTCGCTCAGGTTGTCACAGACCATCCGTCATGTTTACGAGAATGTACCGTATTACAAAGCAAAGATGAATGAGCTGGGTCTTACACCTGATGACATCCAGTCGGCGGACGACCTGAAGAAGCTGCCGTTTACCGTCAAGCAGGACTTGCGCGACAACTACCCCTATGGAATGTTTGCGGTGTCGATGGACAAGATTGTGCGAATTCACGCGTCGTCGGGAACCACCGGCAAGCAGACCGTCGTGGGCTATACCAAAAACGATATTGACGTGTGGCGCGAGATAACCGCCCGCTCGCTGGTGGCGGCAGGAGGCTCGCCGAAGGATTTTGTCCATATCGCTTATGGATATGGTTTATTTACGGGCGGTCTTGGTATGCACTACGGCGCGGAGGCAATGGGCGCTTCGGTTATCCCCGTTTCCACCGGCAACACCCAGCGCCAGATTCAGATTATGCTTGACTACGGCTCGTCTATCCTTTGCGCAACGCCGTCCTATGCGCTGTTTCTTGGCGAAACCCTGAAGGAGATGGGATACGACAAATCCCAGCTAAAGCTCAAAGCGGGCATCTTTGGAGCGGAGCCATGGACAGAGAATATGCGCAGCGAGATCGAAGACCTGCTCGGTATTAAGGCTTACGACATCTACGGGCTTTCCGAAGTTATGGGGCCCGGTGTTTCCTTTGAATGCAGCGAGCAAAGCGGCATGCATATTAACGAGGATCATTTTATTGCTGAGATTATCGACCCCGAAACTGGAGCTGTGCTGCCGGACGGTGAACAGGGGGAACTTGTGTTTACCGCCATCACCAAAGAGGCATTGCCGCTGATTCGTTACAGAACAAGGGATATCGCCACATTGACCCGCAAGGCGTGTTCCTGCGGCAGAACGTTTGTAAAGATGACAAAGCCATGCGGCAGAACGGACGATATGCTCATCATCCGCGGTGTGAATGTATTCCCGTCGCAGGTGGAAAGCGTACTGCTGTCCCTAGGACAAACCGCACCGCACTATGTGCTGATTGTGGATCGCGTCGATAATCTGGATACCCTTGAGATTCAGGTTGAGATGTCAAACGAGATGTTTTCGGATGCCGTGCGGCACATCGAGGAGCAGGAAAGAAAGATTCGCCATGCAGTTGAGTCTACGCTTGGTGTTTCGGCAAAGGTTCGCATTGTTGAGCCGAAAACAATAGCGAGAAGCGAGGGCAAAGCAAAGCGCGTAATTGACAATCGCAAACTGTAATGTTTATAAAATCGCTGGAAAGCCTATTAAAACCATGCTATAATATTTTTGGGAGTCATTGTTTAACGGCTTTTTGCGGAGTTATTAGGTTAATCACAATCAAAATCATCGGCTTTCTGTCGATGGGGTTTGGTTAGCGGATATTTATTACGACGGAGGGATTACTATGTTTATCAAACAGCTTTCGGTTTTTGTCGAGAACAAGCCAGGGCGCCTTTCGGAGATTACCGACACATTAGAAAAGCAAAAGATTGATATCCGCGCACTCTCGATTGCAGACACGACGGATTTTGGCATCCTGCGGCTGATTGTGAACAATCCGGATGAGGCCGAGAGGTCGCTTAAGGATGCGGGCTTTGCTGTTTCGCTGACGCAGGTCATTGCAATCGGTATTGAGGATACGCCTGGAGGTCTTTCTAAGGCACTCAGAACGCTTTTGGATGCAGGCATCGGCGTAGAGTATATGTATGCGTTTATCAGCCGCGAGGGCGAAAAGGCCTATGTTATCCTTCGTGTGGAGGATAACGCAAAGGCAGTGGCTGTGTTCCAAAAGAGCGGCGTTTTACTGCTTGACAGCTCCAACATCTATACAATGTAAGTAACAATAAACGTGCGAAGCCGAGTATGGCTTCGCACGTTTAAGCGTAGTAGCTATTGTTTTATTTCATCACACAAAAAACGGAGGAATCATACTGTGGAAATCGTGATAGGAACGACCTTTAAGCAGGAATGGACGGTTACCGAGGAGATGCTTGCTAAGAATATGAAAAGCGGTGCGGTCTCGGTATTTGCGACACCGATGATGGTGGCATTGATGGAGAGCGCTGCGAGTGATTGTCTGCAGCAGTTTTTGGAGGATGGGGTCATCAGCGTGGGGGCGAGCATATCAACAACACACCTTGCCGCCACACCTGTGGGTATGAAGGTGTGGGCTGTCGCCGAAATTACCGCGGTTCAAGGCAGGCAGGTTGAATTTAAGATTACGGCGTATGATGACAAAGAGATGATTGGCGAGGCAGTTCATTCCCGCGTATACTTAGATAAGACCCGCTTTGAACAAAAGGCAAACAGCAAGCTTTGCTAATAGAATTTTACAACGCGAAATAATCCACCGCAGCCGAAAATAGCTTCTGGTTCTTATTCCCCTCCACGTTTTTGCAGATGTCCTTGCCCATGCGTTCGCTGTGTGCCATCTTGCCTAAGATGCGCCCATCGGGAGAGGTAATGCCCTCTACCGCGTAGTACGAGCTGTTGGGGTTAAAGCGAATATCCATCGAGGGATTGCCGTCCAAATCAACGTACTGGGTAGCAATCTGACCGTTTCTGGTAAGCGTGGTCATCAGTTCATCCGAGATGATAAACCGTCCCTCGCCGTGAGAGACTGGTATCGTATGGATGTCGCCGACGCTGGTGTACATCAGCCACGGGGAGAGGTTAGAGGCAATACGTGTGCGCACCATCATCGACTGGTGGCGTCCGATGGAGTTGTAGGTCAGGGTAGGGCTGTCCTCCTCCGCGGGCACGATATCGCCAAACGGAACAAGCCCCAGCTTAATGAGCGCCTGAAAGCCGTTGCAGATGCCAATCATCAACCCGTCGCGATTGTGCAGCAGATCGCGCACCGCCTCGGTGATGCGCGGGTTGCGGAAGAACGAGGTGATAAACTTCGCGGAGCCGTCCGGCTCGTCGCCGCCCGAAAAGCCGCCCGGCAGTGCTATAATCTGGCTGCCTTTAATCAGCTGCTCCATGCGGTCTACCGACTCGGCAATCGCCTGCGCGGTCAGGTTGCGAATAACGCAACACTCCGCGTCGGCACCCGCAAGCGCAAACTGGCGCGCGGTGTCGTATTCGCAGTTGGTGCCGGGGAATACGGGAATTAGCACGCGGGGCTTCGCGACCTTTACCTTCGGGGTTAAACGGGTCATGGCGGTGTAGGAATACGCCTCAACAGGTGCAGGCTCTACCTTTGTGTTACAGGGGAAAACGCTCTCAAGCTTGCCCTCCCACAGTGCTTCCAGACGGGATAACGGTACCTTTTTGCCTGCATACTCCAGATAATAGTCGCTGTGCGTTACGCCGATGATATCGAGATCGGGCACCATGCCGTCCAGCTCTATTAAAAATCCACCGTAGCCGCCAGAATAAAGCATGATGTCGGGCAGGGTCTTTGTTAAGGTGAAGCCGATACGGTTACCTAGGCTCATCTTGAATAGTCCCTCGGCAATCCCGCCTGAAGATAGCGCCCATACCGATTTTGCCTTACCGCTTGCAATCAGAGACTCCACCCTATCAAAGCATTCCTTAACACTGTCAAAGTCGGGCAGACGGTTTTCAGCTGCACTGGGCATAATTAGTGCGACGTGATTGCCGCTATTCTTAAACTCAGGGGTGACGACCTTGCTAGCCTTTGCGCACGAGATGGCAAAGGACACGAGTGTCGGGGGCACGTCGAATTCCTCAAAGGTACCCGACATCGAGTCTTTTCCGCCGATAGCGGCAATCTCAAGTGCTGTTTGCGCCTTTAACGCGCCCAGCAGTGCTGCAAGCGGTTTGCCCCAGCGAAGAGGGTCGCCTTTGGTGCGCTCAAAGTACTCTTGCAACGTCAGATAACAGCCGTGTCGGGAGCCGCCGGCAGCAACAACCTTCGCAACCGAACTAATGACGGCATACATTGCGCCATGAAACGGGCTTTGCGTGGAGAGATACGGGTCAAACCCATATGCCATCACCGAGCAGGTGTCGGTTTCGCCGTCTAAAACCGGCAGCTTCGCCGCCATTGCCTGAATCTCGGTGCGCTGCGTTTTTCCGCCATACGGCAGGGTTACGGTGCAGGCGCCGATGGTCGAATCAAAGCGCTCGACAAGCCCCTTCTGGGAGCAGATGTTTAGGTCGCTTACCAGCGCCTCCATGCGTGCGGTAAAATCGCCAGCGGGAAGGGCGGGTTCATCAAATGATGGGGCAGCTATTCGAACAGCGGTGCGCTTGGGTGCGCCATTGCTGTTTAAAAAGTCGCGGGAGATGCTCACAATCTGTTTACCGTTTAGCTCCATTACAAGACGGTTTGAATCGGTTACATCAGCAACGTAGGTCGCCTCCAGATTTTCGCCGTCTGCAAGTGCGATAAAACGGGAAAGGTCTTTTTTTCGAACCACACAAGCCATGCGCTCCTGCGACTCGCTGATGGCAAGCTCGGTGCCGTCAAGACCATCGTATTTCTTGGGCACGCGGTCAAGAAAGATGACTAGACCGTCCGCAAGCTCGCCGATGGCAACCGAAACACCACCAGCACCAAAATCGTTGCAGCGGCGAATCAGTCTTGTAACCTCGGGGTCACGGAACAGACGTTGCAGCTTACGCTCTTCGGGCGCATTGCCCTTTTGAACCTCTGCACCACAGCTTTCCAGCGATTGCAGGGTATGAGATTTGGAAGAACCCGTCGCACCGCCGCAGCCGTCGCGTCCGGTGCGCCCGCCAAGCAGAAGCACCACATCGCCCGGCTCGGGACACTCCCGCACCACATGCTCCGCCTTTGCAGCACCCACAACAGCACCGATCTCCATGCGTTTGGCAACGTAGCCGGGGTGGTACAGCTCTTTCACAAAGCCTGTTGCAAGCCCGATCTGGTTGCCGTAGGAGGAGTAGCCGTTTGCGGCGGTGGTTACAAGCTTTTTCTGCGGTAGCTTGCCCGCAAGGGTCTCAGAGAAGGGGGTAAGCGGGTCAGCGGCACCCGTTACGCGCATCGCCTGATACACATAGGCGCGTCCCGAAAGTGGGTCGCGGATTGCGCCGCCAAGACAGGTGGCTGCGCCGCCAAACGGCTCAATCTCGGTCGGGTGGTTGTGGGTTTCATTCTTAAACAGTAAAAGCCACTCTTCCGGCTTGCCGTTCACATCAACCGTTACCTTCACCGAGCAGGCGTTTATCTCGTCGCTTTCGTCAAGGTTTGGCAGAAGCCCCTGCTTTTTCAGGTATTTTGCGCCGATGGTCGCGATGTCCATCAGGCTTTGGGGCTTGGTGCGGTTTACATACACCTGATTACGGATGTCAAGGTACTCATGGTAAGCGTGAGCGATATCCGCATCGTCAATCTGCACCTCCTCAAGCTCGGTTAGGAAGGTGGTGTGGCGGCAGTGATCCGACCAGTAGGTGTCGATCATACGAATCTCGGTCACGGTGGGGTCGCGCTGTTCGGTATCGCGGAAATAGCTCTGGCAGAACGTGATGTCGTCAAGATCCATCGCAAGCCCCATCGTCTGCACAAACGAAGAGAGCGCCGCTTTGTCGTAGCCGATAAAGCCCACAAGGGTCTCGACCTCGTCGGGTACCGGCTGGTTGATGGTCAGCGTATCCGGTCTTTCTAGGCTTGCCTCACGTGCCTCTACGGGGTTAATTAGGTAGGCCTTTATCTGGGTAAATTCATCGTCCGATACTGTGCCGGTCAGCAAGTAAACCTTAGCAGAGCGTATCAACGGGCGTTCCTTTTGCGTCATCAACGAGATACACTGTGCGCATGAATCCGCGCGCTGGTCAAACTGCCCGGGCAAAAACTCGGCTGCAAACAGGCGTCCTGCATGGGTGGGCAGCTCGTCGTAGAGATTGTCCACCTGTGGCTCGGAAAAGATGGTGCGTTTTGCCGCCTCAAAATCCTCCTCGCTCAGGTTTTGCGCATCATACCGATTGATAACCCGAATATCGGTCAGGGATGTGATGCCTAGTGTAGCACGAATATCGGCGAGCAACCCGCCCGCCTCAACCGCAAACCCATTCTTTTTTTCCACATACACCCGAAAAACCGCCATCTTTTCAACCATTCCTTTCACGTTATGCATTCACAAGACTGCTGTATGTCTTATATTTATCTTTGTTTTTGGAATGTGCAAAAAATCGAGCAAAAGCGATAACTTATGGTTTTGCAAGGATTTTTTGTCACCAGTTCTAAAGAAGATTGGTATTAGTCCGCGTCGCGGGGAACAGGTAAATGAATATAAGCGAATCGCCATTATATATCAGTCGGCTGCGCGATGCAGCCGTCCTCCGACACATCCGTGATGCAAACGGAGAATATCTGCCCGCGAAGCGCGGCATCCGCAGGACACAGCATTTTAACGGGCGTATAGTTTGCGGTGTACCCGCAGAAATAATCGTTCTCTCGCGACTCAAACAGCACCGACTCGGTTCGCCCTACCTGTGTGCGCAAAAAAACGTCCCTCGCATGGTCTGCTGCCTGCAGCATGCGACGGCTTCGTGTGGTCTTAACTTGTTGTGGCACCTGCCCGTTCATCTGTGCTGCGCGGGTTCCTTCCCGCATTGAGTAGGCAAATACATGCGCCTTAGCAAAGCCAACAGCGCGAAAGAAGGCTAGGGATTGCTCAAATTCTTCGTCTGTTTCCCCGGGAAAACCCACCATAATATCGGTGGTGAGGGCACAGTTATCAAACTCCGCGCGAATCATCTCTACTATATCCATATACTGTGCGGTGGTGTAATGGCGGTTCATTCGGCGTAAGGTTTCGTCACAGCCGCTCTGCAACGAAAGGTGAAACTGTGGGCAGAACCCGGGTAGCTCTTTCATCGCTCGGATATCTTCACGGGTTAACAGCTCCGGCTCAAGCGAACCTAAGCGGACGCGCTCTATGCCCTGAGTATTCTCGGCGCATCGTACTGCGTCAATCAGCCGTAGTCCGATGTCGCTGCCGTAGCACGAAAGGTTGATGCCAACAAGCACAGCCTCGCGGTAACCCGCCGAAGAAAGGGCGGTTAGCTCGTTTTGAAGCGCCTCAATCGGCTTGGAGCGCACTGGACCGCGCGCCGTCGGGATAATACAGTAAGAGCAGTACCGCTCGCATCCGTCCTCGATCTTCACAAATGCGCGGGTATGCTCGATAAACGCGTCGGCTTGCATCTGCTCAAACTGCTCGCCGCGGTGGTGGCTTGCAATGTCTATCACACGCTCGCCGGTCGCAAGGTGCGTTTGTATGGCGGCAAGTAGCCCCTTGCGGTTGTAAGAGCCTGTCACAACATCCGCCTCGGTTAACAGCTGCGACTGCTCGGGGAACGCCTGTGGCATGCAGCCGGTCAGCGCGAGGACGGCTCCGGGGTTCTCGCGGCGCGCACGGTGTAAAGCCTGACGGTTTTTGCGGTCTCCGATGTCGGTAACGGTGCACGAATTTATCACACAAACGTCGGCGGCTTCGCCGAACTGTACAATGTCATAGCCATGCGCCGAAAAGAGCTGCTTTAATATCTGCGTTTCGTACTGGTTAACCTTGCAGCCAAGTGTGAAGAACGAAGCCCTCATAATCGTATAACAGCCCCTTTCAAATAATCGAACCTGCGTGCGGTGGTTTGTTTAAAGGAAGCAGCAACCTAAGTAGTTAAGTGATTATCAGTTTAAAAAACACACAAAAGCCGGATTCTTCAGTCCGGCTTTGGGATGGTTTTGGTTAAAGTAGGTGGGTGCTTTTAGGGCAAAAGCCATGAAGGTAAACAAACTTCAATTAATTAGAAGTTAAAATACACAAAAATCCACATCTATTTAATAGTATTATAATAAATTGTAAGAAGAATTACAATTAGCAGTTGACTTAAAATAACGGGACTGATATAGTATAATTGTAGGCAAAATAGTAAGTATTATTTTGAAATTAAATCATTTGGGAGGGTTTTATATGAAAACCGCAAATATTATGTTAAACACCATTAATGATGTTAAGGATTTCGTTGCAGCAGTAAACAAGTACGACTTTGACGTGGATCTCATCTCTGGCAGATACGCGGTGGACGCAAAGTCCATTATGGGTATCTTTAGCCTTGACCTTTCCAAGCCAATTGCGCTTCAAGCTCATTGCGAAAACTGCGCAGAGTTTGATGCCGACATGGCGAATTTTATCATCGGCTAATTACACAATAATCTAAACAAAACCAAAAGAGAGCGAGTGAAATCACTTGCTCTCTTTTTTGTTGTCTTTTTCCATCCTATATTTTGATCACCGTATCATATCGGCGGGTGTTTACCGCATAAACTATATAAAATAGACAAACTTACGCAAAAGGGTGGGTACGGATATGCTGGGATACAAACGACGGATAAGAGCAGCAGCTGTCTTGCTAGCTGTCTGCATGGCTTTTATGCTGTGCCCTGTGGTAAATGCCGATACCGCGAATGCGCAAACGCTTCCGGTTGCCATTACCGCACCGTCCGCGATACTGATAGAGCAAAATAGCGGCGAAGTGTTGTTTGAAAAAAATGCCGACGAGGTCATGCCGCCCGCATCGGTGACTAAGATCATGACCCTTCTGCTTGCTGTTGAGGCGATTGAAGCAGGCAAACTCAACCTGCAGGACATGGTCAGCACCTCCGAAAACGCGAGCAAGATGGGCGGTAAGCAGATCTGGCTTGAGGTTGGCGAGGAGATGTCGGTCAATGACCTGTTTAAGGCAACCGCCATTTCATCTGCAAACGATGCCGCGGTTGCGCTTGGTGAAGCGGTGGCGGGCAATGAGACCACCTTTGTCGCACTGATGAATGCGCGTGCAAAGGAACTTGGGATGAACAATACGGTTTTCTTAAACGCATCCGGGCTGGATGCACAGGGACATGTGAGTTCCGCCCGCGATATTGCGATTATGTCTAGGGAGCTACTCTTACACCCAATGATTAAGGATTACTCCACCGTGTGGATGGATACGTTGCGCGACGGCAACACGTCGCTGGTAAACACCAACAAGCTGGTGCGTTTTTACGAGGGAACCACAGGGTTAAAAACCGGAACAACCGACTCCGCCGGGTATTGCCTGAGCGCCTCCGCCCAGCGGGGCGGGCTATCGCTCATAGCGGTTGTGATAGGCGAAAAGACGAGCGAAGAACGGTTTGCATCGGCGCGCACCCTGCTGGACTACGGCTTTGCAAACTGGGAGGTCGTAACCCCGAAGCCGCTTGAAACCCCCATAGAACCGGTCAAGGTCATTAAAGGTACGTCGCCGACGGTGGCAGTGACGAGCCAGCCCACCAACCAGGTGGTAATTCGAAAGGGTGAAGAGGCGAGCATTGAGTACAAGGTGGAGATCGTAAGCGACGTAGCCGCGCCCGTTGCCGCGGGGCAGACCCTCGGGCGGGTGGTGATGTACTCTGGAGGTAAAGAGATTGGTTCCTACCCGCTAACAGCGGCAAACTATGTCGGCAAACTGACCTTCTGGGTTGCGTTTAAGGCACTGTGGACATCGATGCTGGGGCTAAAATAATAAACATACGGCGTTAGAAAAACAAGATACGGGCACGGGGAACATCGTGCCCGTATTTTGTGTGAACATTTCGGGCAATATACAACTATTAGCATTAATAAAGCGCAAAACCCATGAACATATAATAAATATAATGGCAATATTTCATACGGTGTACTTGAAAAAAAGTTCTTGATAGGGTAATATAGAACCATAGACATAACTAGGGAATAATCAAGCTGTGCCCTTGCAAAAGCCTTGTTGATATAAGGTTTAAGAGTAGGGGAGCAGTCGGAGGTAGCAGCAAAATGGGGATGAAGTTTAACGGCAAATACCTAAGCGGTTTTGTAGGCGACCACGAGTTTTCTGCCATAGAGGGGCAGATTATGGACGCACACGAGAAACTGCACAACAAGACTGGGCTTGGCAATGAGTTTTTGGGCTGGGTCACACTGCCCACCGACTATAACAAAGTGGAATTTGAGCGCATTAAAAGAGCGGCTTCGACAATCCAGCAGTGCTCGCAGGTTCTGATTGTTATCGGAATCGGCGGTTCTTATCTGGGTGCGCGGGCCGCTATTGAATTGTTACGGTCTCCTTTTTATAACAATCTAAAAAAAGAGACCCCTGAAATCTACTTTGCGGGCAATAATATTAGCCCAACCTACCTAAACGAATTGCTCAGCATCTGCGAGGGCAAGGATATTTCGATTAACGTCATATCAAAGTCCGGCACAACCACCGAGCCGGCGCTTGCATTTCGTGTGTTTCGGGAGCTACTTGAAAACAAATACGGCAAAGATGGCGCCAGAGAGCGCATCTTCTGCACCACAGACGCGTCAAAGGGCACGCTCAAGGAGCTGTGCAACCGCGAAGGATACGAAACGTTTGTAATCCCCGATGATGTGGGCGGACGTTTCTCGGTGCTCACTGCGGTTGGGTTACTTCCCATCGCGGTAAGCGGTGCGGATATCGACGCCATTATGGCGGGCGCGCAGCAGGCGCAACAGGAACTAGGCGTCTGCGACCTAGAAAAGAACGACTGCTACCGTTATGCAGCAGCGCGCACCTGTCTCTACCGCAAGGGTAAGGCGGTCGAGCTGCTCGTCAGCTACGACCCGTCCTTTGCAATGATGGCGGAATGGTTTAAGCAGCTGTTCGGCGAAAGTGAAGGCAAGGATAACAAGGGGCTGTTCCCGGCTTCTGTAACCTTTTCCACCGATCTGCACTCCCTTGGTCAGTACGTACAGGATGGCGCAAGGCTGATGTTCGAGACCGTGGTTAACATTAAAAAACCAAAGCAGGACTTGTTTGTTAAGCTGGATGAGGAGAACTTTGACGGTCTTAACTTCCTTTCCGACCAGAACATGAGTGTAGTGAACCAGAAGGCGTTTGAGGGTACGGTACTGGCACACACGGGTGGCGGGGTGCCGAACATCCTGCTTGAAGTGCCCGAAATCAATGAGCATGAGTTTGGGTTTATGGTCTATTTCTTTGAAAAGGCATGCGCCATCTCCGGCTATATGCTCGGTGTTAACCCGTTTGACCAACCTGGTGTAGAAAGCTACAAGGTAAATATGTTTGCACTGCTTGGCAAACCCGGGTACGAGAACCAAAAGGCTTATCTTGAGTCACAAATCAATGGGTAACGCACCTGCCGCGAATCGGCCGGTGACAGAATACTAAATTTATCAGGGAGGTTTTCTTATGATAAAACTTATCGTCGGAAACAAAGGCTCCGGTAAAACCAAAACACTCGTTGAGCAAATCAATCAAACCGCAAAGACCGCCAAGGGCAACATCGTGTGCATCGAAAAGGCAATGAAACTGACCTACGACCTTGACCACAGTGTTCGGCTGATTGATATTGAAGCATACAACATTTCGGGTTATGATGCGTTTTATGGCTTTGTTGCAGGGCTTTATGCAAGCAACTACGACCTGACCGATGTATTTGTGGACGGTATCCTTAAGATTGGCGGAAGAAACCTCGAGGAACTGGGCGCCACCTTTGAAAAGCTTGAGAAGCTTAACCAAAAGGATGGGGTTAACATCGTATTCACTGTGTCTTGTGACAGCTGCGATTTGCCCGAAAGCGTAAAGAAGTACCTCTAATACCTATTTTGTAGTTTTATTTGGGGCCGTCGCGGGCCGCAACGGTTGTTGTGTGTTCGCGACGGCTTTTTTCTGTGTATATCTTGATATTGTGATTCATAGCATTGGCATGAGGGGGCTTGATTGTGGCAAATCGATACATAAAGCGCTTATTTGGCGCCATCGCAATCCTAACAGTATTTACGCTCTTACTAACGGGTTGTTTTAGCCAATTGATAGGGTCGCTAATCAGCGAGGTCGCAGACCAGATAAACAGCGAAGGTCGGGTAAGCAGCAGTGAGCTTGCGGACGATTATTATCAGGCAATCAACGGGAAATGGATTAGCCAAGCAACTATCGGCAGCGGTGTACCTTCCATCGACAGCTTCAGTGAGGTGTCGATGCAGACTACTACCGACCTGCTATCCATTCTGATGGAACTAGGGGATAGGGCGCAGGCCTATCCAGAGGGTAGCGACGAGCGTCTGCTTGCGGATTTTTATAACAGTGCGATGGATTATGAAAGTAGAGATAGGGAAGGGCTAGCACCGATTCTGCCGTTTATCGATGCCATTTCCGCTGCACAGAATTTGTCTCAGCTCACCGATGCGTTGGCTTTCATGGACAATGCGGGCATCGGAAGCCTTGTTACGTGGAACGTAAGCGCCGACCTATATGACAGCACGTCCAACGCGCTTTATATCTCGGTGGCGTATGTGGGACTGCCGCAAAAGGAGTACTATCACGACACCGATTCCCAGACAATTGCGGTGCGGTCGGCGTATATCAAGTATCTGATTAAGCTGTTTGAGCAGCTGCCCCAATATGAAGGTAACGCAAAACAGGCGGCACAAAACGTGCTAGACTTTGAAGCCCAGATGACCGAGGCGTTTTGGAGTGCCGAAGAGTGGAGCACCGTGTCTAACATTTACAACCCCATGACACTGGAACAGATTGCGGCGGAGATGGGCAGGTTTGACGCGCGGCGTTTCTACAAACATACTGGTATATCCGATGCCCAGACCTATATTGTAAGCTGTCCACAGTATCTGAGCAAGGTTGGGGAGCTGTACACCGAAGACAACCTAGAACGCCTGAAGCAGTACGCGGTGGCAATGGTGCTTTCGCAGGCGGGCAGATTTCTTACTAGCGAACTGGAGACAGTGCAGACGGAGTACGACAATGCAATAAACGGCTCGACCGGCAGCCTGCTTGATATTGAACAGGCATACAATACCGTAAATAACTATATGGGCGAGCTGCTCAGCCGCATCTATGCAGAGCAATTGTTTGGCGAAGACGCAAAGGCTGAGGTAGAACAGATGGCGCGGCTGATTATCTCAACCTACGAGCAGCGTATTCGCGCGCTTGACTGGATGATTGAGCCCACCAAGGATAAGGCTATCAAAAAGCTGGACACCATGGCGATAAAAATCGGATACCCCGATACATGGAACGATTATTCGAGCATTGATATCCGTTCATACGACAACGGCGGCAGTTTGTACGGCAATATTATGAAGCTGTATGCAAGGCTGTGTGAGGAGTCTCTTGCAAAAATCGGCAAGCCCGTGGATCGATCCGAGTGGCAGATGTTCTCGCATACCGTCAACGCGTACTACTCGCCGACCGCAAACGAAATTGTGTTCCCCGCAGCGATATTACAGCCTCCGTTTTTTGACGCGGACGCTCCGTTTGAGGAGAATCTGGGTGGCATCGGTTCGGTTATCGCTCACGAGGTTTCCCACGCATTTGATGATACTGGCGGGCTGTTTGACGAAAACGGAAACTACACGGACTGGTGGACGCAAGAGGATTTGACCGCGTATCAAGACAAAACCTATCGGCTGGTACGGCAGTTTGAGGAGATTGAGGTATCGCCCGGGCAGTACATCAACGGCACCCTCACACTCGGGGAGAATATTGCCGATTTGGGAGGGCTTACCTGCGTGGTACAGATTGCAAAGGATCAGGGCGGCGATCTGGATGCGCTGTTTCGCGCCTATGCCCGCGCATGGCGCTCAAAATCAACCCCGGAGTACACCTCTTATCTGCTCAAAACAGACTCCCATTCACCCAATAAATATCGTGTCAACCAGATACTCAAAAACATTGATGAATTTTATGAAGTGTATGACATCAAAGAAGGCGACGGAATGCATCTATCACTCGATGAGCGGGTGCATATCTGGTAGTTAACCCCCTCAATACAAACTTATAAAACATCCCGTTGCCAAGTGGAAAATCGGCGGCGGGAGGTTTTGTTGTACTGTATATTTATGTGTTTTTGTTTGACAATAAGCAGCCATATTGCTATAATAATGATGCACAAAACAGATGCGGGTTTAGCTCATTTGGTAGAGCGCCACCTTGCCAAGGTGGAGGTAGCGAGTTCGAACCTCGTAACCCGCTCCAACCCATTGGTGACTAGCCATAACCTTTAAAGCGCTTGAAATTCAAGGGCTTTTTCTTTTTATGTGGATTGCTGTGGATAATATTGTGGTGGAGTTTTCAGTGCTTTTTTAGAGCCAAACGATAAAAGAGGGGTGGTAAACGGATATGAAACACGCGGTGGTCACAGGCGGCGCAAACGGTATCGGGCGCTGTATCACGGAAAACCTGCTTGAAGCGGGTGTTGCGGTAGCCGTCATTGATACAGACTCAGTATCCGGCGAGATGCTCAGTCGCAAATACGGCAAGCAGCTTTTGTTCTGTTGCGGTGATATTGCAGAGCAAGGGACACTTGACGCGTTTATCAAAATCATAACAAATCAAACAAAAAGGGTAGACATCTTAATAAACAACGCTTGTGTTTCACGCGGCGGGCTGAATAGCTGCGGGTATGAGGATTTTAACTACGTGCTGCGTGTGGGTGTATCGGCTCCGTTCTATCTTACGCAGCAGCTTACCCCGTATTTTGTTCAGGGCGCTTCGGTTATCAATATCTCCTCAACCAGAGCGCACATGTCTCAACAAAATACTGAAAGCTATACGGCCGCAAAAGGTGGGATTGCCGCGTTAACCCATGCCATGAGCGTTACGCTGTCTGGTAAGGCGCGGGTCAATTCCATATCCCCGGGCTGGATTGACACCGGCGCTTACCAGCATGAGCAAAACTACACTCCAAGCGATACAACGGAGGACATTGCACAGCATCCCGCTGGAAGAATCGGCACACCGCAGGATATTGCGGACATGGTGTTGTACCTGTGCAGCGATAAGGCGGGCTTTATTACAGGTGAAGATATTATAATCGACGGCGGCATGACAAAACAGATGATCTACAACAATGATTACGGATGGAGGCTTCATCTATAACGCCAAAGCAACTTGCAGCAATGGTCATGCAGCTTTTGCTTGAAAACCTTGGCAATATATGAGATAATCAGAGTAGCATAGAACCAAATATTTGGAACGAGGGTGTTATTTTGACGTACGAAATCTTTGGCGGAAATCTCCCGGCAGTTTCTATTAAGCTGCAGCAGGGCGAAAGCATCTATACCGAATCCGGCGGAATGTCGTGGATGACCGATAATATTACGATGGAAACCAATATGAAGGGCGGCTTGATGAAGGGCCTTGGCAGAATGCTGACCGGCGAATCGCTGTTTATGGCCACCTTTACCGCCAACGCCCCCAATCAGGAGATTACCATCGCGTCTTCTTTTCCGGGTGAGATCATCAGCCTTGAACTGTCTCCCGGTAAAGAATACATATGCCAAAAGGGCGCGTTCCTGTGTGCCCAGCCCCATGTTGAACGTTCCAACGAGATAACCAAGGGTGTTGCGAGCGGTTTATTTGGTGGTGAAGGCTTTATCTTGCAGCGCTTAAAGGGTTCTGGTCTTGCGTTTTTAGAGGTTGACGGCTCGCTGCGCAAGGTAACGCTTGCCCCAGGCGAAAGGATAAAGGTGGATACAGGAAACGTAGCGGCATTCGAAGCCACAATGGGCTACACGGTTGAGACGGTAAAAGGCTTTAAAAACGTCCTGTTTGGTGGAGAGGGTCTGTTCTTAACGGTGCTACAGGGTCCCGGCGTCGCCTATCTGCAGACCATGACCATGCCCGGTTTTGTGGGCAGAATCGTGCCCTACCTTCCCAAAAGCAGCAGCTAATATATTGGGACTATCGATCGGGGTCTTAGCCTCGACTCACAGTTAACACAACAACGAGCCAGTTGTCACTTGCCCTAAGCTGTAGTTGACCTAATAAGCGGCAGAGCATTTAACGCTCTGCCGCTTTTGCAAGCTGTTTGACAATATGCTATAATAATCCTATAAGTAGGCGGAAATACCGCGTATGGCGCGAAGCGATCGGTGGCGCGCTTCGCCATAGAATAATCGGGTTTGGCAGAATTCATACCGGTTTGCGGCTATCGTGTAATGTCATTTAATTCGTAGCACAAAGATGTATTTGGCGGGTGAAGCAGACATGTTAAATGTGTTGTGCTGTGACTGTAACCCACAGCATTTAAGCGAGCTAGTCAATCAATTGAACATGCTGCCCTGTTCGGCAAAGCTTAATGTCAGCGCAGTAACTGATCCTACCCAATTGGAGGCGGTAGTTTCGGAACAGACTGATCTACTAATCTGTGACGTGCTGCTCGGCAATCACAGCGGGATAGCACTTGCAAAAACCATAAAAAAACGATTTCCCCATATCACCATCCTGTTTGTATCCGTCTTTCTCGGTTATTGTGAGGATATCTACGGAGTAGAGCATATCGCGTTTATCCGCAAGCCTGTTGTAGCCGAAAAATTGTTGCCACCGGTTCTTAAGGCGATGGAACAGAGTGCGACCAGCAGAGCAAACTATGTACTTTTACGTACCAAAAGCATTACCACTACCGTGCATATAAGCTCCATCTTATATGTAGAGACGGTAGCGAAACAGGTGAATGTGGTAACAGGCGACAGCTTTTATTCTTTATCACATAGGCTCGAGAGTATTCTTGCTTCATTAGACGCTCGTTTTGCTCGGTACGCAGAGGGGAGCTATGTTAACATGGAGCAAATCAGTGTGCTAAATAAAACGGCTATTACGTTATTTGATAGAACGGTACTGCCATTAGAAAAGCATTGGTACACATCGCTTAAAAAGGTTTACATAAAATATTTATACAAACGGGATTGTGGAGATACAAGGGTAAAGGTTTTGCAGCCCGAACCACAATAATTGTGTGATGTCAGCAAACGTCCCAAAAGACCGGTTTATCGCCACCTGTGGTGTGATAAACCGGTCTTAGTCATTAAAGCTGATTGGTGAATATAGAAAATAGGATATCCCCGGATTTTGGCAGTAATTCATGCCCGTGGTCAGGGTACAGAATCATCTCTTTCTCGCAATCGAGGTTATTATAGATTGCATACTGCGTGGAAGGTGGGCAGATCATGTCTGACAAGGCTGTTAACATAATTACTTTTGTTCGAATCCGTTCTGCGTGGTTGTGAAGGTCAATGTACCCAAGCTTGCGGAACACTTCTTCTTCGCGTTCGTGCAAAGGGTCCTTGAATCGGAAGTAGTTTAAAAGCTCGCTGTACGCGCTGTGCGCAATATCCATCGATTCCCACACCCTGAGGTAATCAGACAAAAAGGGATATCCGGCACACGCAAGCTTAATACGCGGTTCAAGACTGGCGCACGCAAGGGTAAGCGCTCCGCCCTGCGAAAAACCGGTAGCCCCAACCCGAGCGTCGTCTACAAAGGGCATACCCATTACGATGCGAGCGAGCTGGGCGGTATCCAAAAAGGCATTGCGATAAAACAGCTTATGTGGATCTGGGTCATCGAGCCCTTTGATGATATGCCCTTCCAGCGTTTCTCCCTTCACGGCAACCGTGTCGTCCGAAAGCCCCCCTTGACCGCGTGTATCTAAAGCCACCACCACAAAGCCGAATTTCGCATAGGCAACCTTGTCAACCCAGTCGCCGCTGTTGGCGTGGTAACCGTGAAACATCAATATGGCGGGGCAAGGCGTTTCGGTGTTGATGGGTTTCACAAGCTTTGCGTGTAGTGAAGAGCCACCAACCCCGGTAAAGCTCATGTGGAAGCATTCCACGCCATCGGCCTTAAAATTAGCCTGCGTCAGCGTGTACTCCATGTTCTGGTTGTCAAGCTCCTTAAGCGCGGCTGCCCAGTAAGCGGCAAAATCCTTCGGGCGCGGGTTTATACCCTTGTACTTTTTTAGTTCTTTGAGCGGCATATCGACGATTGGCATTTGCACATCCCCATTTCTTCTTTACGGCTTTACGACCTTGGTTGTTAACGTGTTTACATAAATATAGCTGTTTCTGTTCCAAAATTAACAGGTTGTTGATGATTGCCTGTTAATATCATTGTAATATAATATACAGGAAACGGGAAAAAGATACAAGAAGCAAATCGGATTTTTATGAGCTCAAAAAGGAGATGACCCGATGCGGTTTATTAAAATGATTGCCCTGCTGGTCGGATTTATACCGCTTTTATTGTTTGGGTGCCAACTTCAGCAGACTCCTGCTATTTCTCCGCAGCCAAACAGCTCCCAAGCAGTCGCGCCTATTGTAAATCAAAGCGAAGCGGATTGGCTGCTTTCTGCCATTTACCGCAATGTAGAATACGCATCATATATGTCAACGGAGCAATACGATGCCCTGTTTGGAACAAGCGGGTTAATCCCCGGCGATCCCGTTGCTTCCCCCGACGGCGGAAGCATCATGTACTTCTACCCCGCGGAGTTTGAGGAAGAAGCAGCACTGTTTCAATATGATCTTTTTGAGCAAACTACACAGACGATTCTTTCTCAAAAGGACATTGGAACAACACAGTCAATTAAATGGCTGCAGTGGCAGCAGGACGGCACACTCCTACTCGTAATCGGCTACCGTTACGGAACCATCTCTCCTGGTGGTGCGTTATACCTGCTTACTCCCGAAGAAGCGCCCAAGCTGCGCCTGTTGTACGCAACACAGGGCGAGTACGAGCAGGTGCTTTCGGCCCAGTTAGAGGGAGACACCCTTGAGCTTACGCTCGCTGAATTTGACAACGAGTTCTTAGGCTATGCCCAAACCTCTCGTACCGTGAAGGTCAACCCAGCGTCAGCACCGTATGCCCAGCTTTTCGGCGTATCCGGTGCAAGCGAGGATGCGCTTGCGGTAATCATCAATCAGCCCGATACGGCTGTACTTGCCGCATACCCAAACCTAGACCGATATGAACATGACCAAAGCGGCGAGTCGTTGCTGGTGGTTCCCTCGCAGGAGGGTACGAGGATGACCCTTGAGACAATGGAATTCAGCGAAGCGCAGGGGGATTTTGTCGCAACCACTGTGGTTTATGATAGGATGTCGATGGCAGGGCAGGCGCTCTATATTCAGGCGGTACGTCCCGAGGGGGGTCCCCAACTTCGCTTGACGGTGACCAGCGGCGAGAAGACGGTGGAGTACCTGATAACCTATAACGGAAAAGACGGTACGCCCGAACGCGAAGAGCTAAAATAAAACGGGATCATATTATCCGACTTATTCTCGTTTTATTACCCGATACGAGCGGAGCGTAAACGAAACAGGAAAAATATTCTTGACAAGTGAACAGTTGTTAACTATACTGAGGTTAACAACTGTTCACTTTATTATGGTGGTGCATATGAATACAAAGGATAAGATATGGAATACGGCGCTTGACCTATTTTCAAAGAGCGGATTCGAAGGGGTGTCGGTGCGCGATATCGCTTCCGCTGTGGGGGTGCGCGAAAGCGCATTATACCGCCACTACAAGAACAAGCGTGAGATCTACGACGTGATACTTGTGCAATACCACACACATATTAACGCGTTCTTTGCTCAGCTAAGCCTTGAAAATTCGGAGGGTGAATTTATTAACGGGCAAAACGCTGTCGATTTCTTTGGCACCGTCACCGAGCAGCAGCTCATTGATATGGGCAAGCAGATATTCTATTTTTTGTTTTGTGACCAGATCAGCGCAAAGGTGCGAAGGATGCTGACGATAGAGCAGTATAATAACAAAGCTGCGGCAGAGCTCTACCGCAAAATATCGTTTGAGGACGCGTTGTCCTATCAGTCCGGGTTGTTTCAGGATATGATAAACCACGGATTGTTCCGCCAGACGGATCCGTATATCATGGCACTGCACTTTGTGGCCCCGATGTTTTTATTTTTTTATAAGTTTGACGATGACGAACAAGGGCTTGCGCTCGCGCAGGGGATGATCGAAGAGCACATCAAGCAGTTTGGTCGCATCTATGCGCCTTAATATTTGAGTGAGATTTAGCTTATTAGGAAAAGGACGATGGTTACGATGAGGATTACTGTTATTCACGGCGGAAGGAAAAACGGCAGTACATACCATTGCGCGAAACGGTTCGTAGATGAAGTCAGCAGAAGGACGGAGAATGAGCCGGAGATTACCGAGTTCTTATTGTCACAGGATGCCCCGCCGTATTGCAAGGGGTGCTATTCCTGCTTTCAGAACGGGGAGAACTCCTGCCCCCATGCGGACAAGATGCAGCCAATTGCCGAGGCAATCAAGCAGGCTGATATCGTTGTGCTTACATCCCCCGTGTATGCGATGGATGTAACGGGGCAGATGAAGACGTTTCTCGATCACCTGTGCTACATGTGGATGTCTCATCGCCCTGCCCCCGAGATGTTTCGTAAGGTCGGCGTCACCATTAGCACGACAGCGGGTGCGGGGCTTTCGCACACGACCAAAACACTTGCGAACAGCTTAGACTTTTGGGGCGTGCGCAGGGTATTGCGCTTTGCAAACCCAGTAGCGGCTTCAAGTTGGGCGGAGGTCAGCGAAAAAAAGCGCGCTGAGATTGACAGAAAGCTTGGGCACTTAGCAGACCGTGCCGTCAGTACGGTGCGGCGAATCCACCGTTGTCCACCCAGGCTGTTTACTCGCTTCTTCTTTTTCCTCATGAAAAACATGATGAAAAGCAACACTTGGTGCAAGCGCGACCGT
>JAEZVA010000090.1 GCA_023443315.1 Bacillota bacterium | reverse complement strand
GTCCGAGCCAAGACCCCAGAACTTACAGCTGGTGGTGCCAGCGGGGGTGGTGTCGGGGCTCTCGGTGATGTCAAGCGACAGGTTGGTTACATCGTCCACGATGCCGATGGTAAACAGCTTCTTGGTGGTATTCTTGAAAACAGCGATAATCTGAGGAGGGGTGGTGTCCTTAGAACCCAGACCATAACGACCGCTGAATACAGGAATCTGGTCGAACTTGGTTTCCTTGAGCGCCGCAACAATGTCAAGATAGAGCGGCTCGCCCATCGCGCCGGGCTCCTTGGTGCGGTCGAGCACGGTAATCTGCTTTACGCTGTCGGGGATGGCGGTAAGCAGGTGCTTTGCCGAGAACGGTCTGTACAGGCGAACCTTTACAACACCGTATTTGCCGCCGGCGGCGTTCAGGTAATCGATGGTCTCGTCGATGGTCTCGCATACAGAGCCCATGGCGATGATGATATGCTCAGCGTCATTGGCGCCGTAGTAGTTAAACAGCTTGTAATCGGTGCCGATCTTGCTGTTTACAAGGTTCATGTATTCCTCGGCAATGGCGGGGACCTGCAGGTAGTAGTTGTTGCTCGCCTCTCTTGCCTGGAAGAAGATGTCGGGGTTCTGAGCAGTACCACGCAGTACGGGATGCTCGGGGTTTAAGGCGTTCTTGCGGAATGCGTCAATTGCATCCACATCAGCCATCGAAGCAAGGTCTTCGTCGTTCCACACATGAATCTTCTGCAGCTCATGGGAGGTTCTAAATCCGTCAAAGAAGTTTACAAACGGCACTCTGCTCTTGATTGCGGTCAGGTGCGCAACGGGGGTTAAATCCATAACCTCCTGCACGCTACTCGCGGCAAGCATGGCAAAGCCGGTCTGACGGCAAGCATAAACGTCGGAATGGTCGCCAAAGATCGAGAGCGCATGAGACGCAACGGCGCGAGCCGATACGTTAATGACGCAGGGCAGCAGCTCACCGGCAATCTTGTACATGTTCGGGATCATCAGAAGAAGACCCTGCGATGCGGTGTAGGTAGTGGTCAGCGCGCCTGCAGCAAGCGAGCCGTGAACGGTACCCGCAGCGCCCGCTTCGGACTGCATCTCTGCAACCTTAACCTCGGTGCCAAACATATTCTTGCGTCCGTCGGCAGCCCATTTGTCGGTTACCTCAGCCATAACGGACGAGGGCGTAATCGGATAGATTGCGGCTACATCGGTATAGGCGTAGGAGACGTGTGCGGCGGCAGTATTGCCGTCCATAGTTTTCATTTTTCTAGCCATGATTTATATCCTCCTTATTGGTGTGTGGGAGAAGGGAAACGGCAGCTTGTCTGCCGAGTACAACATACTATAATGCGGTTATAAGTTCCGCAAACTACCCCGCCAAGACATCAAATACGAGGCGGACACAAATTGACGCGCCTGCCATTGCGGCAAACGCATACAAACAAGCCCCATTATGTTAAAAACATAACGAAGGATTGATTCATTAAGAATTATACCGTTTTTACTCTATAAAGTAAATATCTAAAGCCATATTAATATATTAAATTTGAGTAAACCTTGGTGAGCGCTCATCTTTACTGCATCAAATTGTAACAATTGTTTGATGTTTTTGTGCAGGTTTCACCTTTTTTAAAATAACCGAATACCTTGCAGATTTGACAACCACAAAATCTTTTTATATAATATCTATGAATAACTGAATATTCCAATTATTTCATATTGCGTTTTGCTACGCGACATCGCACGCTATATTTTGGGGATTTAGTCCACTAGTATAGTGTGTGTCGAAATATCCATCCTATGATTAAATGCATAAAAAAGGAGAAAGAAACAACATGGACCCTGACAGTACCCGATATCTGTTGTATATCGCGCTACTATTTGTACTGATACTTACAAACGCGTTTTTTGCTGGAAGCGAGATTGCCATCATTCAGGTTAACGACAACAAGGTCAATAAGATGGCGGAGGAAGGGCATAAAAAGGCTCGTCTGCTGCTTAGTTTGGTCAAGGAGCCCTCGCGTTTTCTTGCCACCATCCAGATTGGCGTGACCATCTCGGGCTTTTTGGCATCTGCGGTTGCCGCAGACAGCTTTGCTGAGCCGATTACCGCGGCGCTGGAAGGCGTTCTGCCATTGCCCGCATCGGTGCTAAAAGCGATTATTATGGTTGCGATCACCCTCTTCCTGTCCTATTTTACCCTTGTGTTTGGCGAGCTTGTTCCCAAACGGGTAGCGATGCAAAACCCCGAAAAGTTTGCGTTTGCCACCGTGGGCGCGCTCACCGTATTGTATAAGGTCACCCGTCCCTTTGTTAGGCTGTTGTCTGCCTCAACAAACGGCGTGATTCGCATGTTTGGCATCGACCCCAATTCCGAACCCGACCGCGTGACCGAGGAAGAGATTCGCATGCTGGTGGATGTGGGTAACGAAAAGGGTGTAATTGAGGAAAGTGCCAAGGAGATGATTAACAACATCTTCGAGCTCGATGACATCACCGCCGCTGAGATTATGACCCACCGCACCGATATCATGGGTGTAGACGCTGGCGCCTCGATTGAGGATGTTGTAAACATTGCAATCGACGAAGGATACTCGCGCATCCCCGTCTATGAGGATGATCTTGATAACATTACGGGTGTTGTGTATGTGAAGGATCTGCTTCGCTTAATCAACAACAAGCCAAACCCCAAGATTGCCATCAAAGACTTTATTCGACCCGTGTTGTTTGTGCCTGAAAGCAACCATGTTAAGGAGTTGTTTAAGGAGTTTCAGGATAAAAAGGTTCAGTTTGCCGTGGTGTGCGACGAGTACGGCGGTACCAGCGGCATTGTAACGATGGAGGATCTGCTCGAGGCGATTGTCGGCAATATTCAGGACGAATACGACAACGAGGAAGAGGAGATTCAGATGGTGGACGACAGTACCTTTACGGTGGACGGCGCCACCGACATCGAGGAGCTCTCCGAGATTTTGGACATACCGCTGCCCGACGAGGGCGACTACGAGACGATTGCCGGGCTTATCATCGACATCTTGGGCTACATCCCCTCTGAGGAGGAACGCCCGAGCGTTGTGGTAAACAACGTGGAGTTCACGGTGCTGGAGGTCGAAGACCGCCGCATCGCTAGCGTTAAGGTCGTAAAGCTTCCCCCACCTGTGGAGGAGAATGGCGACGAGAAGAAGGGAGAATAGGCTCCCAGACTTATTATTATCTACATTAACGCAGGCGCCCCGTGAGAATGGGGCGCCTGCGTTTTGTTATGTTTATAATAGAACACTTACTCTTTATAATTTTATCTTTCATCGTCAATATCTGCGCTAACAAATGTAAAATTATCGTTCTCAGAGCGAATAATCACTGTATGAACCGCTTTTACCTTACCCGGTTTTGCGTAGAATTCTGGCGGCAAGTTAAAAACATATTCTAGTTTTATAGATATCTGTTCCTCGTTTATGCTCTTTGCAGATATTATTAGAGCGCTTTCAGGAGCGACTGGAAATACCAATGGGTATCTGTAGCCCTTTTGCTCATCATAGTATTCGGTAGAATCATGAAGCTTATTGGGTTCTACGCCAAAATATTCTTGGGCAAATTGCTCAACAGGCTCTTGCTTCATCCACTTAGATCCATCTTTGTCTTCAACCGAAAAAGCTATGGGGATATCATTGCTGTTACAATAATTTGCATATAACTCACTAATTGTAGATGAAGTTATTGCATTTACATTTGTAAACGAAGGGTACCCCCCAAACGATTTCCACATTAAAAAGACTTTTTGAACCAAGGGGGAATCCCCATCTATGGGTTCACCATTTACTATTACTTCATTGTTTATATTTGAGTTAATCGTCACATTAGAACTAGAAGGCAAAGACACTGCCTGGCTTAAATCAGATGCAGACGATATATTCTGTGACACAGTACCATCGCATCCGCTAAGCCCTACAATAATTACGCAAAAGAGTATTGTTTGAAAGATGACCAATTTCGTTAAGCATCTATTATTGTTTTGAAAAAACATAAGTTTCACCCACTTGCACATATCTAAAATCCAATCCGTCAAGCTGAACGTTGAAGTAGATGCAAAAATTCGAAGTATTCATCGCTTCACTGATGGAAAGTAATTTACCAGAAGAATTATACGGATTGTCAAAGTAACGAACGGTTATATGAAGCATATCCATGTCGGTAAGCGTCACCTCTTCAATTAGATAACGTCCAATTCCACCGCTTACGGCAAGAGAATCCGCACTGCATACAATAACATCTTTTTCAGCGTCATAATAGTACACCGGAATTGCATTGCCGGAGGAAGGATTGTAATCTGAATTTAAACTGGTCAGCGCAGAAAGGTCAGAATCGGACAGCGTGAAATACTGCGCGGCTGTCGTCTCAACGATTGCTCTGGGTATATCGTAATAGTATCCGTCAACACAATAATCCTCAGGGTTATGTGCGGTTTCGCTATGAATTATTCGGTTTAACACATAGCAATAGATTGATGCGGTATACTCGTCCCGAGGGTTTGGGAATGTCCAATCCATGCTGTCGCTAAAAAAAGGGACAACTATTCTTAACGCGTACCAAAGCTCATTGTGCGGCATAGTCAGATAGTCGAGGGAATAATCAAAGTTAGTGGTATGAGCCTTAGAAAAATCAATCTCAGATGGGGTGGAAAAGTCCACCGGCGCGCTGTCAATCGTCAGGGAGCTTAAGTAATCCTGCCGTTCCTGCTCTGCGGCAGAAGATGGGGCGGGTATTTTGCTATAACCCAGAGACGCCGCAGACGGGGTTTGCGCAGCACAGGAAGACACGAGGAGGAGCAAAAGAATGAGAAATATGCTAACTTGTCTTTTCATGGTGTTTTGTTTCCTCCTAGCATTATGGTAACAACTCAGTCAACCATATCAGTGTTCATTTCAAGGAAACGAAGGAATAGTCGTTCGTTTTCATGCATGACTTGAAAGGTAAAATGATAATACCCCGCCTCCTTCCAACCGGGGTCTCCATCAATGCTAGCGCTCTCTAATAAGAGAAAAGTAGTAACAATAGTTGACGTATCATTACGTATTTCTGAAGTCAAGTTTTTATAAGAATTTATTCTACCAATTCCGAATTCCAAGCCAGTTACATATTGTTGCTTGTTCTCATTAAACTAGAGGTCTGCACCTCCGGCATCTAAAACCCAATCATCCATACCAAATACTTCGTGTACGATTTGCTGAACCTTATTAACGGAAAACAGATATAAACCGTCTTCTGTTTTATTAATAAAATCATGGTATAAGTACTGCGAATCATCAAAATAACGAACAGTTGTCAACACAAAATTGTTAATTTCACGATTCGAAAATGATTTTTTCCCATCATTAAAGTCATAAATTGCGTCAACAACCAGATGAGCAGTCAGTAACTCTGCTTGTTGTTTCGCTTCATTAAACTCATCATCCGAAAACAGATAATTGCTCTTTCCATTCATACTTGCAGTGCTAGTTGCGTTCGACGGGTTATCCTGTGCTACTGTATGACTTAATTTATCAGAAATATCAGAAACTAAGAAGCGATTCAACCCCTCATGGGTAATTGCTTGTTCGCATCCGCTTGCGGCGGAGAGGAATAATACAGAGAAAAGTATAGCAAGCAGCTTTTTCATAGAACAGCCCTCAACTTTACAATATATAACATAAGTGCGCGAATCAGTTCCGTTTACTTCACGTGAAAACAAAATATACCACGAATTATAAATAATTACATCCACTCTGCCTAAGAGAAATCCATTCTAACAATAACAGCAAAACAACGCGAAATTTGACAACCAGACCCAAATGGTATAGCATGTAAACAAAATAGGAACAGGTTGACATGATACAGAGAAAGGCATCGAAGATGGAACATAAAAGCATCCAGTCGGCGCGGGGTGAAGTTCATTATTGGATCTCGCGCAGTGAAAAACACAGTAAAACACTGGTGTTTACCCATGGGCTAACAGCCAACCACGAGATGTTCGAAAAACAGGTGGAGTTTTTTAAGCAGAGCTATCACATCATTGTGTGGGATGTTCCGCTGCACGGGCTTTCGCGCCCCTATACGGATTTTTCGTACCGCAATTGCGCCGAGGAGCTGCACGCGATACTAGAGGCGGAAGCGATAGAAAAGGTCGTACTGGTGGGGATGTCGATGGGCGGGTACCCGTCGCAGATGTTTGGGGCGATGTATCCCGAGCGGACCCAAGGCTTTGTCGCACTGGACACCACTCCGTTTGGGCTTGCGTACTATTCGAAATCAGACATCTGGTGGCTAAAGCGCGTTGGGGCAATGGCGGGATGGTTCTCGAATGCCATGCTGCGCATAAGCATGGCAAAATCCGTTTCGAGAACGCAGTATTCCCATGATAAGATGATAACGATGCTCAAGCCGCTTACGAAGGAGGACATCGTCACACAGATGGATATTGCCTACCGCGGCTTTATTCAAGAGAATCAGGACGTTTCTTTCGGGTTCCCGGTACTCATTTTACTGGGCGAACACGACAAAACAGGCAAGGTGCAAAGCTACTGCAAACGTTGGGCGCAAAATACCGGGTATCCACTGGTGATAATCAAGGATGCCGCACATTTCTCGAACGGGGATAATCCCCGTCAGGTGAATGCGGCGATACTTGAATTTATCCAAACGCTGTGAGCGTGACCCAAGGCAGGAACATCAATACATAGAAGTAGCAACCAAAACACAACAAGCCCCGAAAAGCGCCTCATTAAGCTTTTCGGGGCTTGTTATAGCAGTACGACGGCTAATCGTTATTGCACCAAAAATGAAAGAAGTCGACCCTTATTTAGAATCGACTTCTTTCATTACCTATTCTGGTTGGGCTGGATGGATTCGAACCATCGGGATGCAGGAGTCAAAGTCCTGTGCCTTACCGCTTGGCGACAGCCCATGATACAGAAAAATTCATGCGCCGCCCGTGCGGATAACGCGGGAAGGGGCGCATGAATTTTGTTTTTAAGTGGGGTGGATAATGAGATTCGAACCCACGACCTCCAGAGCCACAATCTGGCGCTCTAACCAACTGAGCTATACCCACCACATACTGGCGCGCCTGGGGGGACTCGAACCCACGACCCTCCGCTTAGAAGGCGGATGCTCTATCCAGCTGAGCTACAGGCACATATTTTGGCTTGCCATACACGAAATGTACCGCAACCCTTGTGTCCCCCTGACGACAATGGAGCGGGTGATGGGAATCGAACCCACGTAACCAGCTTGGAAGGCTGGAATTCTACCATTGAACTACACCCGCGCACTTCAGCGACGGATTGTATTATAGCACACAATCCGCCGCATAGTCAATAGCTTTGTCTAAATTGGGGCGACCCG
>JAEZVA010000029.1 GCA_023443315.1 Bacillota bacterium | reverse complement strand
ACCGAGTCGGTCTGCCACACGACGTTGTCGCCAAGGCGCAGGTAATCAATCGCCTCATCCACGCCGGCGTTGCCGGTGCTTACACGGTTGTTAAACGCGACCATAACGTGTTCCCTCCTTGTTGCCTGTCACCCTTTGTTATGTACTAAATAATCTGCCGGTTCTTCCACCTGCCTCGTGCCAGGCGGATGGAAAACACAACAGCACGAAACAGCCAGTCGCTGCCCATTCCAAGCCATACACCCAAAACGCCAAAGCCGAGCACATTGCTAAACAGGTACCCGCCGCCCACACGGAACACCCACATAGAGAGGATGGCGACCACCATCGTAAAGTTCACGTCGTTTGCAGCGCGCAACCCGCTCGGCAGCACAAACGCCACCGACCAAAACAGCACGCCCAGAACGGCAACGCAAACCACCATCTGCCGCGCAAGGGCGGTACCCTCCGCGCTCAGGTCGTACAGCTTTAATATGGGGTCCATCGTAAGCAGCAGCACTGCATACACAGCCATCACCAGCACCTGCGACACGGCGGTTAAGCGTTTTATGTAGTACGACGCCTGTTTGTAATCCCGCGCGCCGACGCATCGCCCTACAACGGTAATGACCGCCATGCTGATGGACGAGCCAACAAGCATAGAGATCGACGCAAAGTTTGCCGCCACGGCGTTTGCGGCAATGGCGGTGGTACCAAACGCCGTAACAATGCCCTGCACCATAATCTTACCGATGTGAAACATGCCGTTCTCCAGCCCGTTTGGCACACCGATCTTCAGTATCTTCTTAATCGTGTCAAACTCCAGCCGCAGAGGCAGCAGGTTTTTGAATTGAATGACGTAGCGGGGCTTGCTCAGCAACACAAACAACAGGACTGCGCCCGCCATTCTCGAAACAAGTGAAGCAAGCGCCGCGCCCGCAACCCCCATGTGAAAGCCGTAGATCAACAGCGCGTTGCCGCCAACATTGATTATATTCATGAGTACCGACGCAAACATCGACACCCGCGAATTGTTCATGGAACGAAACAACGCCGCGCAGGCGTTGAACACCGCGATAAACGGATAAGAAAGCGCTGATAGATAAAAATAGACCTGCGCGCCACCCATAACGTCCGCCTCGATTTTGCCGTACAGAAGCGACAGAATTTGCCGGTTTGCAACAAGCCCCACTGCCATGATAAGTACCGAAAACAGAAGCGTAACCAAAAACAGCTGCTTTGCAGAACGATTTGCGCCGTCTGCATCCTCCCTGCCCAGGTACTGCGCGGTGATGATTGCGCCGCCCGTGGCAAGCGCTGTGAAGATATTAATCAGTAGCAGGTTGACGGCATCCACAAGCGCAACGCCCGATACCGCCGCCTCACTGACCTGCGCCACCATCAGGGTGTCGGCGATGCCGATGGTCGCAGCAAACACCTGCTCGATAATCAGCGGCACAATCAGCCTAGTGAGGTCTTTTCGTGAAAACATCAATTTCATTATCCCCTTAACCGTATCGTATAGTAAAGAAAAATTATCATGTCTGCAGCAATTACAGCATCTCAAACTCGCTGAGATGAAAACGAACGAGCCCCTCGTTGCGCATCGCGCCCAGCTCCCGAGAGAGCGCGCTTCTGTCCACGCACAGGTAGTCTGCAAGCTCGGTGCGGGAGAACGGAATGACAAACCGCGCCGACCCCTGCCTGCGCGACTGCATCCCGAGATAGGTTGTAATGCGCTCGCGAATCGTTTTTTTAGATAATAGCTCAAGCCGCTCGTGCATCAGCAGATTCTTTCGCGCAAGCAGGTGCATCATGTTCTCAACCAGTCTTGTATGGTGCGCACAGCTGCGCGGGCACACCGATACTATACCCGTTGCGGGCAACCACAGCACCTCGCTTTGGGTCCCCGCCGTGACCGACACCGGGCTGTGTAACGTCCCCGCACACGCGAACGCCTCGGCAAACAGCTCGCCCCGCTCTACCTTTGTAATGATGGTTCGCACGCCGTTTGCATCCTCGCGCTCTATCACCACCCCGCCCGAAAGCACAATACCAAGCTCGGGGACGTTGTCGCCCGCCAGCAGCAGAATCTCGCCCTTTGTATAGGTTTTAAACCGAGCGCGCAGGCAGGTGAGCACCTCCGCAATACCCTGCCTGTCCATACCAAGAAACAGCGGGCTTTGGCTTAGCACGTCAAGATATTGCGTCATACCACCCACTCCACCTTCTTTTTATACTTTTTCGGTATAATTTTATGATTGTTGCATATGCAACAGACTAACCGTCCCCATTATAGTACAGTAAGACTGTAAAAACAAGCATCAATGGCACGATATAAAACCAAATGTACTGAAAGGCGAGGAATAACGATATGGTTAGACAGATGATAAAGATTGATGAGGCACTTTGCAACGGTTGCGGCCTGTGCGTACAGGCATGCCACGAGGGCGCCATCGCCATGGTGGACGGCAAGGCAAAGCTGATGCGCGAGGATTACTGCGACGGTCTTGGCAACTGTCTGCCCGTCTGCCCCACCGGCGCCATCAGCTTTGAGGAGCGCGAGGCTCCCGCGTTTGTAACGCCCCCCGCTCTGGCGGCTCCCCACGTACACCCCCCCATGGGCGGCTGCCCCGGCTCTCGCGCCGCCGCTATAAAGCGCGCACCCGAGGCAACAGAACCCACCGCCGCACAACCAGCCGCCGAGACCCCATCGCAGCTAATGCAGTGGCCGGTGCAGATTAAGCTGGTTCCTGTTAACGCACCGTACCTTGACGGCGCACACCTGCTGATTGCCGCCGACTGCGCGGCATACGCGCACAGCGCGTTTCACAACAATTTTATGCGCGGCAAGGTTACCATCATCGGCTGCCCAAAGCTCGACGAGGGCGATTACGCCGAAAAGCTGACCGAGATGATCGCACGCAACAACATCAAAAGCGTTACAATCGTTCGCATGGAGGTGCCATGCTGCGGCGGTCTTTCGTATGCCGCACAGCAGGCGCTTCAAAACAGCGGCAAGTTTATACCCTGGCGCATTGTCACCATTGCGACGGACGGCAGCATACTTGAAGACTAAAGAGTTCCCGTGTTTCAGTAGTAATCAAATAGTTAAAAATAAAAATAGATTAGGGAGAAATTAAGATGAACAGTGAGATGTTTTGTTTTCAGTGCGAGCAGACCGCGGGCGGCAAGGCCTGCACCGTAAAGGGGGTCTGCGGAAAGGAAAGTTCTACCTCCAACCTGCAGGATGAGCTGACCGGCGTACTGATTGCCATCGCAAAGGCGGCAAAGGAGAAGCGTACCAGTGATACCGACAAGCTACTGATGGACGGACTGTTTACCGCAATTACCAACGTAAACTTTGACGACGGCGCCCTGCAGCGCATGATTGCAAAGACCCGCGAGACCTTGGCAAAGATTGACCCCACTCAACAAGAATACCCCCTAGACGCGCTGTGGGGCGACAACGAGGACATCCGTTCGCTCAAAAGCCTGATTCTATTCGGCATCCGCGGCATGGCTGCGTATGCGTATCACGCCGCAGAGCTCGGTTACTCCGACGACGAGGTTAACACCTTCTTTTATAAGTCCCTTGCGGCGATTGGCAGCGACACCGCGCAGGACGAGCTGCTTGCCCTGGTCACCCAGACCGGTCTTGTAAACCTGACCGGCATGGCGCTGCTTGATAAGGCCAACACCGAAACCTACGGTACCCCTGTCCCCACAAAGGTTCCCATGACCATTGAAAAGGGCCCGTTTATCGTCATTTCGGGTCACGACCTGCACGACCTGTACCTGCTGCTGAAGCAGACCGAGGGCAAGGGCGTAAACATCTACACCCACGGCGAGATGCTGCCTGCCCATGCGTACCCCGAGCTGAAGAAGTACCCGCAGCTTAAGGGCAACTTCGGCACGGCATGGCAGAACCAGCAAAAGGAGTTTGCTAACATCCCGGGTCCCGTGCTGTTTACCACTAACTGCATCATGCCGGTGCGCGACAGCTACCGCGACCGCATCTTTACCACCGCGGTGGTGGCATACCCCGACATGGTTCACATCGGGGAGGAAAAGGACTTTGCCCCCGTCATCAACAAGGCACTTGAGCTTGGCGGCTACGCCGAGGACACGGTGATGACCGGCATTAACGGCGGCAGTATGTTGACCACCGGCTTTGCAAGGGGTTCGGTGCTGGCTGCGGCAGACACCGTCATAGACGCGGTTAAGTCGGGCGCAATCAGCCACTTCTTCTTGGTGGGCGGCTGCGACGGCGCGCGTCCCGGGCGCAACTACTACACCGATTTCGTCAAGCAGGCACCGTCCGATTCGATTATCCTCACCCTTGCCTGCGGCAAATATCGCTTTAACGATCTGGATCTCGGCACCATCGGCGGATTACCCCGTATTATGGATATGGGACAGTGCAACGACGCGTACAGCGCCATTGAGGTTGCGCTTGCCCTTACCAAGGCGTTTGACTGCGGCGTAAACGAGCTGCCGCTGACACTGGTGCTTTCGTGGTACGAGCAAAAGGCGGTCTGCGTTCTGCTTACCCTGCTGGCACTCGGCATCAAGAACATCCTAATCGGACCGTCGCTGCCCGCGTTTGTGTCCCCCAACGTGCTCAACGTGCTGGTAGAAAACTACGGGCTGACCCCAATCACGACCCCCGAGGAGGATTTGGCTCGTATTTTGGGTAAGTAAAAGTAGTTCTTTTAGCGAATATAAGCCGATTTTGTCTTTGCCTTTCGTTTGTGATGTTGTCACGGAGAAAAATCTACCAACTGCTATAATGGTATCAGATAGAGAACACCACAACATCTCAAACGGAAAGGGAGATGAATATGTCAATCAACGTAACAAAGGAAAATTTCAAAAGAGAGGTTTTGCAGTCCGACAAGCCGGTACTCATCGATTTCTGGGCACCGTGGTGCGGTCCCTGCCGCAGGGTAGCCCCGATTGTGGATGAGATAGGCGAGGAAACCTCGGGAACGATAAAAGTTGGGAAGATTAACATTGACGAGCAACCCGAGCTTGCCGAGCATTTTCAGATTATGAGTATCCCCACCATCATCGTGATGAATGGCGGCAAGGTAACGTCCTCCGCAGTCGGGGCAAAAAGCAAACGCGCCATCCTTGAAATGCTTAGCTAAGCAAAAAACAAAGCCAGCTTCTGCCGCCATGGTATCGCCTAAGTACCTACATAGTGCGGCCCTTCGATAGTCGGTTTTGGCAAAACAGCCACACACCGTAACCCCCTGTACCATTCACTTTCATAACCCCCCACCACACACTCTCCTTTCATTTTACTTTCATAAACCAAAGTCATCCGCATAAAGAAACCGCTACCCTTACCCTTTATCGCACTACGCCAAAGCCGTCTTACTAAATGAATTTCTCCTCCAAAAACTTTCACTTTCAAACAGCGACGCTCCGTGTCCCCTACACGGAGCGCCGCTTGTTTTATTTTTAAGAAAACTATAGTATAATACAGGGGAGGCACCGGGGCTTTACCCGGACGCCAAACGGGAAAGGTGTGGTTGGGATGGCACTGACCGATGTCGGTATCGCATTTATGCGCGAGGTGCTCCCCTTTTGGGATAACCTAAGCGCCGAACAGCAGCGTGAAATAGAGCAGACCGCAACGGGCAGAACCTACCGTAAAGGCGAAAGCCTGCACAACGGCGCCACCGACTGCTCGGGCATGCTAATTATTAAAAGCGGGCAGGTGCGCGCGTTTATCCTATCCCCGCAGGGCAAAGAGATTACCCTGTACCGCCTGCTAGAGCGAGATACCTGCCTGTTGACCGCCTCCTGCATCCTAAAAAACATCAGCTTTCAGATTAACATCGAGGCAGAGCGCGACACAGAGGCGATGTTTATCCCCACACGGGTATACCAAAAGCTCAGCCACAGCTCAATTGCGGTGGCGGACTATGCCAACCAGCTGATGTCCTCCCGCCTTTCGGATGTGATGTGGGTGATGGAGCAGGTGCTGTTTTCAAGCTTTGACAAGCGCCTTGCAAACTTTTTGCTTGAGCAAGCTGTTATGGACGGCGGCGATACACTCGAGATTACCCACGAGACGATTGCGCGGCATCTCGGCTCCGCCCGCGAGGTGGTAACGAGGATGCTAAAATACTTTCAGTCCGAGGGCATGGTTTCGCTCTCGCGCGGGGGCATTACCCTGACCGACACCGAAAAGCTTGAACGGCTGACGGAGGAGTAACCGTCTTTCGTAACACAGTTATAAACCCAAAGGAGTGGCAAAATGAGCAGTATCTTTCCCGAACCTGTAACACGCCTGCCGCTTGCGGATATTCCCCTTGAAGGTATCACCGCGTATCTTTCTCAAGGTGCGGGACACCAGATTATCTTCATGGAATTCGCCGAGGATGTCCTTCTGCCTGAGCATGCGCATGAGAGCCAATGGGGGATTGTTTTAGAAGGCAGAATCACGCTGACCATCGGCGGCGTGACAAATACCTATCAAAAGGGTGACCGATATTTTATCCCCAGCGGGGTCACGCATTCCGGCAAAATCTTTGCTGGGTATGCCGACATGACCTACTTTAATCAGTTGGACCGTTATCAACCGCTGCAGGATAAGCAATAAGATGCATTTGACATTCAAAAACAGCAGGGGGCTACCCTGCTGTTTTTAATTAAGGCTTTATTCTACTTTATTTCAGCACAAGCATGCGCTCGGTAAGCGGCATAAACTCCTTTGGCTCGGGCTGTGCGGTAGGCAGACCAAACGGCATCTGGGCTATCAGTCTCCACGAGCGGTCGATGCCAAACGTGTCGTACACCCCTTCGTCGATCAGGGGCGCGTAGTGCTGAAGCGATGCGCCGAGACC
>JAEZVA010000063.1 GCA_023443315.1 Bacillota bacterium | reverse complement strand
GCGTCGGTGTCCGAGGCAAAGCGGTTGATGGCGACCACCACCGGCACGCCGTACTTCTTCATGTTCTCTATATGCGCGCGCAGGTTTTCAAGCCCGTTTGAGAGTGCCGCAACGTTTTCAAGCGCGGTTTCGTTCTTAGGTACGCCGCCGTTGTATTTCAGCGCCCTTGCGGTCGCCACAATCACGATGGCAGAAGGGGAAAGCCCCGCGGTCGGGCATTTAATGTCCAAAAACTTCTCCGCGCCAAGGTCGGAGCCAAAGCCCGCCTCGGTGATGCAGTAGTCGCCCAGCTTCAGCGCAAGGCGCGTGGCGCGAACCGAGTTGCAGCCGTGCGCAATGTTCGCAAACGGACCGCCGTGCACGAGTGCAGGCGTATTTTCAAGCGTCTGAACAAGGTTTGGTTTAATGGCTTCCTTCAGCAGAGCCGCCATAGAGCCTGCCGCCTGCAGTTCA
Organism: Bacillota bacterium; assembly: GCA_023443315.1. Lineage (GTDB taxonomy): Bacteria > Bacillota > Clostridia > Oscillospirales > Ruminococcaceae > Acetanaerobacterium. Next base: position 8,259 of record JAEZVA010000063.1, on the reverse strand, counting down.
TTGCAGTATACAGGAGCACCGTCATAGCGGTACGCAACAAGGATGTCCCCCAAGCGACGCTTGAGGTCGGCAAAGTCGGAGGATAGGCACAAGATAGCCATGACCTCGCTTGCGACGGTGATGATAAAGCCGTCCTCGCGCGGCACGCCGTTTGCCTTGCCGCCAAGCCCGACTACTACGTTTCTCAGTGCGCGATCGTTCATATCCATTGCGCGTTTAAACAGGATGCGGCGGGGGTCAATACCAAGCGCGTTGCCCTGATGGATGTGGTTATCCAGAACCGCGCACAGCAGGTTGTTCGCGGCGGTGATGGCGTGCATATCCCCTGTAAAGTGCAGGTTAATATCCTCCATCGGCACCACCTGTGCGTAGCCACCGCCCGCGGCGCCGCCCTTCATACCAAACACAGGACCCAGCGACGGCTCGCGTAGGGCAATTACCGCATTCTTGCCGAGCTTGTTCATGCCCTGACCAAGCCCCACGGTGGTGGTGGTTTTACCCTCACCGGCGGGGGTGGGGTTGATGGCGGTAACCAGAATGAGCTTGCCGTCCTTTTTGTTTTGCAGCCTCTCGTACACACCGTCTTCTATCTTTGCCTTGTAGCGCCCGTAAGGAATCAGTTCCTCCTCACCGATACCGAGATTTTTTGCAATCTCGGTGATGGGGCGCATGGTACAGCCTTGAGCGATTTCGATATCTGTCAGCATTGGGGGCACCTCCAAAAAAATCAGTGTCTTACCCTCGGTATCCGTTGCGATTGCCGCGCGTCAACCCAGTAAAAGTGAGGTGGGTTTTGCTCGTTTGGATTGGGGCGGCTCATACCAAAATATTATATCACACATTTTGGTCGGGGAAAAGCACGGAATCATGCATGGACGCTGCCTTTGTTTTTATAGTAGTTGTAACAATTGAAATATGATATAATATCGGCAGATACCGTACACACGCCATTCGGAGGGAATATAGATTATGATAAACGATTTAAACACGCTTAAAGAGTCGGTGAAAAACTGCACCGATTGCTCATTGTGCCACACGCGGCAAAACGTGGTGTTTGGCGTTGGTGAACCAGACGCAGAGGTGCTGTTTATCGGCGAAGCACCGGGCGCAGAGGAGGACAAGCAGGGCGAGCCCTTTGTGGGGCGGTCGGGAAAGCTGCTTGACACCCTGCTTGCGTCTGTCGAGCTGTACCGCGACAAAAACATCTATATTGCAAATATCATCAAATGCCGCCCGCCCGAAAACCGCGACCCGCTTCCCGAAGAACAAAAGGCGTGCGCGTTGCACCTTTCGCGCCAGATTGCGCTTATCAACCCGAAGATTATCGTGTGCGTCGGGCGCATTGCCGCAAAGCGGTTTATCAGCGAGGATTTTAAGGTAACAGCTCAACACGGGCAGTGGTTCGAGCGGGACGGTCGGCTTATTATGGGTACCTTTCACCCCGCAGCCTTGCTGCGAAACTCGTCGCTAAAACCCGCGGCGTTTGAAGACACGATTGCTTTACGCAGTAAAATCAGGGAGATCTGCACACATACATATCGGTAAGTGCAACGAGGTTATCACATTTACATTATTTTCTTCCCGTGATATAGTATTGGCGAAGAGAGGATGAGCTCTGAATCATTTGGCTACCATAAATCGTTGTATCAATGCAGTTTGACTGCGGTTAGATTTACACATCGGCACAGCGCATTCTTAAACTACCATTGTGGGGGCTGTACATACGCTATCCACAAGCCTAAAGGAGCCTGTTCATGAGCAAAGTGAATGTTGTGGCGGTTATACCCGCGTACAACCCAGACAAAAAATTGATAGACACCATTTCGCATCTTGTAGAGAGTGGATTTAGTGAGATTGTCGTTGTAAACGACGGTAGTCATCCCCGATGTGAACCCATTTTCACCGAGGCGCAAGCCCGTTTTGACTGTACGGTGCTTACCCACGCCGTGAACCAGGGATACGGGCGTGCCTTAAAAACCGCCTTTAACTATTTTTTACTTAACTATCCAGAGCATGTGGGTGTGGTTACACTTGACGCGGACGGACAACACGCTGCCGCCGACACCCTGCGCTGTGCGCAGGAACTGATGCAGCACCCCGATTGTCTGATACTCGGTTCGCGTGATTTTGGCGGGGCTCATGTTCCGTGGAAAAGCCGAGCAGGCAACGTGATAACCCGCAATGTGTTCCGTTTTTTATGCGGCATCAAGGTTTCGGATACGCAGACCGGTCTACGCGCCTATTCTCGGGAGCTGCTTAGACACCTAATCGGTGCGAGCGGGGAACGGTACGAGTTTTGTTCCAGCGTGCTCATAGAGACAAAGAAGCGTGATATTCCCATTCGTGAGGTAAAGATTGAGACCATATACATCGACGGCAACAGCTCGTCTCATTTTCGTGCGCTGCGTGACTCTGCACGCATCTACGGGCTGATAATCTTGTTTTTGTTCTCATCCATCGCGTCGTTTTTGGTTGATATCGTACTGTTTAGCATCATCCTGTCACTGACCAAGGAGCTTTCGCTTGCATACAACACCCTTTTTGCAACCTATCTAGCGCGGGTGGGTTCGGCTGTGTTTAACTATCAGGTTAACCGCAACATCGTGTTTTGCAAGGGACAAAAGCATTCCTTGGTGCGCTACGGCTTTGTGTGCGTCCTGCAAACCACAGCGTCCTATGTTGCGGTTTTTTGGCTGACCAAGCTTCTGGGCATCAGCGCAATCCCCGTCAAGGTGTTTGTGGACATGCTGTTGTTTATCATCAGCTTTCAGATTCAGCGCGAATGGGTTTTTCGGCGCCGCTCGCGGGCAAAATAAACCTGCGGACGATGCCACACACCCTTTCGTAATACAAGGTATCCGACCAAACCGCCCATTTCGCCAAACGGAGTGGGGTATTGTGTTTTGAAAAGAGGTCTAGGAGATGCAAAAGACGCCCACAGCAAGCACGACGCAACGCATGGTGTATCTCGACATTTTCCGCATTGCCGCCATCTTTTCGGTCATTGTAATACACGTTACCGCATGTGAGTGGAGCACTTTGCCGGTTTCATCCTTGCGTTGGCAGGTGCTAAACCTGTTTAACGCCGCCAACCGCTGGTGTATCGCGGCGTTTGTTATGATGAGCGGTCGCGCTTTCTTGGATCTGACAAAATCGATGACCTTCGCCGATCTGATAAAAAAGAACATCCCGCGTATGCTGTGCTCGCTATTGTTTTGGGCAACCGCGTACCATCTGTATGAAACCGCGCTAGTCAATGGCACAATCACGGCGCGGGACCTTTTGGGCGGGGTCGTGGCGGTATTTACGCTGAGTGCCCGACGCCACCTGTGGTTTTTGTACATGATGATAGGGCTTTACCTGTTAACGCCTCTGCTGCGCAAGCTGGTGGCGCGTTTTACCGTGCGTTCGCTTACCGCCGTAAGCATTGTTATGTTGCTTGTATCGGGCGGGTCGCCCTTTTTACTTAGCTCATTGCCAAGCTACGCGTATATGCAGTATGTGATGCAGGTGCCCGGCTTTATCGGGTTGTTTCTTTTGGGCTTTTGCATGGAACAGCTGCGCCTTAGCGCGCGGACGCTGCGCATCTTGTGCATAGCGGGGGTAATCGGTGTCGTGATTACGATTGCCGGAACCTCAATCCTCTCGCTGTACACCGGCACCGCAACACAGATTTTATATACGAATACCGCTGCCAATGTGGTGATTACCGCGGTGGGGCTACTCGCCTTTGGCAGAAAGCGCCTGTATGCGCTGAGCTTTGGGGCACAGTGGGATAAGCGCATCTCGCTGTTTTCATCGCTGACCTATGGAATTTATCTGATTCACGACTTTTTTATCATCCCGCTAGAGCTCGGGCTTGGCGGGATGTCGATATCCATTTTGCAACCCACCCTTTCGGTTCTTGCTTTTTCCTGCTGGATTATGCTGTTATGCACCCCGATTGTCTACCTGTTGCGTAAGATTCCCGTAATAAACCAATATATTGCGTAAGTCTTTCTAACTAATCTGTTTGAAAAACAGGATATTATATGGTAAAATGAATCAGACTGATTTCTGCTTTATACAACTAGATGTCTGTTTGTTCGATGGGCTTATCTAGATGTGCACAAACGCGGCATAAACTATCATTGTACGATAGAAAGCGGCGGGCAGTTAGGATAGGACGACTATGATTTTTTTACCTACCAATCAACTGGTTTCGGGCATGGTCATCTCGCGGGATATCCGACTGTATAACTACGAGGATTTCACCACCGTGTTATTAAAACGGGGCGAAACACTGACAGAAGGCTATATCAAGCGCTTGATGGCGTGCGGGTTTGCGGGCGCTTACGTCAACGACGGGGTCAATGATGACGTTGTAATCGAAGGCGGTATCAACGAAGAACTTAAGATTAAGGCTGTTGCAAGCATTAAACAGCTTTACATCAATTTTAAGGGTCAAAGCGATGCGGTTGTGCTTAGGCAGATTGATTCCATCGGCTCTATTACCGAAAACCTGATTGAGGATATCTCGCGCAACAGCCAGTTTATGACCAACATCATCGACCTGAAGATGTATGACGACTACACCTATCACCATTCGCTCAGTGTTGCGGTGCTTGCCATTGCAATGGGGCTTACCATCGGGTTTAACACCAACAAGCTGTATGAGCTGGGGCTTTGTGCCATGCTGCACGATATTGGCAAGCTGGATGTTCCTCTTGAAATACTAAATAAGCCCGGTCGCCTATCCCAGCAGGAATACGCAATTGTAAAGCTACACCCCCTGTATGCAGCAAACTACTTTAAAGGCAAAAAGATGATTCCCACCGCAACCTACGACGGCATCCTGAGCCATCACGAACGGTATGACGGCACCGGATACCCGTTTGGTATTGCGGGCAGTGATATCTCCGACTTTGCGCGCATCCTCGCCATTGCCGATGTTTACGACGCCCTGACCTCCAATCGCCCCTATCGTCGCCCCAATCTGCCCAGCGAAGCGATAGAGTATATCATGGGCGGTGTGGGTACTCTGTTTGATGAAGAGTATGTGCGACTGTTTTTGCGTAAAGTTGCCCCGTACCCTGTGGGCACCTGTGTGAGACTTAGCAACGGCATCATCGGTGTTGTTACCCAAAACCACGAGTCACAGCCGTTGCGCCCTTCGGTGCGCAATGCGGAGGACGAAACCATATCCTACAACCTGTTAGACGACCCCGAGCTACGCAGTGTGGTGGTCGCAGGGCTGGGGTATTAACTGGCTTATTTTTACCTTGTAATCTAATCCTTTATTAAACAATAAGGTGGATGGCTGACGATGAAAAAGATTATAGCAATTACCAACCAGAAGGGCGGCGTAGGGAAAACCACGACCAGCTCCGCTTTGGCAGGTGGGCTGAAGCTGTTGGGATACAAGGTGCTTGCAATCGACCTGGACCCGCAGGGTAATCTAAGTTTTAGCGTAGGCGCAGAAACGGAAGAAAGCCCCACCATATACGATGTGTTTAAGGCACAGGTTTCTTTTCGCGACGCGATTCAAGAGACCAAAACCTGCGACATTCTCCCCTCAAACATTCTGTTAAGCGGCGCGGAGCTCGAGTTTAACCGCCCCGGGCGCGAGCATATCCTAAAAGAGGCGATGGGGGATATCGCGGACGATTACGACTACATAATCATCGACACACCTCCTGCACTTAGCATTTTAACGGTAAATGCCTACACCGTAGCAACAAGCATCATCATTCCGATGGTGCCCGAGATCCTAAGCCTGCAGGGGATATCGCAATTAAAGGAGACCATTGATACGGTGCGCAAATATTACAACAGCAACCTTTCGATAGACGGTATTCTGCTAACTAAGTACAACAACCGTACCAACCTCACCCGTGAGGTGGAGGATCTTGCCAAGGTGGTTGCAAGACAGCTGGGTACCGTGGTGTTTAAGGCGAAGATAAGAACCAGCGTTGCGGTGGCGGAGGCTCCTGCCCACTGCGAGAGCGTTATGACTTATGCCCCCAAGGCAACAGCCGCGCGTGACTACAGTATGCTAATCACCGAGCTGTTAAAGAGGGGTGATACCAGTGCCTAAAAAAAGCAGCAAGACCGCTCATGTGCTCAATCTTTTGACGACGGGAAGCCCGAGCGACGAGCCGTCTGTGGACAACGAGCAGCAAGAGGAGGATATCTCGGTGGCAAAGCTGGTGCAAAAACAGCCTGCCGCCAAGAAGACGCCAAGAAAAAGCCCCGCCGCAAAGGCCGAGCCAAAGCCGGTGGCAGAGAAGCCCGCTGCCGAGGAGCCGATTTCCCCGCCCCCCGCGCAGGAACTCTCGTTTACCGCGCCGCCTACCCCTGAACCGGTACAGACTGCCCAGCCGCCTGTTGCCCCCGAGCCAGCACCGCTCCCCGAGCCTACTGTGCAGTCAGCACCGGCAAGCGGTACACCAGCGCCATCCCCTGCGGCGGTGTCTGGTGCTGACGACCTGTACGAGCTGGTTAACGTTGCCGAGCTTGCGATTAAGGAGAAGGCCGCATCGGTTATTGAACGCATGAACCTGTGTAAATGCGCCAAATGCAGGCAGGATGTCATTGCGTTTTCGCTCAACCATCTGCCGGCCCGCTACCTGCCCCAGAGCCGAGCGGGCAGCATAGACATCGATCGCTATCTGGCGGAGCACGGGCGCGAGGTCACCGCGGCGCTTGTGAAATCCTGCATCAAGGTAAAGGCAAACCCAAGGCATTAATACGACAAGACAAAGGCTGTATGCGTACGAAACCGTGACGCATACAGCCCTTTTTTGCTGCTTACCTAGATAAACAGGGACATATCCGATTCCTCGGCGTTTGCGAGCATTGCCGCTGCGCCGCCCAGCTTTACGCCGTCAATTAGCTCCTCCGGCTTAATACCCATCACATCCATGCTCATCGAGCAGGCGACAAGCTCCACGCCGTTTTGCATGGATGCCAGAAGCAGGTCTTCTAGGCTGTCGACGTTCTTGTTGTTCATTACATGGCGTATCATCTTTGCACCCATACCGCCCATGTTCATCTTGGATAGAGACAGTCTGCCTGCACCGCGCGGCATCATCATACCAAACATCCGGCTCATAAGGTCCTTTTTCACCTTCACCTTTTCTGGTCGACGCAGGATGTTTAAGCCCCAGAAGGTAAAGAACATCGATACCTTACGCCCCATCGAGGCGGCGGCGTTGGCGATGATGAAGGAGGCAATCGCCTTATCAAGATCACCAGAGAACACAATGATGTTCTTGTTATCCCCCTTTAACCCGGCGGTTGCGCAGGCGCGGGCACCACCCTTTTTCACGAGCGCGGTATACACACCCTTTTCGCTTGACACCCCGCCAAAGCTGTTGCCTGTTCGGCGGCACCACGCCTCGACATCCACCGAGAAGGCGGGGTCGGTGGTTTTAATCTCGATGATATCGCCGTCCTGCGCGTTTCTGACGGCCTCACCCAGCTTCATAACGGGTCCTGGGCATTGCAGACCGCACGCGTTGACCAAAACGTTGGGCGACGCGGTGGGCAGCATCGTTTCACTGTTCATCATCACATTTTCACTTGGTGCGGCATACTTGCCAAACACGCTGTTATACAGACGGTACCCGCCCGACAAGTTATAGCAATCAAACCCAAGCTGCGTCAGGATGCGGCAGGCGTAGTAGCCGCGCAGACCCACCTGGCAGGTTGCATACACCGGCTTGGAACGGTCAAGCTCACCAACTCGGTCTCTTAGCTCGTCAAGGGGGATGTTTACAAAACCGTTTGGATGACCGTTTTGGTACTCCGCTGCGGTTCGCACGTCAAGCAGCGTTACCCCGTCATTCTGTTGTAGGTGCTCCACATCGTTCCAGTGAAACAGCTTTACCCGTCCTTCAATCACATTTTGGGCAACAAAACCTGCCATGTTTACGGGGTCTTTTGCCGAAGAAAAGGGCGGCGCGTAGGCAAGCTCAAGCTCGGTCAGATCGGTGACGGTAAGCCCCGCGCGCATGGCGGTGGCAAGGATGTCAATGCGCTTATCCACACCGTCAAAGCCCACAATCTGTGCGCCGAGGATGCGCCCCGTGCCGTTTTCATAGATCAGTTTCACCGACATATTCACCGCTCCGGGGTAGTAGGAGGCGTGAGATGCGGAGTAGGTGTAGCTTTTTTCATAATCAAGCCCCAGCTGTCGGGCGCGTTGTTCGGTGATGCCGGTGGTGCCTACGGTTAGGTCAAAGCACTTGAGGATGCCCGTGCCCTGCGTCCCCTTGT
>JAEZVA010000021.1 GCA_023443315.1 Bacillota bacterium | reverse complement strand
TCAAGGCAAGCGCCTCTTTTGCCGCTTGCTGCTCCGCGTCCTTTTTACTTCGTCCCGTGCCCCTGCCGATGACGTTGCTGTTAAGGCGCACCTCTACGGTAAAGCGCTTATCGTGGTCGGGACCGCTTTCTTCCACCATACAGTAGCTGACGGTCTCCTCCTTGTTTTGCTGAATAATCTCCTGCAGGGCGGTTTTATAATCCTTAAAAGGGGAGGCGTGCTTACTCTCAAGCTGCTTTTTGATAAAGCGCAGCACAAACTCCCGCGCGCTTTCGATGCCGCCGTCCAGATAGATGGCGGCAATCACCGCCTCAAACGCGTCGGACAGAATGGACGGACGCTCCCTGCCGCCTGATGCATCCTCGCCCCTGCCAAACCGCATGTACTTGCCCAGCTTGATGCTGCGGGCAAATTCACACAGGGTGCGCTCGCACACAAGCGAAGCGCGCAGCTTGGTAAGCTCGCCTTCGGGCAGGTGCTTATAATGCAAAAACAGGTAGTCGCTTACAACAATGGACAGCACCGAGTCCCCTAAAAACTCCAGCCGTTCGTTGTACGGCGTGCCCTTCTTCACCTCGTTGGCATAGGAAGAATGGGTGAGCGCTGTTTTAAGCAGCTCATCCTCCGTAAAACGGTACCCGATTACATCCATCAATTCCTTCATCTACGCTCACACGCCTTCCCGGTCTATAGCGGACACACCACCATTGCAAGACCTATTATCGGGCTTGCAACGCAGCCCGCCAAAATTATCTGCACGTACAGATAGCGGTATTACTCCGCGCTATCCGCGCTCTGCTCGCCTTGTGCGGCAAGGCTTTGCTTGAGTGACGCTAGGGCGGACTCAATCTCGCCGATAACGTTCTGCTCACCAAATAGCTTCGCCTGACGGATGGCGTTCTTAAACGCCTTTGCGTCCGAGCTGCCGTGCGCCTTGATGACGGGGCGAGCAATACCCATTAGGGGTGCGCCGCCGTACTCAGTATAGTCCATGGACTTACGGAACTCGGCGATGCCGCCTTTGAGCAGGAGTGCGGCAATCTTCGTCACGCCGTTTTTAAGTAGCATGCCTTTGAGCGTGCCCGAAAACCCCTTGGCAAGCCCTTCGGTCAGCTTTAGGATTACATTGCCGGTGAAGCCGTCGGTCACCGCCACGTCGCAGCCGCCAAGAGGAATCTCACGCGCCTCGACGTTGCCGATGCAGTTGACGGGGGCATGGGCGAACAGGCGGTTTGCTTCAATCTCAAGCTCGGTGCCCTTGCTCGCCTCGGTGCCCACATTCACGACACCCACGCGCGGAGACGGAATACCCATAATCTTATTCATATACACCGAACCCATGATGCCAAACTGCACGAGCATCTCGGGGCGGCAGTCAAGGTTTGCGCCCGAATCCATCAGCATATAGGGGGTTTTGGTTGTGGGCAGCATGGGAGCGAGTGCCGCGCGCTTGATGCCCTTGATGCGCCCCACAAGGGTGGAAGAGCCGACCACCAGCGCACCCGTATTGCCCGCACTGACAAACGCGTCGCCTTTTCCCTCGCGCAGCAGCTTAAGCCCTACCGCCATCGAACAATCCGCCTTCGCCTTGATGACGTCGGTGGGCTCATCCTCCATGGTGATAACCTGCGACGCATGAGCAAACGCTATTCCGTCAAGCGTGATGTCGTGTTCCCTTGCGCAGTCAGTGAGCTTTTGCTCGTCGCCTGTAACAATCAGCGACACGCCATACTCCTTAACCGCCTGCGCACAGCCCTTAAGTACCTCTGCCGGCGCGTTGTCTCCGCCAAAGCCGTCTACGATAATCTTCATGTTGCGCTCTCCTTTGCTCTTTGTTTGTGGTAACAAGGTCCCGCTAATGTTTGATAATATATTCGACCCAGCGCATTGTTGCGCTCCCATGCCTTTGTATAAACCTCCGGCAGGTCGGCAATCCAGTATTTATCTTCATGAATGGTGACGCGCCTGTTCTTTCTTGGGCTGATGTTGTGCAACACAAGCCCTTCACCCTCGGTAAAACTGCGCCTTGCAGCAGCATTGCCGTCTGCATCGCAGATTTGTGCGGCTCCGACCATCTGCCGACACTGCACGTGGCTTGCGTCGGGAAAACGATACGAAACAGTTTTAGAGCAATGGGCGGCATGGATAAGCGGTACACCGATTAGATTCGCAAATGCGCAGGGGGTGTCTCTCGCCAGTGTCTGGTTGTAGTTTCGAAGCTGGTCACTATCTGGGGGCGCGTCCTCCGGCAAATCCCACCAGCAGGAGCCCGCCACGATAAAATCCACGTTATTGACAAGTCGCCGCGCCGTATCGTAACGAAGCATCTCCCAACACAGCGCAACGCCAATATCTCCAAGTGGCGTGTGAAGGATGTTGTTCTCGTCACCATTTATATAATAACAGTTTTCAAACTGCGTGGGAATGTCCTTGCAATGAAAAAACGTTTGTCCGTCAGGAAAAACCATGGCAAAGCGGTTTGTTACATCACTACCGCAAAAAGACAGAAACGACCCGCATACGACCACATTCAACTCTTGAGACCATTCTGTCATTGCGGTTAAGGTGTGCTCGTCCCAACGCGCAACGGAAAGCATCTTAGGGCTAAAACCCATACAGGAGTTAAAGAATTCAGGCAGTACAATCAGCTCGGCGCCCTGTTTTGCGGCTGCGGTTACTAGGCGTTTTGCTGCAAAAAGGTTGTGCTCCACTTCCCCTAACGCGGTATCCATAAGCAATGCAGCCACCAACATAATAAGCCTTCCTTCATACCGCCAATCAGAAATTACAGTGCCGACACAAATCCTGCCATTGCATCAAGGGCGCGGGTCGCTAGCGCCTCGTACCGTTGCGGCTTGCCGCGCACTGGCTCGGGCAGCGGCGGCAACAGACCCATGTTACAGCCCATCGGCTGAAACTCCCGCGTCTCGGGGTCGCTGATATAACGCAGCAGTGCACCCAGCATGGTGTTGATGGGGGGTGCCGAGAGCGGCTTTTCTGCCGCCATGCGTGCCGCTGTCAGACCTGCCCAGATGCCCGAAGCAGCCGACTCGATATACCCCTCTACCCCCGTCATCTGCCCTGCAAACAGGACGCGCGGGTCGGATTTTAATCGGCAATGGACGTCCAAGAGACGGGGGCTATCCAAAAACGTGTTGCGGTGCATCACGCCGTAGCGCGCAAACTCGGCGTTCTCAAGCCCCGGTATCATCGAAAAAACGCGCTTTTGCTCCCCAAACTTCAGGTTGGTTTGAAAGCCGACCAGATTATACAGCGAGCCTGTCGCGTTTTCCTTTCTCAGCTGCACCACCGCCCACGGGCGATGCCCCGTTTTGGGGTCGCGCAGACCCACGGGGCGCATCGGACCGTAGCGCACGGTGTCTTTGCCACGCCGCGCCATGACCTCGATAGGCATACAGCCCTCGTAAACGCGAAAGAACTCTTTCTCAAACTCGTGCAGCTCGGCACTTTGGGCGTCGCAGAGTTCCTGCCAGAACTGCTCATAGCCCTCTTTGTCAAACGGGCAGTTGATGTAATCCGCCTCGCCGCGATCATAGCGGGCGGCATAAAACACCTTGTCCATATCAATTGAATCGACGGTGACAATCGGTGCCGCCGCGTCGTAAAAGCTGAGCGTTTCGTGTCCGCACTTTGCCTTAATGTCCGCTGCCAGCGCGTCGGAGGTCAAAGGACCCGTTGCCACTATGACCATCCCCTCGTCGGAGACTTTTGCAATCTCCTCGTGCAGCACCTCGATGCGCGGATGGGCATTAATGCGCTGTGTGATAAATGCGGAAAAGCGCTCGCGGTCAACCGCAAGCGCACCGCCCGCCTCCACGCGGCAGGCATCCGCCGCTTCCATCGTCAGGGAGGAAAACAGGCGCATCTCTTGTTTTAACAGCCCCGCCGCAGACGCGGTGCGCTGTGCCTTAAGTGAGTTTGAACACACCAGCTCGGCAAAGGTATCGAGCTTGTGCGCGGGGGAACGTTTATGCGGCTTCATCTCGTAAAGGCGGACAAAAAGCCCCTCGTTTGCTAACCGGTATGCGGCCTCGCACCCTGCGAGCCCTGCGCCGATTACGGTAACTGTCATGCGGCCTTTTCCCCTTCCCTTTTATCTGTTCGCACCGTGGTGCGGCGTTAATCCTCGGTTTTGCGCTCGAGCGGCTTTTCAAAGGAACAGCTCTCGTTTGCGCAGTAGATCTTACCCGACTTGCCCGTCTTTTTTAACAGCGACGCGCCGCAGGTGGGGCAGGTTTCGCCCGTTGGCATATCCCATGACATAAACGCGCATTTTGGGTTGTGCTCGCAACCGAAATACTGCTTGCCCTTCTTGCTTTTTTTGCTGAGGATTCTTCCCTTACACAGCGGGCATAAGCCGCCGGTTTCTTGCACGATACGCTTGGTGTTCTTGCATTCGGGGAAGCCCGGGCAGGCTAAAAACTTGCCAAAACGCCCGGTCTTTATGACCATGTTGCGCCCGCAAAGCTCGCACACCACGTCGGTTTCCTCATCCGGCACCTTGATGCGGGTGCCGTCAAGCGATTTTTCGGCATTCTCGAGCGTTTGGGCAAAATCGCCGTAAAACTCCTCTAGGATACTCACCCACTGCTTCTCGCCTGTTTCCACAAGGTCAAGGCTTTTTTCCATCAGGGCGGTGAACTCGGCGTCCACAATCTTTTTGAAGTGATCCTTCATCAGATTGGTGGTCACTTCGCCCAGCGCGGTGGGCTTTAACGCCTTCGCGTCGCGCTCCACGTAGCCACGTGAGATTACGGTGGTGATGGTGGGGGAATAGGTGCTCGGGCGACCGATACCATTCTCTTCGAGCGCCTTAATCAGCGACGCCTCGGTGTAGCGGGGCGGCGGCTGGGTAAAATGCTGGTTTGCATCAAGGGCGCGCTGCTTGAGCACCTCGCCCTGCTCGAGCGGGGGAAGCATCGCGTTATCCTCGGTCTCCTCGTCCTTGCCCTCTTCGTATAGCACGGTAAAGCCGTCAAACTTAACAGAGAAGCCGGACGCCTTAAACAGATAATCCGCTGCATGGATATCGGCGGACACGGTATCGAGCAGCGCGGTTGCCATCTGGCTCGCGATAAACCGCTCCCAAACCAAACGGTACAGCTTATACTGATCGCCGGTCAGGCTGTCCTTCACCTTATCGGGCGACAGGGACGGCACAGTGGGGCGAATCGCCTCATGCGCGTCCTGCGAATTGTTTTTTGACTTATATGTCCGCGCGGTGGACGGCAGGTACTGCTTGCCGTACCGCTCGGTAATAAAGGTTGCCGCTTCGTCCTGCGCCTCCTGCGAGATGCGCAGCGAATCGGTTCTCATATAGGTGATAAGACCCATGGCGCCGTAGCCCTGCACGTCTATTCCCTCGTACAGTTCCTGTGCTGCCTTCATGGTGCGCCGTGCCTGAAAGCCCAGCTTACGCGACGCCTCCTGCTGCATGGTAGAGGTGGTAAACGGGGGTGCTGGTGTCTTTTTACGCACGCCTTTTTTTACGGTGCCGACCGAAAAGTCGCAGCCCTCAAGTTCGGCAAGGATGGCATCCGCCTGTTCCTTGCTTTTTATCTCAATCTTCTTGTCCTTGCCATGAAACTTAGCGGGGAATATCTTGCGCGAGCCCTTGCCCGAAAGCTTTGCGTCAATCGTCCAGTATTCGTCACTGACAAACCGGCGAATCTCCTCCTCGCGGTCTACAATCAGGCGAACCGCCACCGACTGTACCCGTCCCGCGGAAAGACCTCTGCGCACCTTGCGCCACAAAAAGGGGCTGAGCTTGTAGCCCACCACACGGTCAAGGATGCGTCTAGCCTGCTGCGCGTTCACAAGGTCTATGTCGATGCGCCGGGGCGACTGCATACCTGCCTGCACCCCAGATTTGGTGATCTCATTAAAGGTAACGCGGTTTGCGTTTTCTACATCGAGCTTAAGCAGATGCGCAAGGTGCCACGAAATCGCCTCCCCCTCACGGTCGGGGTCGGTTGCAAGGTAGACGGTGTCGCTGTTCTTGGCATCCTTTTTAAGGGATTTAATCAGGTCTTCCTTACCCTTAATCTCCACATACTGGGGGCTAAAGTGGTTGTCGACATCCACGCCGAGCTTGCTTTTGGGCAGGTCGCGGATATGACCCATTGAGGCGACGACCTCGTAGCCGCTACCTAAGTACTTCTTTATTGTTTTTGCCTTAGCAGGCGACTCTACGATGACGAGATTTGATTTTGCCATTTAATAACCATGCCTTTCTGTTTTCATGCCAAAAAGACACGAAACCAAACTCAAACGGGTCTTAAACCCTGCAACATTTTTTCTTCTATGTATCTGTAACTCCGGCGTAAAATATGCCAAAAGAGGGGTGTTCTGTGTTATAAGTCCGTTTCCCTACGCCGAGTACTGTCTGCCCGGATGGGCATACGCAAGCTCCTCAAGCTCAAGCTCGGTGAGCGCCGCAAGCACCTCGGGCATACTCAACCCACAACGCTTTGCGATATCGTCAACATGAATGCGGCTTTTATCGAGCGTGCGATACACTGCCGTCGCCTGCTCGCTCAGGTGCTCAGGTAGCGTCTCCCTTCGCGGGGATGGCTGAGAAACGGGAAGCTCTGCGACGGGCGCGGAGGGTTTTTGCCTTGCCGGAGCGACCGCATCCCCTTTTTGGGGTGCAATATCGTAATACCGCCTAGGCACACGGTTTAGCATTAACTTGTCCGCGTACATGCCTTCGTATTCAATTAGAATATCATATGCGCTGCCAACGGGGATTGCGCCGTCGCGCAAAAGCCGGAGCGTTCCCTCGCCCGACTGGCTAAAGATGCTTCCGGGTACGGCAAAGATATCCCTGCCCTGCTCAAGCGCAAGGGTCGCGGTAATCAATGCGCCGCTTTTTTGGGGGGCTTCCACCACCACAACCCCGTTGCACAGACCCGCGATGATGCGGTTGCGCGCGGGGAAATGCTTGCCTACCGGTTTTTCTCCGGGTGGGTATTCGGTAATAATTACGCCGCTTTGCTCGATGTCAAGCATCAGCGACTCGTTTTCGGGGGGATAGGCGATGTCCGCACCGCAGCCGAGAACCGCAGCCGTTATGCCGCCTGAATTTAGTGCGCCGCGATGTGCGCACGCATCGATGCCTAGCGCCATGCCGCTGACTACCACCGCACCCGCGGCGGCAAGGTCGTGTCCCAGACGCGTCGCGGCGGCCGCGCCGTAATCGCTCATGTGACGGCTGCCTACGATTGCAACGGCAATTAGCCGCTCAAAATCGGGCAATTTTCCCCGTGTATACAACACAACCGGCGGGGCGTAGATGTTTTTAAGCCTCTCGGGATATGATACGTTATCTATTGTTAAAATGTCAATGCCTTTTTTGGCGCACGACTGTGTTACCCTATGTGCGTCGTCTAAGGTAAACGCACCCATGCGCTTACGCTGCTCAGGCGAAAAGGCGCCTAAGCGAGCCGGGTTTTGGGTAATCGCCTCGTAACACGCGCGGGGGTTCTTATGCTCCTTTAGCAGGTTGTACGCGGCTACGCCACCCCTGCCAAGGCAGTTTGCAAGCCAAACGTAGTACGCAGTCACAGTGCGCCACCCCCCATCTTCGGGCGAACCATCTCCCACATGATAATGCCCGCCGCCATCGCCGCATTCAGCGATTCGGCGCGACCCGCCATGGGGATGGTAAGGCGCGTATTGCATGCGCGAATTAGCTCGGTTGTAAGCCCCTGCCCCTCGTTGCCGATAAACACGATACAGCCGGGGGCAAAGCCCACCTCGGTAACCGGGCAGGCGTCGTCATCCGGCACGGCGGCGTAGGTGGTTACGCCCATCTTGCCAAGCTGCCTGCAGGCAGCTTGCGTGTCGTCGCCGACAAAAACCGGTAGACGAAACACACCGCCCATCGTGGCGCGTATCACCTTTGGGCTGTAAATATCGCAGCAGTCTTCCCCCAGCACAATGCCCGAAAGCCTCACCGCCTCGGCGGTGCGGATAATCGTACCGAGGTTGCCGGGGTCTTGAATGCGCTCTAGTCCGATGTAGTACCCGCTGGTGTCGATATCCGTAATCGCGCGGCGGCGGTCGACCAGCTCGCAAACACACAGCACGCCCTGCGGGGTTTTGGTGTCGCTCATCTTCGCAAACACGCTGTCGGACACCTCGTACACCTTTGCGTCGGACATCAGGGTGAGCTTTAGGCTGTTGTAATGCTTCGCGAGCGCGTCTGCCGTCAAAAATACATACCGGCACCGAACCCCGCTCTGCAGCGCATCCATGCACAGGCGCAGCCCTTCGATGACAAACAAGCCCTGCTGGGTGCGCTCCTTTTTAGATGCCGCCAGCTTTGCCGCCAGCTTTACTACCGGGTTTTCCACACTGGTGATAATCATACAAAGCTCGCCTCCTTCGGGGCTGCGCTGAGTTTTGGGAATGTTATCCTGCCCGCTGTGCCTGAAAAAATACGCCCGGTCAGACAAGACACGGGCGCAATTTAAATGATCAATTACAGAGCAGCCTTTGCCTTTTCGGTCAGTGCGGTAAACGCCGCAGCGTCTGCTATCGCAAGCTCCGAAAGCATTTTGCGGTTGAGGGTAATGCCAGCCTTACCAAGACCGTTCATAAACGTAGAGTAGTTCATGCCGTTTGCTCTGGCAGCGGCAGAGATACGAGCGATCCACAGCTGACGGAAGCTGCGCTTCTTCTGCTTACGACCGATATATGCGTACTGACCGGATTTCATCACGGCCTGTTTCGCGGTTTTAAACAGCCTGCCCTTACTGCCGTAGTAGCCCTTGGCAAGCTTTAATACCTTTTTTCTTCTTTTGCGCGTCATCATTGCGCCCTTAACACGAGCCATGTTCTATTTACCTCCGTTATGGTTGTTTTTAAACATATTGTTTCCGAATGCTATTGCACCGCTTTTACTTGTAGGGAATGAGAAGCTTAATCTGTGCTACGTTGGTCTTATCGGCATATGCGGCGCCGCGCAGGCTTCTCTTGCGCTTGGTGCTTTTTTTGGTGAGGATGTGGCGTTTAAAGGCGTGCGAAATCTTTACCTTTCCGCTTTTGGTAAGGCTAAAACGCTTTTTTGCACCGGAATGTGTTTTTATCTTAGGCATATCGGGGGTTCCTCCTTAAAAAATTACTTGTTGCTGTTTGTGGGTTTGGGCGCGATAAACATGAGCATGCTGCGCCCCTCGAGCTTCGGAAGCTTTTCAACGTTGCCCACCTCGGAACAGGCTTCGGCAAACCGCTTCATCGTCTCAAGCCCCATGCTGGAGTGCGCCATCTCACGTCCGCGGAAGCGGATAGACGCCTTTACCTTATCGCCTTCCTGTAAGAAACGGATGGCGTGGTTAAGCTTGGTGTTAAAGTCGTGTGTGTCGATATTCAGTGAAAGGCGCACCTCTTTAATGTCCACAACCTTTTGGTTCTTTCGCGCGTCCTTTTCACGTTTTGCTTGTTCAAATTTATACTTGCCGTAGTCCATAATACGGCATACAGGTGGCACCCCCTGAGGAGCAATCTTGACTAGGTCAAGATTTTGTTCGAGCGCAAGCTTAAGTGCGTCGCGCGAGGTCATGATGCCGAGTTGCGAGCCGTCATTTCCTACCACGCGCACCTCTTTGTCGCGAATTTCCTCATTGATTGGCATATCCTTTTTGCTGATAGTAAAGCACCTCCAAAGCCCTTTTTCAAAATTACTTAAGTAAATACAAAGCGCGGACAGCAAAGCCATCCGCGCAAACAATACCACACAACGCCGCTATACGGGCGATGAGAAAATATTGGACGCCGTAACGCAAACAAGCGTACGGGTGAGAACGGCTAAGGTTCTGCTTTGTTTTCCCTATTAGTTTATCAGCATCCACATCGCTTGTCAAGTACAAAACCGGTTAAATTTTGGCAGGCAGCCCTTCAAGCAATAATTGCCGCGAATTTTGTAATATCACGTAAGCAAACTACTGATGGTAGGAACATTCACCCTATCTCGCCGCGATGTGGCGGCAGAAACGGAGCAGTTTTATGGCTGAAGAAAATAACATTGTGTTAACCATCGACGAGATACACTCCGCAAAGGACGAGGCCACGCTGCGCGATGCGGTGTGCACCTTGCCCGGCGTAGAGTGCGTTACCGTAAACGCCCTTCGCCACAGCCTAAGCATCATCGGTGCCGACCTTGCGCGGGAGGACATCATCGAGCGCATTGAAGCGCTGGGCTTTGTTGTATATTAGTCTTTGTCAAATACGCTCGGTATATGCCGAAACGCCTACACCTCAACCTCGCACCCAAGCGCAAACGAATATAGTATGCACTGCTTTACGGGAAGTGCTAGGCTGTTTTGCAGCGCGCGCCTGTAATAATACAGCTGCGCGGCATACCGCTCGGCAAGCTGCTGGGCGTCCTTGACACGGTCGGTCTTATAGTCGACTATGACTAGCGCGTCGTCCTCATAAAACACGCAGTCTGCAACGCCTTGTATCATCACGCTGTCGTCCTGTGCATCGGTGGCTTCGTCGCCCAAAAACTCCTCCGCACCCAGCGACGAGATGAACTTAAGCTCGCGCATAACACGGGGCGACGCAAACATCCGATTAGCAAGGGCGCTGCCAAAGAACGTAGCGAGCGCACCACGGTCGACCGCCGCTGTCTCCTCTGCGGTTAAAAAGCTCAGCTGCCGCATGCGCGCAAGCTCGGCGGCCGGGTCTTTTTTGGCGTTTTCATAGTCTGCAAACTGCATAAATTTGTGCAGTGCGTTGCCCTTCTGAGCCGGGGTCAGCCCATCGGTCTGCGCAAACGACGGGGTTGCAAGCAGCACCGTGCCCGTCTTTTTTGCAAGGTCGGACACCGCAAGCTTGGTGGGGATACTCACACTGGAGGAAAACGGGTAGCAAAACGCAAGCTTATCGTTTAGCCTGTGCAGCAGCTCTGGGTCGGGTGCGCTCATCCTCTGCGGAGCGACTTGTTGCTCCTGCATCTGCTCATCCTGCTGCGCAGTGGGGCTAATAATCTCAATCTCCCATGCGTCCTCACCCTCTGTACGAAGCACCACGCCGTCGTCCAGCCCCGCTTTCTCGCGCAGCTGCCCCGCTTCTGGTCTTCGCAGGGCGGCGGTAAGAGCCCAGTCTGAAAAGCTTGCCGCGCTCATTGCGGCAAACGGGTCGATGGTCTCACCTGCCGTAATGGTCACCCCAAGCCGCGAAAGCTTTTTCTCAGCATTCTTTTCGGCGGTGGTCATGTAGAGGTGCTCCTTCGCGCGGGTGAGCGCTACATACAATACCCGCATCTCCTCGGCAACCGAGCCCTTTATAATGGCAAGCTTCAGTGCCTCGTGCGGCACGGTGGTGTACTGCTTGAGTGCGGCGGTCTCGCGCCGTTTACACGAAAAGCCGAGCCGCGGATGCAACAAGCTTTGCTGCATCATATCCCTGCGGTTAAACTGCTTTGCACAGTCGGCTACAAAGCAGACGGGGAACTCCAGACCCTTTGACTTGTGAATGCTCATAATCTTTACCGTGTCGTCGGTGTCGTAAAACGCAGGCGCTTCGCCGAGCGTCTGCCCCTGTTCCATCATGCGGGACAGATACCCTACAAAGCCGGACAGCCCGCCGTAGCCCGCCTGCTCGCGGGCGTGGGCGTATTCGCACAAGAGGCGAAGGTTTGCTGTGCGCTTTGCGCCGTTTGGCATAGCGCGCACCCGCAGATCATAATCGGTCAGCTGATAGGCGCGCTCAATCAGTCGGTCCACCGAAAGGGTGACCGACTCGGTGCGCAGTGTGGAAAGCACGGCAAGGCAATCGCGTGTCTTTTCGTCCTGCTCGGCATACCGCACCGCCGCAAGGTACAGCGGCTCGCGGGGGGCGGCAAGGCGAATGACGGAAAGCTCGGTGGCGTTAAACCGGAACATTGGCGACAGAAGCACGGCGGCAAGGTCGATGTCAGAAAGCGGATTATCGACGACGCGCAGCAGCGAGACGAGTACCGTCACCTCCCGCGCCTTGAGCGCATCGCCGCCCGCGTCGCCCATGACGGGTACGCCCAGTGCGGCAAGCTCTTTGGCATACACCGGCGCGCGGCTTTTAACCGAGCGCAGCAACACGGCAAAATCGCCGTAGGTTGCGGCGCGCTGTTGCCCCCCGTCGGTGACCAGTAGCCCCTGCTCGACCAGCTTTCTGATTGTTTGCCCGATATGGCGCGCCTCCAGCTGCGCAGCCGCCGTATCATCCTCGGCGGTCGAAAGGTCAATCAGATGCAGATGCGCCTGCGCACCGGCACTGTCTGGGTATTGCGCGGCGGGGATGAGCAGCTCGTCGCCGCTGTAATCGATCTCGCCCGCCTCGCGGCTCATAATCTGGTGAAAGATGAAGTTGACGGCATCGGTCACGCCCTTGCGGCTGCGGAAGTTGCGCCCGAGCGTAATCCGTGCGGGATAGGTCGCCCCGTCATAATGAGCGAATTCATGCTTGTACCGCAAAAACAGCTCGGGACTTGCTTGGCGAAAACGATAGATGCTCTGCTTGACATCCCCCACCATAAACAGGTTCTTCCGCTCCTTGGAGATGGCGCCAAAGATCTCGTCCTGTGCCTCGTTGACGTCCTGATACTCGTCGATGTAGATCTCCTCTATCCCCTCGGCGACGGTGTGCGCAAGGGGCGTGGAAAGCGCCTTGCCGTCGTGTTTTTCCACCAGCAGGCGCAGGGCAAGCTGCTCAAGGTCGGAGAAATCGAGGAGGGCGCGCTCGCGTTTTTTCTCGTCGTAGCGAGAGGAAAACTTGGTGACCAGCCCAAACAGCACCTCAACCTTGGGGTACAGGTCGCACATATCCTCGCGGTGCTGTGCCGCTGTAGCGCAAAACTGTCGGTCGCGCAGTGCGGCAACGGTGTCCTTGTAGCCCTTACGCACAGCAGTAAGCCTCTCCTTGAGCGATGCGTCTTCAAAGCCGCGCAGGGCGCCAAGGCGGGCATACTCGCAGCTGCGTAGCTCCTTGTACAGACCGTCCCAATCCTCGTTCTCAGCAAGGCTTAACAGGGTTTCGGCATTACTTTTGTCCTCGGAAAACGCCGCAAGGTACGCCTTTGTAAGCCTTTCGTCCGCCATAATCGTAGTAACCGCCCACGTAAGTGAACGCACGGCATGGCTAAGTGCCTGCGCAGCGTAAGACAAAATCTGCGCACCCCATGCCGTTTTATGTACGGCGCGCTCGGGGTCGTACTGGGCAAGAGTTTTTGCGAGCCACTCCTCAGGAAACGGGTGGGAGCGCACAAACCCGTACAGTCGGTCTATCGTTTGGGCAAGGGCGCGGTCGTCCCGCGAGCCGCTTACAAGCTCAACTAGCTCAAAGAACGCCTCGTCGCCCGCGGCGTATGCCTCCTCTATAATCTCGTCGCACGCGTCAAATCTCATCTGCGCAAGCTCGTTTTCGTCCCCGATGGAAGAATCGCAGGGGACCGAGAGCGCGTGAAAGTTTGCGCGAATTAAATCAAGGCAAAACGCGTGAATCGTACCGATGTGCGCCTTGGCAAGCAGCATCTGCTGGCGGCGCAGCCCCAGATCGTCGGGGCGCTGTGCAAGCCGTTCTTCGAGCGCAGCCTCCACCCGCTCGCGTATCTCTGCCGCCGCCGCGTTTGAGAAGGTGGCGACCACCAGTCGGTCGGCGCGCACGGGGTTCATTGGGTCTTCAATGCGCCGTATCACGCGCTCGACGAGCACCGCCGTCTTGCCGCTGCCCGCAGCCGCCGAAACCAGCAGGCTGCCGCCGCGCGCGGTAATTGCGCTTTGTTGTTCCGGCGTCCAGTTACGTGCCACTCTGCCCCACCTCCATCCGCGCAAACAGCGCTTCATTCGGGATGTTCTCGATCTCTATGACCGCGTCACCATCTTCGTGACCGCAAACATGCGAAAACTCGCAATACTTACACGGGGTGTAATCGGTGCCCAGCACCGGCACCGCGTCGATGTCTCCCCCATGCAGCGCGCCTGCCATATCCTCCACCAGACGGTTGATATGACGATGCAGTCTGCCCATATTCTCAAGGCTTGCGACCTTTGAGCGCTTGTCAACCTCGTACTGCTTGGTGCCGTCCTCGGCGGTGGTCTCGACCACCTTTGCGGGGATAAACACGCCTCGGCCTTCCTTCTCCATACCCAGCAGCACCTCGGGGTCGTCGATTAAAAGACCATTCATACGCAGCTGCTCGGTCTGCTTTTGCCTAAGCTCCCGCTCGTCGGTGTCGCGTAGCACCTCCGCCACGGGGTTTTGCGCCGGCATATACAGCACGCCTGCCGCGATGCTGCCTTTGTACCGTCCGCTTGCGCTTAGGGTGAACAGGTAAAGCAGCATCTGCATATTCAGCCCATAGTAAACGTCGGACAGGTTAAACGTCTTCGCCCCCGACTTGTAGTCGACCACGCGGATATACCGTTTGCCGTTCTTGGTCATCACATCTACGCGGTCAACCTGCCCCTGTACCATTACGCGGGCACCCGTGGGGGTAACCAGTGCAACCGGCTCCACCTCTTCGCCCTTCTTAATGGGTAGCTCAAACGCGTCGGGCACAAACTCGCTGTGCAAAAGCTCCGCAATCAGCTGCCCAATCAGCCGCTCCACCGTCAGAGCAAGACGTCCAAACAGATAGTTAAACCGCGCGGGCTTGTCCTCTTTGCCGCCCATGTGGGTGTTTAGGTAGTCGGTTAGCAGTGCGTGAATCAGCTTTCTGCGCACGGCGGCGGTCATGTCGTTTAACTGCGCGACGCTGTGCTGTGCGAGAAGCTGCTGTAAGGCATAGTGAATCAGCGACCCTGCCTCCAGCGGCGAAAGCTTCGCCCTCTCGCGCTTTTTCAGGCGGATGCCGTAGCGCAGAAAGTAGGAGAAGCGGCAGCGGTAAAAGGTCTCAAGCCCTGTGGGCGAAAGCACCACTTCCTCGCCAAACAGCGTTTTTGCAATACTTCCGTCCGCTATTGCAAATGGCGTTTTGGCGTGTGTTAACGCGTCGCTTCGCCTTTTGTCTGCAATAATCTCGTGTAGGGTGGCTGCAAACGGGGTGTCTTCTCCCGCATGGCGCGCCGCCGCAGAAAGCGCCGTGGAGGTACTTACGATGTACGCCTCTTCGCCAAGGCTTGCCGCATCCTGCACCGTCAAGCAATCAAACAGCTGCGTCAGCCTGCGCACAATGACCGAGGGGTACAAGGCGTCCCCCTTTACCCCCTGCCGCGGGTAGCTTACGGTAAGCAGGTCGCTGCCCGAGGTGAGTGCCTTGTAGGCGATAAACCGTTCCTCCACCGCGCGACGCTCCCGCGTGCCGGAAAGCTGCAGACCCTGCTCAATCAGCGCCTCGCGTTCACTGTCGCTGAGCAATCCCCCGCCTTGGGGTATCAGCGGAAACACCCCTTCGACCGCACCGATAACAAACACCGCCTTGGGGGATTCGGCGCGGATGCGATCCGCACTGCCGACCAGTACCTGGTCGAGCGTCTGCGGGATGCTGCCCATATCGTACGCGTTTGCCGCTAGACGCAACAGCTCCAGCGCCCGACGCGCCGTCATGCCCTGCGCGCCCAAAACCGCATCAAAGCTGTCGAGTATGCTCATTAAGGTGTCCCATACCCGCGCTTGTTCCTGCGCGTCGTTGTGCCTGCCCTGGTGACGCGCCAGTTCTATCTGTTCGGTAACGGCTTTGTGTGCGCCGCTGTCGAGCAGATAGCGGTACAGCGCGCGGGCAACCTGCCCGCCGTTTGCCTCGCGTATGGCATCCAACAGCGCTGCCAAGGGAGCAACAACCTGCTCGCGCAGCGTGTTTAGATGCGCAAGGTGCCGTTTGTCGGCTTCGGTCAGTTCATCGGCAAAGCCGCGGGGGTTCTGGGTAAAAACGCCGCGCCACGCCACGCCTCGGATATCCCACACGTAGGCATAGTTCTCAAGGCTCGCGATATCAATCGGCTCTAGCCCAGCAAGCCCCGTTTTTAGCAGGGCGAGCAGGCTGTCGGTGTGTAGGTTGTTTGCGGCGCACTCAAGCGCATACAGGGTATAGGCGATAATCGGCACGTGCTCAATGGTTCTCGTTAGGTCAAAAAAATACGGGATGCCGTAGCGCGGGAAAACCGATTCCAGCGCCGTCTGGTACGAGGCGATGTCCCGCGCAATCACCACCACGTCGCGGTAGCGCAGGTGTTTGGTCTGTACCAAGCGGTTAATCTCAGCACCGACAAGCTCCAGCTCCTCGTACGGACCCTGCGCGCTGAACACCCGTACCCCGTCGGCAGGGCAGTGCGTGGGCTGCGGGGCAAAGTCAAACAGAAGTCGTTCCACCTCACGCAGCGCCTTGCTTACAAAGCGACGAGGCTGCTCCATCCGCTCTGGGGATGCCACTGCCACACCCTGCTCTTTTGCGATGCGCACCAGCGTGTTTGCCACCGAGATAACGGGCGAGAACAGCCCCATACCCTGCTCTTTGTCGGACAGCGAGTCGGCGCACAGCGCGACGGTGCAGTCCCGTGCGCCGCGTATCACATAGGACAGCGTTTGCAGCTCTACCGCCGTAAAGCCCTTAAACTCATCCACAAAAAACGCGGCCCCCGCAAACAGGTTGTTGTGCTCAAGCAGGCGGTTTGCGGCAGGCAGGTCGTCAAGCGGGTCGGCATAGCCGCGGGCAAGCAACGCTTCATACGCGCCGTATATCAGTGCAAGCTCATCGGTTTTAGCGCTCAGTGCTTCGCTCTGCGCGCTTCTGCCCGCTTGCGCCAGCAGGTCGGGTGTGACTGCCGCGTTTTTAAACTCGGTAATGACGCTGAGTACATTCTTGACAAACGCGGGTGCCGCGTGGTGGCGTTTGTACACGGTAAGGCTATCCTGCAGCTCGCCTAGCGCAATGCTCATCAGCATGCGGCGTGCGCAGTCGTCCACATAATGCTTGCTCAGCCCACCGTATGCGCGAAAAACAAGGTTTGCCAGACGGGTAAAGCTTAAAACCTCTACGGCAAGGCTTTTCTCCGCGCCCAGTTCGTTGTATAGTGCGCGTTCGCTCTCAAACGAAAACTGCTCGGGCACCAGCAGGTATATCTTTTCGTAGCCCTGCTCTGCCGCCTGTGAAATCAGCGCGCGGATACGGTGTGTTTTTCCGCTGCCCGAACGCCCGAGAACTAACCTGAGCATTGCGTCGCCCCCTTTTCTTGCCCATTCACCTTGCCAAATTAGTATTATTGTAACACATCTGCGCGGCGTTTCCCATATATTTTCCCCACACGAAAAGGGCGACCGACGTCGCCGTCAGTCGCCCGATATTTTGTTATGCTAGGGGTTTATTTTAGGATGTTAAGCAGTACACCCGCCGCAACCGCCGAACCGATAACGCCCGCGACATTGGGACCCATTGCGTGCATGAGCAGGAAGTTGGAGGGGCTTGTCTCCTGTCCAACCTTCTGGGATACACGGGCCGCCATGGGAACCGCCGAAACGCCAGCAGAACCGATAAGGGGGTTTACCTTGCCCTTGGTGACGACATACATCAGCTTGCCAAGCAGCACGCCGCCGGCTGTGCCGATGCAGAAGGCAACCAAACCGAGCACGATAATCTTTAGGGTTTCGGGGGACAGGAACGTAGATGCTTTGGTGGTAGCACCCACGGAAATACCAAGGAAGATGGTTATGATATTCATCATTGCATTCTGCGCAGTATCCACCAAGCGCGAAACCACACCGCTTTCCTTAAGCAGGTTGCCGAACATCAGCATGCCCACCAGTGGAGCCGCATCGGGCAGCAACAGGGCAACCACAACGGTAACGAGGATTGGGAATACCACCTTTTCAAGCTTAGAAACCGGGCGAAGCTGCTCCATTACCACGGCGCGCTCCTTCTTGGTGGTAAGTAATCTCATGATAGGCGGCTGGATAATGGGCACCAGCGCCATATACGAATACGCGGCAACCG
This sequence comes from Bacillota bacterium, assembly GCA_023443315.1. Lineage (GTDB taxonomy): Bacteria > Bacillota > Clostridia > Oscillospirales > Ruminococcaceae > Acetanaerobacterium. The sequence continues at coordinate 9,464 of JAEZVA010000021.1, read as the reverse complement.
CAATGGAGCCGAGCAGATGAGGCGCAAGCTTGGAGGTAAGCCAGATGGCGGTAGGACCATCCGCGCCGCCGATGATGCCGATGGAGCCCGCCTCGGCAGGGGTGAAGTCCAGTGCAATGGCGCCAAAGAAGGTCACAAAGATGCCTAGCTGTGCGGCAGCGCCGAGCAAAAAGCTCTTGGGGTTTGCAATCAGGGGACCAAAGTCGGTCATACAGCCGATGCCAAGGAAGATGAGTGGCGGATAGATGCCAAGCTTAACGCCCATATACAGGTAGTCAAGCAGCCCACGCGAGGCTCCGTTTGCCAGCTCCTCTGCGGTCTTGATGTCAAGACCGGCAAGGGGAAGGTTTGCCAGTAGCATACCAAACGCGATGGGTAGAAGTAGCAATGGCTCGAATTGCTTCACAATCGCAAGATAAATAAGTACAAACGAGACCAACAACATCAGCGCGCTTTGCCATGTTATGGCTACAAACCCAGATGCCAATAAAATATCTTGAATTGTTTGAATAAAAGCTTGAAACATGTTAGGTCATCCTTTCAAGGTTGTAAAAACCTGCTTGCAGAATGGCTGCAAAACAATGTTTTCTATTTTTTAGTTCGTATACTTTAAAAGGGGCGTGTGTTCTGCAGTATGCCCGCCATACGCCATTCTTTGCGCGGCTGTGCGGCACGCTTAACCGAACGAACGGTAAACCCCGAGGAACTGCCACCCAACATATAGGCTACCGCGGCTGAGATTGCGGCGATTACGTCGTCACCGATACCCTGCTCCACAACGGGCGCGGGCGCGTTGTTTTGCACTTTTACACCCTTAGAGGGGGAACCCTTGTCATCCCTTTTCACTCCGCCGAGAAGCTTTCCGTACAGAATGAAAATCAGCGTGAGCCCCAAGAGCGCCAAAAATACGATAGTTACTCCGACCAGCACTACAGTGAGTGCAAATTCAAATTTTTCCATGCCCTATCTCCTTAACCATTTTATATTTCACGGGATCTGCCCGAAAGGAACAAAAAACGGGGTAATAAAAGCAAAACATGCAGCAACTTACAGATTGTCTTTATAGGTTCGAAAATAACCGAAATCAGATTTATTATATAATATTTCTTGAAAAAACACAACGTAAAATAAATAAATATTTAACAATCAATGAATTGTTGCTCGCGCAAATCTTTTTTCACTTTATAAAAACAGGAGCCTCCGTCAGATATTGTATTTCTAATGCTGCTGCCGTATAATGAGAAAAGTTGCAGTAACAGTATTGCCCATTGCACAAAACAATATCAGATGAATCAATCTAAAACAGGGGGATGCCACAGTGGTCCAGCAAGGCAGGTTTAACCAATCCTTTCAAACGCGTGAAGGTCTTGGGCTTGCGGTGTACAACACCGGACGTCAACAGTGCGCGCCCTCCTATACATGGGGACCCGCCGTTCGCGACCATTACCTGATTCACTACGTGGTGTCGGGGTGCGGCGTGCTGATGATTGATGGAAAACAACACCGTGTATCTGCCGGCGAGGTCTTTTTGGTTTCGCCAAACAGCCTTGTCTCCTACACCGCAAACGAACATGACCCGTGGCAATACCTTTGGGTCGGCTTTTATGGCAGCGATTCTCAGCATCTACTGCGGCTCACTCCCTTTACCGAGGAGAAACCCGTAATTCGATGTTCTGACCGTGAACAGATCCGTTTGTTTTTGGAATCCATTGTAAACGCGCAGGGGGGGAGCGCCCACCAAGAGGCGCGGATGTGCGGGCACCTGTATCTGTTTCTCGCATATTTGATAGAAAGCGCAAAAAAGCCGCCCCAAGAGGCGGAGGTGGGGTATTCGTACGCCGAGCACGCGCTGCGCTATATTGAGCGCAACTACGCCGGGCGTATTACGGTAGATGACATCGCCGCCCATGTGGGAATTAGCCGCAGTCACCTGTACCGCGTGTTCGTAAAACAGCTGTCTATTTCCCCCAACGAATATGTGGCGCGGTATCGCATCACAAAGGCGTGCGTCCTGCTTTCCACCGCACTTTCGGTCACCGAGGTTGCAGGCTCGGTGGGGTTTGAAGACCCGTTGTATTTTTCGCGTGTGTTTCGCCGTATAAAGGGGACAAGCCCCCTTGCATACCGCAAAGAACGGCTTGCTCATCATAAAGAGTAATCCGTTTCCCCGATAAAAGTATAGTTAAAAAGCTGCGTTAAAGTCCATGTATCACTGCTTTTAGCTTCATTTTTATACATTCTTATTACATAACAGTAAAAACACAGGCGGGGAGCTTTTCCCCGCCTGTTGCATTGCGTGACTGATGTTGCAAATCGCCCACCAAGGTACCAACTAACGTGCGGGCAGGTTTTTTGAGATGTAGCTGCTGTCTATCGTAATAACTGCATACAGGTTTGGGTCGCGCCGCTTAATCTGCGCCGCTATCCGATCCGCAAGCTCCGCGTGGGGGGTGACGCAGCCGCAGGGCACTACCACATCAAAGATGAGGTTTGTGTGGGTCGGTCCGCGGACGATGCGAAAGTCGTGCAGGTTTAGACACGGGTCAATGCCCACCACAACGCCGGTCACATACGCCATCAGCTCGCTAAGCTCCGGGTCGTCGGTGACAACGGGGTCGTGATGGATAACGAGCTGTATGCTCAAATCCCGGCTGATTTCGCGCTCAATGTTGTCAATCAGGTCATGGCTTTTTAGGATATCCTCCTTGGCGTCCACCTCTACATGCACCGACGCAAAGCTGTTACCGGGACCGTAGTTGTGCACCATCAGATCGTGCATGCCAATTACCCCGTCGTAACTTTTAATTCGCTCCTCGATCTCCCGCACCAGTGTTTCGTCCGGCGCTTCACCAAGGATTGGACCGACCGTAACGTTGATCATCTTAATCCCAGAATACAGGATAAAGACCGCCACCGCAAGCCCCATATAGGCATCGAGCTGCAGCCCCGTCTGCCATGCAATCGCCGTGCTGACAAGCACCGCCGTGGTGGAAATGACATCGCTCATGCTGTCGGTCGCAGACGCCATCAGCGCCGCAGAGGAGATGCGCTTGCCCACCGTGCGGTAGAAGCTGCCCTGCCATAGCTTAAGCAGTATGCTGAGTAACAGCACGATAACCGTGGTCAGAGACGCGTTAATCGGCTCGGGGTGAATGATCTTATCTACTGACGATTTAAGCAGCTCAACGCCGATGAGCAATATCATAATTGACACCACAAGCCCCGACAGGTACTCAAACCGCGCGTGCCCGAAGGGATGCTCGCGGTCGGCTGGCTTTGCCGCCATACGAAACCCCACCAGCGTAACAACAGAAGACGCCGCATCCGAAAGGTTGTTGACAGCGTCGGCGATAATCGAGATACTTCCCGAAATAAGCCCGACCGCAAGCTTACCCGCCACCAAAACAATATTGGTGCAGATGCCCACCGTACCGCTGAGCGTACCATAGCGCTGGCGTAGCCCTTTTTCGGGCTCGCCTTGTGTTTCCTTGATGAAGAGCTTTAACAGCAGCTGTGTCAACACGCATCGCCTCTTTTATTAATTACTGGCACTCGGTAGCAAAAATACATGGCATGATAATCAGGCCATGTATTTATTCTCAGTCACATATCCGTTATGTATGCCGCGTCGTTTTATTTCATATCCCTTAGGCGTATCTTAGGTCTTAAAGCCGTTGCCCGTTGCGGCTAGAAAGAGGGGGAGTCAAACTTGATTTTGTCCAGCTTGACCCTGACTTCTTCCGATATCTTTGCGTAGACGGAATGATACGGGCAGTGTCCATCCGGCATATGGGTGCACTCGTATTCGTCGCACTCACAGCGGCTTATGGCATAGCGCCCCTCTACCGTCTCAATCACGTCGCGCAGTGAGATCTGCCCTGCGGGTTTTGCAAGCTCATACCCGCCCTGCGTGCCCTTAAAGGACTTGATAATGCCACCGCCAACCAGCTTGCGCAGAATCTTAAGCGCAAAACGGAGGGTAACGCCCGATTGTTCGGAGATTCGCTTTGCATCCATCCGCCCGCCGTCTTTTACTAGGCAATGCACGATGCGCACAGCGTAATCGGCCTCGAGTGTCATATGCATGCGTATTCTCTCCTTTATCCGTCATTTGTAGTATACCATTTTTATATATTTTCATTATATCGGAGCAAGGGCGTTCTGTCAAACGCAGCCTAATCAAGAAAATCCTTGAGTTTTTTGCTGCGGCTGGGGTGGCGCAGCTTGCGCAGTGCCTTTGCCTCAATCTGACGGATGCGTTCACGGGTAACGTTAAACTCCTTGCCCACCTCTTCTAACGTGCGGGAGCGTCCGTCCTCCAGACCAAAGCGTAGCTTAAGCACTTTCTCCTCACGGGGGGTAAGGGTTTGCAGTACATCGCCAAGCTGCTCCTTGAGCAGGGTGTGTGACGCTGCCTCGGCGGGTGCCGGGGCGTCCTCGTCGGGGATAAAGTCGCCGAGGTGGCTGTCTTCCTCCTCGCCGATGGGGGTCTCGAGGGAAACCGGCTCCTGCGCAACGCGCATGATCTCGCGCACCTTATCGGCGGGCATATCAAGCTCGGTGGCAATCTCTTCCGCCGTGGGCTCGTGACCGTTTTTATGCAACAGCTGGCTGGTCACCTTTTTTACCTTGTTGATGGTCTCGACCATATGAACGGGGATACGGATGGTTCTTGCCTGGTCGGCAATGGCGCGGGTAATCGCCTGACGAATCCACCATGTGGCGTAGGTCGAGAACTTAAAGCCCTTGGTGTGGTCAAACTTCTCAACGGCCTTAATCAGACCGAGGTTGCCCTCTTGAATTAAATCAAGAAACTGCATACCTCTGCCGACGTAGCGCTTCGCGATGCTAACCACAAGGCGCAGGTTTGCTTCGCTTAAACGCTTGCGGGCGTAGTCATCGCCGTGTCCCATGCGCGTGGCAAGCTCTATCTCTTCCTCCGGGGAAAGCAGGGGCACCCGTCCAATCTCCTTGAGGTAGACCTTGACGGGGTCGTCGATGCTAATACCCTCGGAGGCAAGCGCGTACTCTAGGTTTTCGTCCTGTACGTCGATGTTAAAGTCCAGTGTTGGCGCAAAATCCTCTACAATCTCTACGTTGTTGCTCTCTAGCACATCGTAGAGCTTGTCCACCTGATCGACGTCAAAGTCAAGCTCCTCAAGCACGTCGTTAATCTCTTTGGTCGTGAGCTTCCCCTTCGTTTTTCCCTGCTCGATAAGGTCGGTAAGCAGGTTCTTTTTGTCTTGCGTACTCATAGCTTCATCCATTCTGCCGCTTGCCGCGGCTCTTATTTACACATTCCCTGATTCATTCGTTCTTATATGCTATCGATGTCAGCGCTTTTTTGCGTTTAAACTTTTTACAAACTCCTCCAGCTCTGCTCCGGCTAGCTTCGCCACCTGTTCAGGTGTTTTTTCCGACTTGCAGCGTTTGAGCGCTTCGGCGTTTTGCTGTGCGTCCTCGCGGGAAAAATTCTTGATGGCGGACTGCGCTAAAATCCATGCAATGCGGGATATCTGCGCATCGGTAAACTGTCCGGACAACGCGGTCAGGCTGCACTGCCCGCTCTCGCGGATGCGCTCTGTCACACGCTCAAACACCAGCCGGTTAAACTCGGTCACAAAGCTGTCTGGGGTAACCGTCTTGTCGATTAGTTCGAGATAATCCGGGTGTTTCATCAGCATCGCAATCAGGCTTTCTTCGGCGATTGCCGCCTTTAGGTTTGCCTGCCTCTGGGGGTTTATCGTGTCCATACCGCTTTGCACGGGATTCATCACCCGCACATCGCGGCGCTGCTTTTTATCCTGCGAACGCCTTCGTTTTTCGAGTATGCCCTTAATCTGCTCGTCGATGGCCTGCCGCTGTATGCCAAGCTCCTCGGCAAGGCGGGACGCATATACCTCTCGCTCCACGGGGCTTTTTATCTCCGACAGCACCGTGCACGCTTCCTTCAGATAGCTTACCCTGCCGTCGGCGGTGTCGGTATCGTACCGCGCCTTGGTCTTTGCAAGCTCGTACTCGGTAGAGTTGGACGAACCGTCGAGCAGCATGCGAAACCGTGCCGAGCCAAACTTTTTAATGAATTCGTCGGGGTCTTTTGCGCCCTCCATCTTAAGCACCTTGATGTGCATTCCGGTGGGCTCAAGCACGCTGATGGCGCGTTTGGTCGCCTTCTGCCCCGCCTCGTCTGAATCGTAGGCAATTACGACCTCCCCCACATAGCTTGAGATCAGCCGCGCGTGCTCGGCGGTAAGTGCCGTACCTAGCGACGCAACGGCGTTGTCAAACCCGCCTTGATGAATGGCAACGACGTCCATGTACCCCTCTGCAAGTATCATACGCTTTTCTTTGGTGCCCTTGGCGATGTTAAGGGCGTACAGCGTTCTGCTTTTGCTAAACACCGGCGTGTCGGACGAGTTGAGGTATTTGGGTCCTCGCTCGCCTAAGTCGCGCCCGCCAAAGGCAACGACGTTGCCGCGTAGGTCGATGATGGGAAAGATGATGCGGTTTCTAAACTGGTCGTACAGACCGTTGTTTTTGCCGCGCCCGCACAGGTTGGCTGCCAGCAGCTCTTCCTCACTGTAGCCCTTTGTCGTCATATGGCGCAGCAGGTCGTCCCAGCTTTCGCGCGCATAACCAAGCCCAAAGCGGGTGATGGTAGCGTCTAAAAGACCGCGCGAGCGCAGATAGGAGAGCGCGTTTCTGCCCTGTTCGCCAGTGAGCATATGATAGTAAAAGCGTGCGGCTTCGCGGTTGATTTCAAGGATCTTACCCCGCAGACGGAGTACCCGCTCGTCCTGATCGTCGGTGGGCAGGTGCATGCCCGCCCTGTCGGCAAGCAGCTTGACCGCCTCAATATATTCCAAATTCTCTATTCGCTTAATAAAACTGATGATATCGCCGCCCGCCCCGCAGCCGAAGCAGTAAAACGACTGGTTGTCCGGATACACGGTAAACGACGGTGACTTTTCGTTGTGAAAGGGGCACAGCCCGACAAGGTTTCGACCAGCACGCTTAAGCGTGACATAGGAGGATACCATCTGCACGACGTCGGATTTGTATTTAAGCTCTTCCAAAAACCGTTCGGATATTGCCACAGCGTTTCACCCTTTCCTGTCGCGCCTGCTTGTATTGCCACTTGCTAACACAGCGGTAAAACACCGCCGCCCCGTAAGATGTCGGGCGTATGACTTTGTAAAAGGGTTGCTACGCGAACACTTTTATAATCAAACAATTCTTAAAATGGACAAAAACCGCATAACAACAAGGGTTTTCTCCACCGAATATACTACATAGAATGTTCGCACACGGTATCATTATTCCTTTTTGTACACCGCTTTAGTCATACAGCGCCGTTTTCCACGGTTTTGGTATAAAAATATCGTTGTATACTGCGGTGGCGTAACGGTCGCTCATGCCCGAAATATAGTCGCACACCGCACGTTCCTGCCCGTCTGCCTCTAAAATGCGCTTGTAATTCTCCGGCAAACGCTCGGGGTTTTTCATAAAAAAGGTAAACAGCGCCTTAACGATATGCTCCGCCTTATGCTCCTCGCCCTTTGCAACAGGGTCGATGTAAACGGTGTCGAACATATATCGGCGCAACAGCGCAAACGCATCCGCCGTTTTTTCGTCCATCTCGATCTGGTCGTGGCTTGCGCCAATGACCGAGCGCACCAGCGTTGTTATTCGCTGCGTTTTGTTGTTGCCGAGCGACACATGCACCTGCCACGGGATGTTCTCCTCGCTTAAGATTCCCGCGCGAATCGCATCCTCGATATCGTGGTTGAGGTAGGCTATCTTGTCCGCCACGCGAACCGCCTGTCCCTCTAGGGTATCCGCATTGCCGCCGGTGGTGTGGCACGCAATGCCGTTGCGTACCTCATATGTAAGGTTTAAGCCTTCGCCGTCCTTCTCCAGCCGCTCCACCACGCGTACGCTCTGCTCAAAGTGACGGTAGCCCGTGCTACACACCTCGTTTAAGGCGCGTTCGCCCGCGTGACCAAACGGCGTATGCCCCAAATCGTGCCCGAGCGCCACCGCCTCGGTCAGATCCTCGTTCAGGCGAAGCCCGCGCGCGATGGTACGGGCAATCTGCGAAACCTCCAGCGTGTGCGTCAGCCTCGTTCGGTAGTGGTCGCCCTCGGGGCTTAACAGCATCTGCGTCTTCTGCATCAGGCGTCGAAACGCATTGCAGTGCAGAATACGGTCGCGGTCGCGCTGGTACACCGTTCGCAGCTCGCAGTGTGCCTCGGTGTGTTGTCGCCCGCGTGAACGGCACGCCTTAGCGGCTAGCGGCGAGAGCGTTTGCAGCTCAAACAGCTCGGTTTGCTCGCGAATGGTCATCTCTTCACCCCGTATTCTTGCCATGTGTTTTGTTTAGCAGATGCCAAACAAGATTGCTCTTACCCTATTATACTAAGTAAACGCAAGAAATCCTTTAAATTTTTCAAAACAAAGTGATATCCGTGTAAAAAAGTTTACTCCAGCTCGCTAAAAACAGTCGAAAGCTCGGTAACGGGGATACAGCCCGCGCCAAGTTCGATAATCTCATCGGCAAACGCCTGCACTCGTTCGGCGCGAATCAGTACATCCAATCGCACCGCTGCGCCGAAGTCGCTGTCCTGCACGCGGGCGTTGTAACGGGGTAAAACCCGCTGCACCCCGCCGTAAAACGGGTACGCCATCTCAAGGCGGAGCACCCGGCACTCGCTTATTATAACAGCATCGGCGGCGTCTACCGCAAGCTTTGCTGCGTGGGAATAGGCGCGAACCAGCCCGCCTGCGCCAAGCAGTATCCCGCCAAAGTAACGGGTAATGACCACGGCGACATCGCAAAGCCCCTCGCGCACCAAAACCTCAAGCGCGGGAACCCCGCCAGTACCCGACGGCTCGCCGTCATCCGAACAGCGGCGCACACCGTTTTTTAGTACATAGGCAAACACGTTGTGGCGGGCGTCACGCTCCTGCGCCTTTACGCTGCCGATAAACGCGGTTGCCTCGTCCTCGGTCGTAACCGGCGCAATGCGCCCGATGAACCGTGAGCGTTGCTCGACAAACTCGTCTTTTGCCCCGACGCGAATCGTTTTATACTGCATGTCTACCCACCCGTCTGCGCACAACCCGTCGTTTTAATTCGACTTAAAATACGTAAGCAAATTAGGCGGTGTCAAAAACACCGCCTAAACAATACCGTCTCAATGCCAAAGCCAAATTGTGGCACTATTTACCGTCGCGACCAAAACGCTTATTGAAGCGATCAACGCGTCCGCCCGCATCCACCAGCTTCTGCTTGCCGGTGAAAAAGGGATGACACTTTGAGCAGATTTCCACACGGATATTCTCTTTGGTCGATGCTGTGTCAATGACGTTGCCGCATGCACAGGTAATCGTGGTGGCTTTGTACTCAGGATGAATGCCGTTCTTCACAATAAAACCCTCCCATCCGCCCCGCAGCACCTTGC
>JAEZVA010000069.1 GCA_023443315.1 Bacillota bacterium | reverse complement strand
GTGACGTAACGTAATGCCCTATACTTGGGGCAAGGAGGTGAATTCTATGTCAAACTACACGACTGGAGAAATGGCGAAATTGTGCAATGTTTCGGTGCGGACAGTTCAGTTTTACGACCAAAAAGGCATTCTGCATCCTTCCGCCGAAAGCGAAGGCGGCAGGCGTATATACAACGACGATGACCTAACCAAGCTGCGCCTTATTAGCACACTCAAATCAATCGGGCTGCCACTTGATTCAATTAAAAGCGTTATGGAGAGTGAGCTATCAGAAAAAATCCTCACGCTCTTGCTTAACGAGCAAGTAAAAACGCTTACGAACGAAATTGACGAGCGGCAGAAACAGCTTGAAAGGATAACTGTAATTAAAGAAAGCATTACAGGTAAAGCCAGTGTTCCGGCAAATACAATCCTTGACGTAGAACATATTATGGAAAATAAGAGTATTATCAACAACAAGAAAAAGCTTAACATGATTCATGTTGGAGTGGCAATTGCAGCAGCTTTAGGGCTTTTGTTCATGGCGTGGCTTGTAGTATCACGTATCTGGTGGGGGCTTGCTATATATTTATCCGTCGCAATAATCAGCCTGTTTATTTCAGCTTTTTCCCTAAAAGATACGGAGTTTATTTGCCCTAAATGCGACTGCGTTTTCAAACCATCCCTAATGCGGACATTCTTTAGCACCGGTGGTAATAAAGTCCGTTGGATGATTTGCCCTGAATGTGGGCATAGAGATTGGTGCGTTTTACGGAAGAAAAGTAAGAACGTGATACCTTGACAAAAAGAATAATTGGTTACATACTTCTTCTGATTTAATTAAACAATAAAAGCCCTTCCAGTATGATAATAATTCATACCGAAAGGGCAAGTAGTGCCATACATATGGTTTGTTAATTACTCAAAGCATACGTAAAAACAGATGGCTTATAGGCGGGACGTATCACTAGTCCTCCGCGAAATCGCCTTCGTTCTCCCAGTTGTGCCATACGTTTTGCACGTCGTCGTTGTCGTTCATCAGCTCAAGCATACGGTTCATCTTCGCGGCAACTGCGGCATCCTCTATGCGAGAGCCTGTCTGCGGCAGATACTCCACCTCTGCGGAAAGGGGTGAATACTTCTTCGCCTCCAATGCCTCGCGTACAGTGCGCAGGTCGTTTGGCTCGGTGTAGATCTCTACAACATCCTCCTCAAACGAAAGGTCGGCGGCGCCTGCGTCCATCGCGTCCTCCATTACCTTATCCTCATCTATACCCTCTGCCTCAAGCACGATAACGCCCTTTTGCGAGAACATAAACGACACGCAGCCCACGGTGCCAAGGTTGCCGCCGTACTTATCAAAGTAGTGGCGAAGGTCACCCGCGGTGCGGTTACGGTTTTCGGTCAGCGTTTCTACGATTACGGCAACACCGCAGGGCCCGTATCCCTCGTAAAAGATGCTCTCGTATTCGTTCTTATCGTCGCCGCCCACCGCTTTTTTTATCACGCGGTCGATGTTGTCGTTGGGCACGTTGTTCGATTTTGCCTTGGCAATCAAATCGCGCAGCTTTCCGTTTACAGAAGGGTCTGCGCCGCCTTCCCGTACCGCTACGGCAATCTCTCTGCCTATCTTGGTAAATATCTTCGCCCTTTGCGCGTCGGATTTCTCTTTCCTGCGCTTGATGTTACTCCATCGGGAATGTCCTGACATTCTAAAACCTCCAAAAAGTAAGCCTGCCACAAGACAGAATAGTTACGGTCGATACACCGTTACGGGTTAAATGCGTAAGGCTGAATATACATTATTCTATCACAACGAGACTGCCCGCACAATAGCACTTACTGCGAAACATGGTTTGTCAGTGCTAAAACAAGTTTACGGCGGTAAGAATCGGGTTTGGGCAAATTATTGTCGTGCTTGATGCAGTAAAAGGCGTGGCGGCGCGCACAGATTATATAGACCGATAGAAATGTTTGATTTTGGTTAAACAATGAGTTATAATTAAGTGTAAACCCCGCATTCTGACGCGGATTTTGGCGAAATACGGCATGTAGATATTAATGTTAGTTGATTAACGAAAGGGCGGAATGGAATGAAACGGTTTTCTTTGCGCGCAGGGTTGCTGATTTTTGTATTGTTGATTTTCGCGGTTGTGACTGTGCTTGCGGGCTGTAACAGGGGAGACATTCCCACCACGCTGCCCGTTTCTTCCATCGCACCATCCTCGCAGCCGGAGTCTTCCGAGCCGGAAACCAGCTCTGAGGAGCAGTCCTCCTCTTCCGAAGAAAGCTCGTCACAGCCAGCAAGCTCCTCTAAGCCGGCGGCTTCGACGGGCAGCTCGGGCGGCACGGGTACGTCTACATCTGGAAAGGTATATTCCTCTGCTGTAACAAGCTCGAAAAAAGAGACCTTCCGCACGGTGAAGATTACCGCAAGCGGGGTATCCTTAAGCAATAAGACCGTTACAGGAGACCTTGTAATCGATAAAGGCGTAGGCGACGGCAACGTCACTTTGCAAAACGTAACGGTGGGCGGCACCATCTATGTATACGGCGGCGGCGAGAACTCGGTGTATCTTGACAGCGTTACAGCGAAAAAGCTGGTGAGTGCCAGCACCGTTTCGCGTCCGCGCATCGTCGCAAAGGGCGCTACCGTTATTGGCGAAACGCAGATTCGCTACGACACCCTACTCGAGCACAACAAGCTAAACGCCACCGCGAGCGGCTTTACAAGCATTGAAACGGTAAAGACCTCCCAACTGCTTACGGTGCTTAAGCTTTACAATATCTCGATGAACACAATTACCCTCAACTACGACACCAACCTGTATCTGGTTGGTTCCTCCAGCATTGGCAGCGTGGTTGCCAACAAGCCGTCCTATATTGAAGGCGGCGATAAGGTCGGGCTATTGTTCTGCCACAGCAAGAATGTTAGCATCGATACCGCACCCGCGCACATAGCTACCGGCTCAAACACCTATGAGCCCGACGTTAAGGACGATACAAACAACAATGATGACGATACCACGCTTACCCCGCTCTCCGCGCCCCGCATCACCCGAAACGGCAACGAGATTCGTTGGAGCGCGGTCTCCGGCGCGTCAAACGGATACGAGGTGCGTGTAAATCGTGCTGGTTCTACTATTTACGTATACAAAACGCTTTCCTCTAGCACCAGAGTGCTTAACTTAGCCGACTTCTTGGAGGATAACCTTGCGCCCTCCGGCACCTATCAGGTGCGCGTCGCCGCGCGGTCTACCTCGTCAAGGGATGCTTCCGCGTACAGCAACACAATCGATGTGAACTGTACCTCCGACCACCCCGCGCTTTCACTGACAGTCCCGACATACAACGGTGCAGATCCAACTAAGTATATTGCGTCGTGGACGGCAGCAGGCGCTACCAGGGGCTACAACGTAACCGTTGCAACCAATACCTCGTACAGCAACAAAAAGCTCGATACCAACCTGTCCGCAGGTGCAGCCACCTCCCTTGACCTGCGCGCGGCAATGGGCGCTGGCTTTGTGCCCCTTGTGCCCACAGCGCCCTACTATATTCGTATTACCGCAAAATCTGCGTTTGAGCAGCTTTCTGTAGTCGGGCAGTTCACCGTTACAAGGGCTCCCACCCCGACAAACGTCGCCTATAATGACACGACTAAAAGGTTGACATGGGACGCGATGTCCGGCGTGAACCAGTACCGCGTGACCATAAACGGCACTTCTCAAACTGTGTCTGGGCATGAGGTTGACCTTAGCAACAACACAACCTATCCCGCTGGTTCGTACAGTGCGGGGGTCGTTTCTCTTGGTAACGCGGGCAATGTGCTTAACTCTAACGAGAGTATAAAGACATTTACTAAAACAGTCCCGACAACGCCGACGCTTCCTGCTATCGGAACTGTTACATTGGCTCGTCATGAGACTGACAATCTCAAACTCAATGTCTCTTGGGTTGGAATATCTGACCCCATAGGTGTCACTTACAATGTAGACTTATATAAGGACGGGGGAACAACACCTGTCCACACTCAATCGGGTCTTACAGTTGCTTCGCTTGAGTTAACTGTAACCGAGAGCGGCACCTACACTGCAACGGTTGCCGCGCAGAAGACAGGGTATGCTCCGTCTTCTCAAAGCTCCACAGCGCAAGAAATTCGTGCAGCAGATTTGGTGTTTGCAGGACGGGGAACATCGGAAAAGCCCTACCTTATCAGCAGCGCTGAGTTGTTTAAGCGTATTGATACATTTGCTGCTAATGTATATTATTATGAGCAGACTGGGGAGTTTACCATCGATGCTGCTCATCGCATTACTAACGCGTTTGCTGGGCATTACAACGGTCAGCATAATTCTGTTAATCAAACTATCACAGTTAGTATAGATGGGGGAAGCGCAAGCGACGTCGGACTGTTCTCGATAATCGGCTCGGGCGCATCCGTCAAAAACATAGTAATCAATGCCTCCTCCTCTGTTGTTGGCGTAAACCATGTCGGTATGATTGCGGGCACAAATAACGGCACAATTGACAATTGCGATGTAACAGACACCGCATCCTCCATCACCGGCACATCCTACGTCGGCGGCATCTGCGGTCTGAACAACGGCACGATACAGAACTGCACGTACAGTGGAACACTAACAGTGACAGGCGCGACAGGATCGATAACAGGCGCGACAGTGGGCTTTGGCTTAATCTGCGGAGTGAACGCAACCGGTGGCAATATTGACGCGGGAAATGTTATAACAGGTGCTGATAACCACGAAGACATCGGTCCAGCTGGCGTAGCCCCCCCTGTCGTCCCTGGCGGCGGCGAGGATGGCTTGGACGGCATGTCCACCATCATGTCCAGCAGACTGGCGGGCTGGCTGCCTGTATAAATTTACCTTACAGTACGCAATAAAAGTAGTTGCGGACGACATTAAATTGCTGTATAATATATCCAACGCACGAATTCGATGCGCAAACCCCGCTAAAACGGCAGGGTTTGCGCATTTGAGCCTTATACTTAATCATTCCTTTAATGATAATTCGGATACAACGTCAAGCGATCGAGATAGCTTGACTGGGCTTTCAGTCATACGCGATAGAAAGGCGGACAAGACGATGAGAACAAGGACAATCTATTTGCTACTTGTGGTGTGCGCTGTTGTGGGGTTATTTCTGCTTTCCGGCTGCACCATCGCCGAGAAGGCGCCCGATAGCTACCTGACCGAGGAGTATTTTGCCATCCCGGCGCTTGCGGTCGTAGCACAGCCGGCGGACGATATCGCCGTGCTGCCCATGTCCTTTAACCGAACAACCGCCGAACCAGTAAAGCCCGCCAAGGGCAAACCGCCCAAGCCCGTACATATCGACACCACAGCGGTAGCAGCACCGACCGCTGCTACGACATCGTCTCAGCCGACGGCAGAGGATAAGACCTACACCGAGACGATTACCGACGACAAGAAGGCTACCTATAAAAATGTGGAGATTTCCGCCTCCGATGTAGTGCTTGAGAATAAATACATCACAGGCAACCTGACAGTTACTGTGGATGCACTGTACTCGCTTACATTGATTAACTGCAAGATAGACGGCGAGCTGATTGTTAACTCCCCGTATCTGTACGAGCTGTATATGGAAAACTGCCTAATCAAGACCCTGCGTCTCGCTACGGGCGACTACATTGACGTGGAGCTAGAGGGACGATCTGTAATCGATGAAACCATACTGATGGCGGGAACCAGAGCCTCGTTGTACGCCTACAACATCGAGCACAGCTATTCCGGCTATAAGACCATTACAGTGGCAAAGAGCGCAAAGCCCATGGAGCTTACGCTGTACGGCATCACCTGCAAAACCCTAACCGTTAATTCACAAAGTGAAGTTACCCTTTCAGATACCAACCAATCCTATGTAGAGGCGTTTATTGCAAACGCCCCGGTTACGGTGCAAGGTGCTGCGCGCATCACCAAGTGCTATGTCCGCTCAGACGATGTCGTGCTGTACGGCGAACCCTACGAGCTCATCTACGACAAATCAAAATACACGGTGGAACTGCTGTAAACCGAAAAAACCCAATAAAAGCCCAACCGAATGGTTGGGCTTTTTGTCGCTATTTCTAGCAAGAGTTTTAAGGACAGTATAAGTAAGTTCTGTATCGTTATCTTTCGTAAAGTGAGCTATCGGCGTACTTTCTTAAACTCTTTAATAAATAGATAGGTGCAATACACCCCGCACATCAGTAAGATTAAGTCTTCATACGCGTTAAATAGAATCGACTTTACCCCCGTTAATCCCCAAATCGACAGAACTGCCAGCAACAGTTTATTTTTCTTTTGATAGCCGGAATAAACCGCGATGCTAAGGCTGATGATGGGGCAGGGCATAATATGGGTTACCATCCTCGGGAACGCGTTGCCCAAAAGCAAGGAAACCACGGGATAAAGCATAAACATCAGCAGCAACACCATTTGCCGGATGCCGGGTCTTTCCAGCCTATCATTTCGGTTTTTTATGCTCTCGAAAAGAAACAGACCTCCGCAACACAGATATAGGGGCAAAGCAAAGAACCACTGAATGCTCTGCGTGCCAAACGCGCCAAAGAACACAATACCTATGTATAAGTTGGATATCCCCAACGCAAACTTCGCACTCCATTTTACCACGCCGGTATAAGAAAGCGTCAACGCAACAGCAAGAACAACCAGTAGGACTATCTGCGTGAGTATTGTCGTGCTGTTGTACGAGCCAATCACATCCCAAAACGCTTGTGCATCCAATTTTAGCATGTCCCCCTTAGGGTGGTTATTACTATTATTTGCAATTATTCAGTTATCGTACCATGTTTTACTTAAAAAATAAAGACACAGACTTTCCTAAGCAGAAAGCCATGTCTATTTTGTGCTGTGACCGAGCTGTCGATACAGTTTTATATTTCAAGGTCTGGGGTATCAAAATCACACTGCTTGACCGACGACTGATTAAAAAATCTCCGCCTAATATAATTATACGATGGAATTCATGTACAGTCCGATAACAGATGTGAAAGTGTAATGGGATGAAACGAGCAAGGCGGTCTACGAATAGAGTGCATTTTATGTAAAAAAGTTAATTTAGCCCTTGACAACTCACTTCTCACGATGTATATTTTAACTAAGTTAAAATATTTAACTTAGTTAAAATACCCGGAGGTTATTGTGAAACAGACGAAAAAGGAGCGTACTCAGAAAGATATCATTGAAGCTGCTAAAGCTATCGTCCATAATAAAGGTCATGAGGCCATTACTGTTCGGTACTTGGCTGAGGTAACAGGGTATTCGCATACCAATCTATATTATTATTTTAAAGATTTGAATGCGCTCTTGTGGACATTACGCTTTAATATGATTGAGGATATGATTACAGAACTTACATCCATCTCCTTTAAAAAGCATGATCCAGTAGAAGAAATTCTTGACGCTTTTTTCTGCTATACGGACTATTTCTTCAAGCACCCAAATGTATTTCGTTTTTTGTACTTTTATTCTTTTACTGAGCCGGAAGGAGACGACAGTAATCAAAAGCTTGAGCATCGATTTCATGGCATATGGCAGGAATCCTTTATCCGGCTCATACAAGAAGGCATTATTCTAGCCGATGATATAGAAGTTGTAGCTAAGACTATTATTTACGCCTTACAGGGAATGATCATGCTGAGTTTCTCATCCAACGGTGCTGCACAAAAAGAAGACATCAAAGGTGAGCTTAAAAAGCTTGTAAACTACTTATTCAGGATGAATAAGGATAATATATAATGGAGGTTATACTTATGAAGCAAGGTTTTAAAGCCAACTTTCAACCGCTTTATCGTGTCGCTCAGTATTCAACTTTGGCAATGCTCATCATTATCCCGTTGCAAATCATTATTTTTGTGATTTCTCCGCCACCAGACACGGTTAAAGGATTCTTTGAGCTGTTTCATCAAAATCCCTTTTTGGGATTACTAAGCTTGGATTTTCTTTACCTAATTAACAATGCGATTCTTGTAATAATCTATTTAGCGCTCTTTCTCCTTTTGTACTGGGAAAAGCCTGTTACAGTTCTCATCGCCTTAATTCTTGGTTCAGTTGGCCTAGTATGTTATTTTCCGTCCAATCCTACGTTTGAAATGTTGACTCTGAGCAATCGGTATTTTCAGGCATTGCCTGAACAGCAAACAATATATTTGGCTGCCGGTGAAGCTGTAATGGTTGGCTATACAGGGACATCCTTTAATGTATACTATGTTTTAAGTACCATATGTCTATTGTTGTTTGCTTATGCAATAATCAAAAGCACCCAGTTCAAAAAGACGGTTGGTTTTTGGGGATTAGCTTCCGGGCTATTCATGATTATACCATCATCGGCAGGTAAGTTAGGAATGATTTTTTCTTTGCTGTCCCTCATCCCTTGGGTAGTATTTATTACGTTGTTGATGTTTAAGTTCAAAAAAGTCGCTACTCATACTCAGAATGCAGAATAAGGTCTTGTTTTGTCCGCGTATTGAGTGCTTGATTTAATCATTGTGCCTTTGTAAAGTAAGCACTCGAAACCCATAGGGTCGTGTCAAGTGATCCCCGAAAACGGCTGTTCAAAACACCAACTATAGCTACAAGCAAAAAAAGCACAAAGCCCGAAAGTAGCTTATATCAAGCACTTTCGGGCAGAAAAAAACCATTTATTGATAAAAGAGGCTTTATCAATAAATGGTTTTTTAGTTTTGGTGCCGGCGGTGGGACTTGAACCCACACGGTGTTGCCACCAACGGATTTTGAGTCCGTCACGTCTGCCATTCCATCACGCCGGCTAACAGCTTTTTTATTATATATGATTGTGCGCTCAAAATCAAGAAGAAAAAAGCTGATTTATGGGCACAGCATAA
Source organism: Bacillota bacterium (assembly GCA_023443315.1). GTDB lineage: Bacteria > Bacillota > Clostridia > Oscillospirales > Ruminococcaceae > Acetanaerobacterium. Next base: position 9,932 of record JAEZVA010000069.1, on the reverse strand, counting down.
AAGTCTTGTTATTTTAGCGTGATTCAGGTACAGTAAAAGTAGGGTTTCATCAAATCAATATGGTGTTTGGTGACGCCACAGCGCAATCGCAATGCGGTTTATAGCGATAGGGATAAAGGAGACAAAGAATGTTTGATGTAGTTGCCATCGGCGAAAGCCTGATTGATTTTACCCCCAGCGGGGAAAACGAGCTGGGGATGCAGCTGTTTGCCCGCAACCCGGGCGGCGCGCCCGCAAACGTGCTTGCCATGAATGCAAAGCTCGGCGGAAAAACCGCGTTTATCGGTAAGGTGGGCAAGGATGATTTCGGCGCGTTTTTGAAAAAAACCATGTCGGATGCCGGCATTGATGTGTCTGGACTAGCCGAGACAAGTGAGGTTCCAACCACGCTTGCGTTTGTACAGCTTAACGAAAAGGGCGACCGTTCGTTTACCTTTTACCGCAAGCCGGGCGCAGACGTCTGTCTTACGCAGGAGGAAGTAAGCGACACACTGCTTCAAAGCTGCCGCATATTCCACTTTGGTTCGGTGTCGCTGACCGATGAGCCGTGCAAAACGGCAACCCTTTACGCTGCCCAAAAGGCAAAACAGGCGGGTGCAGTCATCAGCTACGACCCGAACTATCGCCCCTTGCTGTGGAACAGTGAACAAAGGGCAAAAGAGGAGATTATTAACGCGCTGCCCCTCGCAGACATCGTCAAGGTGTCTCAGGAGGAGATGACCCTGCTCACGGGGGAGACAGAGCTTAGCAAGGGCGCAACGGCGCTTGCTCAGCATGGGGCGACCATCGTGTTGGTTACCTTAGGTCCCCAGGGTGCGTTCTATCACGCCCCGACTGGCAGTGGCTTGCTGCCCACGTACGATGTAAAGACCGTCGATACCACGGGCGCGGGTGACGCCTTTCTCGGTGCGCTGCTCTACCGCATTGTGGATAGGACGTTGACACAGCTAAAAGAGATTGAGCGAGACGAGTGGGGGGCAATCCTCGCGTTTGCCAATGCCGCCGGAAGCATGACGACAACCGCAAAGGGGGCAATCCCCGCCATGCCCACCATAGAACAGATTAACCGCTGCATGCGCGAGGTACAAACACTGTAAGGCGGTTTACATCACCTATATAATCAACAAGTATAAAAGCGGCATCCCCGAATGCGTCACTTAAAACGCAGGGGGATGCCGCTGCCGATATAACCGCTATCAATTCGTAGCGGGGGGACTCAGCCTCTGCGCTGACCGCTTCTTCATTTTTATGGGGTACCCAAGCCCCTGAATAACGGTAAAAAAATTGAAACTCTTTTTATATACGGTAAACCCGACTTTTTCGTACAGGGACTTAGCCGTAACGTTTTTTGAAAGTACCTCCAGATGGCATTCATCATAATCGGGTAACTGGCATGCAAAGTCCAAAAGGGAAGAAGCAATGCCCATGCCACGCAGTGTTTTGTCGGTGGTCAGGTAATCGATATATAGCTCATTGTCGTTTTTTACCGCGGGTGTTTCCCCCATACTCCGAAGCATGCAGTACAGCATCCTGCCTTTTCGCTGCCCGAATATTTGGCAGCATTTTTCTAAATTAAAACGAAATACACGTTTCTTGTTGGTGCCCAGTGCAAGCACACCTACAACCTTATCGTTGTACAGGCTTACATATATCATAGAGTAGTCAAAGGCCTCACCAAACAACGCTTCAAGCTCCGAATCATCCTTTGCAAACGAAAAAACATGTCGAAATCCATCGATAAACAGACGGATGGCTTGTAGCCTGTAGGTTTCATCCGCGCCAATTAGGTGCACAATATTAAGTTCATTCATTTTTTACAACCTCACTAAATGATGATTGATTTATCCCGCGTGATTGCTAGTCGCATATAAGAAAACGTTTTGCGGCGACATGCGGCTGGGGTAATGCTTAGCGGGTAACGATATAAACAAAAGGCGGTGTGAACCGCCTTTTGTAACTGGTATGGTATTTGCCCGATGTTACTCCATCAGAGCAGTCTCGATTGCGGTGGTTGGGTTAATAAATACACCACCCACCGACATACCGAAGTGTAGGTGCGGACCAGTGGAAAAACCGGTGGAGCCAACGGTTCCGATGACATCGCCCTGCTTTACCATATCGTCTGTTTTCACGCGAAGAGAGTCCATGTGGTAGTACCATGTCTTTAGTCCAAAGCCGTGCTCAATCAGCACCGTGTTTCCGGTCAACTGAAGCTTTGCGGCGTACAGCACCCGCCCGGCACCCGAAGCCTTTACTGCGCTGCCGCGCTTTGCGGCAATGTCAATACCGCTGTGCCGTGTGGTGGTCTGCCTACCGTTTATCGAGCGAATTGAGCCAAACTCGGTGGTTAACTTGCCGGTTGCAGGAAGGATGAACTTGCCTTCGAAATACTTCTCTTCATCCCGCACCGTTTTCAGCGGCTCGATGGCGCGGTCGAACTCAGCGTTGGCGTCGCTGTTGTCCACTGTGCTGTCGGCAATCTCCTCGTCCACCGTGAGATCCTGTATCTCAAACTGCTTGTCGTCTAGGGTAATCTCGTACTTCGCATAAGCGGTTTTGGAGGAAAGCTCTAGGGTGTACGTTCCTGGCGCGTTGTGATAGCTTAAGGGAAAGATGCACACCCGACGTCCTTCGTAATCAAAGAACTGCGGCTTAAAGTTAAACGGAGAGGTAACGGCAATCTCCTCATCCGCAGCAAGCCCATCGGCGTAGATGATAAGCGCCTCACCGGGGTTAAGGGTATTTGCACTGAGTACAAAGCCTGCTTTCGGGGCATAATCGACACAGAAGCGATAGGTTGCATTGCCAAAGCAGTCCGTTAGCGCAGCCTCACTCCAAATGGCGGTTATTTCGTAGTCGTATCGTCCGCTACCCGACATGCGGTAGTCCGAAAGTGCAGCGAGCGTACCCTTAAACAGGGTGTCTCCGTCCCGCGTTACCGTCACCTGTGCGGAGTCCGGTTCGCTGGAGAACTTGATGATGGGCGCGTTGGGGGAGGCAAGTACATATTTATAGTCCTGCTCGGCGGTTACGGCAGGGGATTCGTAATACCGTCCATCCAGCCGTTTGTAGCTCCAGTCGCCCGCGTCGGGAATGAGTACGCCCTGCTTATCGTCTGCAAGGATGAGGGCAGTAGGGAACTGCATGTGCGTATACAGCGAAGAGAAATCATCCCCCGAAAGCAGAGAAGACAACGCCGCGCGGTCAACCTCAAGATATCCCTTATCCGCGGTCAGGATATAGGAATACGCCGACTCGCTTGCAAATTCATAGATGGCAAGCACCTCGGCAGCGCCGGTTTCGTCCTCCAGTGTGACCGTCACCCTAGGGGTTGGGATGCTAAGGACGTCCACCTGTACCGTGCGTGCACTGTTGATAAGCGCCGCAAAGGAGCCAATTAGAGCGGGATCGGTGATATATAGCTCGGTGTCTTCCAGAACAAACCCGGCGCCGGTCACCTTGCCCGCGTCCACAACCTCTTCGGTGCCAAAGCCGGAGGATAGATAGGAGCACCCACACAGCAGGGCGCACAACAATACCCAAAGTAAGATCATATAATGTCTGCTGCGGATAAAAAGCCCTCCTTTATCTGTTTGTTTTCATGACATTATTTTACCATGAATCAAAAGCAAAGTAAACGAACCCCATACGCGACACAACCGCTTTCCATAGCTAGGAAAATAGGTAAACAAAGCAAATGTACGGGGTATTTACCACTATTTTTGATGATTATCCATGAAAAACGTCTTAAAGCTTGCAAAATCCAGATTATACTGATAAAATTGTTGCCGAGATCGAATCGGGATGAGAATTTGCAAAAGATACCCAGCTTTTCCGTCCCAACAACGACTGCGAGGGGAGCCTTCGCAAAAATAACGGAGGAATCTATGCTTATAAAAAATAAAATATTAGCCCGCGTTCTGCTAATTGCCGTCGCGTTTGTTCTTGCGCTGGCAGGCTGCAGTGTTGCGGAGGATTTAAGCGGCAGGCTGCAGGGAGGGCAGAAGCTTACCCCCAGCAGCACGCCTGCATCGTCTCAGAGCGAGGAGATGCAATGCACGCAACAGCTCAACGAGATTTTGTTGTATCCCGCCATCGGCGCGCAGAACACGGCGCTCAGCGATGTGATGCTCGAGTTCGCCACCATCAATCACAAGCGTATTTTTGATAGCCAGGTGCGGTACCTCAGCGAGAACACCGTGATGTCCACCAACATTATTCTGCCAACGGGTCACACCCTTTATCAGGATGAGAACGGCTACTTCATCTTTTCGGGGGAGGACGTCGTATACGTCAGGTCAGACTTAAACACAAGCCTAGAAGACCCTGATAGCCCGTTGTATGACACAAGAGGCTTGCTGCACGATTGGCTTATGCTTAACGGAGACAGCCTCTACGATGAAAATGGTGTACTGGTTACCTTTGACGATGCGTCTGTGTTTACACCGGCTGTTACACTGCCGCTGAAATACAACAATCTAATTCTCAACGCCTACGATGCAACCGAGGTGCTCGACAGCAACAATCTTACGGTACCGCTCTCGACATGGGGGATATCGACGCTGTCTGATGCGAAGAAGCTGTATGACCTGGCTGAGGATAAGGTAATGATTCGAAGCAAACCATACGTTCCCGTCGTACAGACCGACGCGCTTACCCTCTACTTTAACGGTGTGGATGGTTTTTTAATTGACATCAGGTCACTCTCTTTACCGCTCAAGGAAACCTCGCAAGGAACTCCCGGTATACTGGATTATTCCCAGATTGCCGTTGTTGCACAACAACTGTACACAGAGAAGCTTAACGATATGGAGCTTGCACCAAAGTTTGAGGTAAGCGACCTGATTGCAGGTAAGCCTGTTACTGTCTACAATTCTTATTCTGCAAGGATTGAGGCGATTACCCCCATCGGTAAAGACAGTGAGGAAAACCTAACCCTTTCGCTAGATGCGCTGCGCGTAATATTTGGTGTGCAGCTGATGCTTGACCCAAACACAGACTCGCTGCACCTTTACACCGACCCGCTTTATCTTAATTTGGTAGAGCATATACTCGGCAACGACGCGCCGCTTTTATCCGCCCGTTATGTGAGTGACTCTATGGCGGATGAAACCTTCCTACAGCAGCAGGAGCAGCGCAGAACCAATAGCGGCTACCTGACAACACTTGCAACAACCGAGACCCAGCCCGGCGTACCCAGACCCATTATCCGCACACCGCGTTCGGGGCAGTTTGTTTATCCCGGCAGCAGCACAAAGATATGGGTGTCCTACTATAAAGGCAAGGGCGAGCCGGTATCGTTGCGCCCCACGATCCAAGGAGATTGGGTATGGAACGACGCCACAGGCTTTTGGGAGGGGGTATCCCCGTTAAGCGGCATGATGGTGGTGTGGCATCCCAGCTACGCCGCTGCATTTACCATTCGCTAGTCACACAGAACGGTTCATCCCAAGTATAAAATGCCGTAAGGCGGAACGGATGTCGGTATGAATTACGAGTTTGATAAAAACGAGTTTGTTCTTTTTCAGGGCGACAGCATTACCGATACGGGCAGAAGCTATTTTATTCGCGAAAGCCTTGGCGAAGGGTATCCTGCATATGTTGCAAAACTTCTTCGTGAGCGTTTGCCCGAGTACAACCTGCAGTTCTTAAACAAGGGAGTGTCAGGAAACCGCATCTCCGATCTCAAACGACGGTTTCATCGCGACTGCCTGGGGCTGCACCCCTTTCCATCCATCGTATCCATCTTTATCGGCATCAATGATACCTGGCGCATCTTTGATATGGGGCTTCCCAGCCCTATCGAGCGGTATGAGCAGATTTACCGCGAACTCATTGACCGCATCAAGGAGAAAAGCGCTTTTACCCGTTTTATCCTGCTATCCCCCTTTGTTTTGGAGGACAGCGAAGACAAACAGGATTGGCGCGAGGATGTGGACGCCCGCCGCGCGGCGGTGAAACGTGTTGCAAACGACTATAACACAAGACTTATTAATGTTCAGCAGATCTTCGATGACGCGATGAAAGAAACCGGGAACGGTCCCCTTTACTATACCGTAGACGGGGTTCACCCTACGCCGGAGGGACACGCGCTGATTGCAGAGAACTGGATTAAGGCATTTGTCAAGGAATAGGTCTTCACGCATCAGGATATCATTAGCAGCAGGCGGCAGGGAAGGATTCCTGCCGCCTGCTTATGTGTTGTGTCGTTGTGCTTGCTATATTGTACGTTATATTTTATTGCATAATTTACACAATCGATATACAATTAGAGTAGAGGATTTAAATCATCGTTAGAGACGCAGGAATGAAGGTGTGACAATGGGTAAGCTTGCAATACTGGGTAATCACGGGTTTCATATGCCGCATGCGTTATCGATGCACCGAGAGGTAATCGAACTCACGGGGCAGCCTCGCCCTCGCGTTGTGCTCATACCCCTTGCAAGCGGCGACGACCCTGGCTATATCCGCTCATTCGAGCAGCTCTACCGCGGCATGCTCGGGTGCCAAACAGACGTGCTCATGCTGCGTGGTGCGTTAGAACCGCCCGATAATGCAAAGAAACTGATTGACCGCGCCTCACTGATCTTCTTTGGCGGGGGAGAAAACATCAGTGCGATTGCGCAGATCAAGCGCATGGGCGTTGCCGACTGGGTTGTCGCAGCATATCGACACGGTGCCACAGTGGCTGGGGAGGGCCTTGGGGCGAAGTTTTTGTTTGAGGGTGGATATGCCTATAGCATCAGCGGCGTCGGCATAGAGACCCCGATAATCGTCACACTGCAGGGCATGGGGCTTTTGCATGGTGTGTTGTGTATTGGGGCAGAGAACAGCCTTGTAACCGAGGAGTTTGCGGCGTCTATGATGGGTAAGAATAATCTGGGCTTTGCGCTTTCTACCGGTAACGGGCTGTTTATTAAGGATAACACCTACCACAATCGTGCCTTTCTAGGTGAGGCATTGTTTTATCGGGTTATTGCAAACGATTCGTTAGCCGACTTTGTTCCCGTATTCAGCGAAACGACCCTCACGCTTTCGCAGCTGTATGAAGGCGAGCCGATCGGTATTGTATTAAACGATTACGAGCAACACCGCCATCGATAAAGCCATATCAATCCTTAACAGATCAATAAAAGTGCAATAAAAAAACTACCCTGAACTTGGGTAGTGTTTTTATTGCATTATTGAATTGTCGCCCATTAAACGGCGCGAGTTACCTTGTTTGAGCGCAGGCAGCGCGAGCAAGAGTGGATATGGCACGGAGTACCATTTACAATAGCCTTTACACGCTTAATGTTTGGTTTCCAGGTTCTGTTGGAGCGTCTATGTGAGTGAGATACCTTTATACCAAAAGTAACACCTTTTCCGCAGATATCGCATTTTGCCATGGTGCAGCACCTCCTTTTTCATGACAACAAGAAGTTAACAGTAGTATCTTATCAAATAATCAAGGGAAAATCAAGCGTTTTATCGAGTTTTTTTGTATTTAGGGGATTGTGACAAAGCACGGCTACTTTAAGCGCCAACTAGACGGATACTTCAGTGCAGCTTGTTGGGTATCTGTTTGTCCCGCGCCATTGATTAACAGGATAAAGGACATACTTGCTGCCAACAACGTCGCCGATGACGCGGACTGCAAAATGTAAGAATCTGAAAGCCGTTTTTGAAGCAAATCATATTTGTATTTCGTCGAAAAAATGTATTGACAACCCTCTCTGGATATATTATAATTTAATTCGCTCGGTGCTCGCAGAGCAGCGACAAAAGTAAATGGCGGTATAGCTCAGGTGGCTAGAGCATGCGGTTCATACCCGCAGTGTCGTCGGTTCGAATCCTACTACCGCTACCAGGCAACGCCACCTTTCAGGTGGCGTTTACTACCCAAAGTGGTAACGCGTGCTTTCGCAAAAAAACGGTATTGTATGGCCCGGTGGTCAAGCGGTTAAGACACCGCCCTTTCACGGCGGTATCACGGGTTCGATTCCCGTCCGGGTCACCAAACAAGACACTAATTTTGATACCATATGTATCACGATTGGTGTCTTGTTTTTTTGTAGGTGCCTATGGCAGCCAAAAATGGATTAGAGTAAACTCAAACGTGGTTCCCATCTTCTCCGTCTCGCGATCTGGCTGGTCGTGCCTGTCGCGGCTTTCAAGGATTTCGTACTATCTACTTTCTAGCAAAAGAAACACATTGAGGGAAAACACCACTATAATGCTGTTGGTACTGTAGCGCGAAAACTGACCTTTATTATCTACACTGTTCTTCGCGATAACAAGCCTTATGTGCCAAACATCTGACGCTTCCGTTTCTTTTGATGATATGCTATACTTCAAGCATCTCCTATGAAAGCGGGTGAGGAATATGTATCGCATTAATTGCAAACACTTTTTTCGAGGTAACTGCTCGGCACAGTGTTTTGACAGCTGATTGTGTCGAGTGATTAGTTTTTATTGGCTGTCGGGATTGCTGTGCCTGTTCAATATATATCTAATAATTGAAAAAGGAGCAGCTTATATGACTTGCGAAGAATTGAAGAATTATTGGTTAGCAGAGCAACAGCATGCCTTTCAAGGATGGGATTTTTCCCATATTCAATCCAGATGGCAGCATGAGCCGCTTGGTTGGGATTACAAATCTATTCTTATGGAACACCTTTGCCCAACCCATCAGCTTTTAGATATGGGAACCGGCGGCGGAGAGTTTTTGCTTTCACTCAAGCATCCCCATGAAAACACCTCCGTTACCGAAGCGTGGGCACCCAACATCCAATTATGCATGGATAAACTCGCGCCTCTTGGCGTTCGGGTCTATCCTGTAAAGGAAGATGCCCCTCTGCCTATTGCAGACAATAGCTTCGATATTGTGATTAACCGTCATGAATCGTATGATTTGCATGAGGTCAAGCGTGTGCTAAAACCGGGTGGTATGTTTATCACGCAGCAGGTCGGGGGTGAAAACTGTGTTTCGCTGGAGAAGCGTATTAACCTTGAAGATTATGCCCATCCAGCCTTTTCGTTGCAAACGGAGTTGCCGTTATTTCAAGATTGCGGATTCGCTGTTAAGTACTCAATCGAATCCTTTCCAAGGCTGAAATTCTTTGATGTGGGAGCCATTGTCTTTTGGGCTAAGATCATCGAATGGTCTTTTCCTGGGTTTTCAGTTGAAAAGAATTTCGAGAGATTATGCACATTGCAGAACAATCTTGAACAGAGAGGTTTCATTTCTACTACAGAACACAGGTTTTTGATTGTGTCTCAAAACTTGAAGTAGTTTTCATATCTCCCTTGACTTTTGTCAGGGGAGATTTTTAACTTCCCTGGACACTTGATGGTTGGTCAAAAAACTTAGAACTGCATAAAAAGAGTTGATGACCTATGAAAGATACGATTAGACTGAACACGCAGCACCTAAAAATATGTAGCAAATCTGATTATTACCATAATTCGGGTTCGCCGCTTGGCACCTGTGTAACGATATCAAGCCTAGGTTGCGGAATTGAGTAAGCTATCTATGGTTTGCGTTTAAAAATAGCAAAAAAAAATACGCCTTTCGGCGTATTTTGTCCAGTATTCACTTTGGGGGGTGACTATCTCTGGTTGGAGAAGCACTCACTGCAGTAAACCGGGCGATCTTCCCTAGGCTGGAAGGGAACCTTGCACGCACTTCCGCAGGAAGCGCAAACCGCATCAAACATTTCTCTTGCGGGTCTGCCAGCATTCTTGCGAGCGTCGCGGCAGGGCTTACATCTCTGAGGCTCATTGGTAAAGCCCTTCTCTTCGTAGAAATCCTGCTCACTAGCGGTGAACACGAAATCCTGTCCGCACTCTTTGCATGCCAGCGTCTTGTCCTGATGATTCAATGGAAATACCTCGATTAAAAATATTATGCCGGAATATACTTCAAGCATTGAAATAAAGTATACATCACA
>JAEZVA010000085.1 GCA_023443315.1 Bacillota bacterium | reverse complement strand
GTGCCGTTACGCTGCTGTTTGTGCCCGAGGCGGCTATTTTATTCGGCATTTTGCACTTTCTGGGCATTGCGATGATGCTGTACGGGCTGCTGCACAAAGCGATGGACAGGGTGCGCCCGTGGCTTGGGGCGGTGATTGCGGCGGGGTTGTTTGCCGTAAGCTATATGGTGCCAAAGGGGGCGCTGGGCATTGGGGCACTGTCGTTACGCATGCCGGACGCGCTGTACCGCACGCCGTTTTTGTTTATGCTGGGGCTGCCAGGGCAGGGCTTCTTTTCGGCGGACTACTTCCCGCTTATTCCGTGGCTGTTTTTGTTTTTGTCGGGTGCCTATTTTGGCGTATATGTCAAAGAAAACCGCTTGCCCGCGTGGTGCTACAAAACCTATATTCGTCCCCTTGCGTTTGTGGGCAGAAATACCATATGGGTGTACCTGCTGCACCAGCCTGTGGTGTACGGGGTGCTGTATGTGGTGTTCTATTTCATCCGCCGCGCCGGGTGACTAGCAATTATTGCAACGGATACTCAATTGACGAAACAACCGTTTGACGGCGTGAAGGAGGAAGCATCATGGGTAAGGCAAACACCGCCGTGGGTAGGCTTTCGGGCAGAACATGGGTGTCGCTTTTGGTATTCGGGCTGTTTGGGCAGCTTGCATGGACGATTGAAAACATGTACTTTAACGTGTTTTTGTACAACACCATCTCGGGCGACACAAGGTACATCGCGGCGATGGTTGCAGCGAGCGCCGTGACCGCCACGGTGACGACGCTGCTAATCGGCGCGCTGTCTGACCGCATGGGCAAGCGCAAGGTGCTGATTGTGGCAGGGTATGTGCTGTGGGGGCTTAGCACCCTGAGCTTTGCGCTGCTTAGGGTAGAGCGCGTCGGGGCGTTTGTGCCCGCCGCCATGGCGGTGCAGGTTACCGCTTTATTGGTGGTGGTGATGGACTGCGTGATGACCTTTTTCGGCTCTTCTGCCAACGACGCGGCGTTTAACGCGTGGGTGACCGACGTGACCGATACGCGCAACCGCGGGCGGGTGGAGTCGGTGCTGGCGGTGCTGCCGCTTGTTGCAATGCTGATTATCTTTGGCGGGCTGGACTGGCTGACCGCCGCGGGGCAGTGGGGCACGTTCTTTGTGATTATCGGTACGCTTACCATGCTGGGTGGACTGTTGGGTGCGTTATTTTTAAAGGATGCGCCCCATATTGCAAAAAGCACCGAAAGCTACGGTAAAAACATCGTATACGGGCTGCGCCCGTCAGTGATAAGACAAAACGGCAGGCTGTACCTGGCGCTTTTGGGGCTGTGTGTATATAGCACCTCGCTGCAGGTATTTATGCCCTACCTAATCATCTATATTCAACGATATCTGGGCATAGACGGCTACGCGGTGATTCTGGGCGCGGTGCTCTTGGCAAGCTCGGTGGTCAGCGTGGCACTGGGCGGCGTGATAGATAAGCTGGGCAAGGCGCGGTTTGCCGCCTTGGCGGTAATTGCCGAGGTTGCAGGGCTTGTGCTGATGGTATTTGCCCGCTCGTTTTTCGCTGTTATCGGCGCTGGCATTGTGATGCTCGGCGGCGGTATGCTTGTTATGGCGTGCTTTAGCGGTCTGGTGCGCGACTATACCCCCACCGGCAAGGCGGGGCAGTTCCAGGGCATACGCATGATATTCGGCGTGATGATACCCATGATCATCGGACCGTTCATCGGCTCAGCCGTCATCCAAAGCTCGGGTGCGGTGTATGAGGAGCTGGGGCAGATAAAGCAGGTACCCACCCCCGCCATCTTTGCGGCATCGGCGGTGGTGTTGCTGCTCATCTACGCGCCCCTTGCACTGTTGCGCGCGGCGGATAACAAAAAGAATAACGGGCTGCGCACGCTGCTTACCCCGTGGGGGGAACACATCAGCCACGAGCTGCCGTTGCCTGAGTACCCCCGCCCGCAGATGGAGCGGGACAGCTTTGTAAACCTAAACGGCAGGTGGCAGTATGCCATTACAAAAACGGGTGCGCCAAAGCCCCTTGAATACGACGGCGAGATTTTGGTGCCGTTTAGCCCGGAGTGTGCGCTCTCGGGGGTGGGAAGGTCGCTCGGCACGGACGAAACGCTGTGGCACCGCCGCACGGTTACCCTGCCCGACGGCTTTATAAGGGAGCGGGTGCTGTTGCAGTTTGGCGCGGTGGACCAGTGCTGTACCGTGTGGGTGAACGGCACCGAGGTGTGCCGCCACGAGGGCGGGTACCTGCCCTTTACGGCGGACATCACACAGGCACTGCGAAAAAGGGATGCGAGCGAAAACGAGATTATCGTGGCGGTAACCGACCTTACCGCGCAGGGCATACACGCCTACGGCAAGCAGAAAGAGCAGCGCGGCGGCATCTGGTACACCGCCCAGAGTGGCATCTGGCAGACGGTGTGGCTCGAGAGCGTGCCCGACCGATACATACAGCGGCTTGTTATTACCCCGAACTACGATGAGGCGAGCGTTACGGTATGCGTGATGGCAAATGAGGGCGGCGCACAGGGCGCAGCGGTTACGGTTTTGGCAAACGGGCTAGAGATTGGCGGCGGCGTGTGCGGCGAAGATGCCGTCTGCACCATCCCGCTTGGCGCAGACTTTACAAGCTGGAGCCCTGAGAACCCGTTTTTGTATGACCTTGTGGTGACAATGGGCGACGACCGTGTGCAAAGCTACTTTGGCATGCGAAAGTTCTCGCTTGTGCAGGACGCGGATGGGCATACCCGCCTTGCGCTAAACAACAAGCCGTACTTTCACAACGGGCTGCTCGATCAGGGCTACTGGAGCGATGGGCTGTACACCCCACCGAGCGACGACGCGGTGGTGTACGACATCCGCACGATGAAGGAGCTTGGCTTTACAATGCTGCGCAAGCATATTAAGATCGAACCGCTGCGCTGGTACTACCACTGCGACCGATTGGGCATGCTGGTGTGGCAGGATATGGTGAGCGGCGGCGACACATACAACCCGCTGATGGTGCAGATTCTGCCCTTTTTGGGTGCACATACTAAAGATAGCCGCCACAAGCTGTTTGGCAGGGCGGATGAGGCGGGCAGACGGCAGTTTATCAGCGACATGGAGGAAACGGTAGCGCTGCTGTACAACACCGTAAGCCTTGCCGTATGGGTACCGTTTAACGAGGGCTGGGGGCAGTTTGATTCGCTTGCCGCGACACAGCGGCTGTGGGAGCTTGACCCCACAAGGCAGGTGGATCACGCAAGCGGCTGGCACGACCAGGGCGGCGGGGACCTAAAAAGCCGCCATGTGTACTATAAAAAGGTGCGCCTAAAGCCCGACGGGCGCGTGCTTGCGCTGACCGAGTTTGGCGGCTACAGCCTGCCAGTACAGGGTCACACCGCAAGCGAGACCGAGTTTGGCTACCGCATCTACCGCACCCGCAAGGAGTTTTACCGCGCTTATAGGGAACTCTATGAGAAAGAGGTAATCCCCTGCATTGCAAACGGGCTGAGTGCCGCGGTGTACACGCAGGTTAGTGATGTAGAGGACGAGATAAACGGTCTGATGACCTATGACCGCAGGGTGCTGAAGGTAGACAAAGAGCCGATGGTAGCGTTAAACGCAAGGCTTACCCTGCGTGGTACGGAGGAACTTTCGTGATGAGGGTGCTGATAGACGCGGACGCTTGCCCCGTAACCGACATTGCAATAGCCCTAGCCAAAGCGCGGGGACTTGAGGTTATTCTGTTCTGCGACACCTCGCATTTTATGCAGCGCGAGGGTGCACGCACCGTGATGGTGGCAAAGGGCGCGGACGCCGCCGACTTTAAGCTGATAGGCGAGCTGCAAAAGGGGGACGCGGTGGTAACGCAGGACTACGGGCTTGCGGCGATGGCGCTTGCCCGCGGCGCGT
>JAEZVA010000052.1 GCA_023443315.1 Bacillota bacterium | reverse complement strand
GTTTAAAGATTAAGTATATGTTCCCGAAAGCGCACGCCTGCGCCTATGTTATCGGCGCAATGCGGATGGGTTGGTTTAAGATTCATTATCCGCTTGAGTTTTACGCCGCGTTTTTCACCGTGCGCGGCGGCGACTTCGATGCCGAAAGTGCCATGGCGGGCAAAAGCTTTGTTATGCGCAAGATGCGCGAATTGACCGAGCGCAAGAATGACCGTACGGCAAAGGAAGACGGAATGTTTGAAACACTCCAGATTATCAATGAAATGCTGGCAAGAGGGCTGGAGTTTTTGCCGGTAAGCCTGTACCATTCTCATGCAACCAGCTATCTGTGTGAGGACGGAAAGATTCGTCTGCCGTTCTGCTCCTTAAAAGGCGTAGGTGAAAACGCCGCGCAGGCCTTGCTGGCAGCAAGGGAGGGGGAGCCGTTTATCTCGGTGGATGAGCTGGCTGAGCGCTCAGGGGTATCCAAAACGGTAATTGAGATACTCAGCCAAGCGGGAGCTTTGGATGAATTACCTAAAACTAGCCAGCTGACCTTGTTTTAAATGTACTATATTACAGAAAACTCAGTTCATTGTTCCCTATTGATTGACACACTAAATTCACTGTGGTAATATAGTAGCATACTAAAGCGACAAGTACATGCCATAACGTCACAATTCCCAGAAAGGGTTGGTTATTTTCATGAGACGCTATAACACGATGACTCCGGAGGGAATTAGAGACCTTTTGTTTGAGGAATGTGTTGCCAGAAGAACCTGCGAAAAAAACCTGCGACAGTTGTTCACCGGCAGAGGGTACAACGAGGTTGTTACCGCAGGGCTTGAATACTACGATGTTTTTTCTGAGGATAACCGACATTTTCCCCAGGAAGCAATGTACAAGCTGACGGACTGTCACGGTCGGCTGCTTGTGTGCAGACCCGATTCCACGGCGCCCATTGCGCGGCTTGTTGCCACGCGCCTGCGCGAGGAACCGCTGCCAATCCGCCTGTTTTACAATCAGGACGTTTATCAGATGACCAAAAGCCTATCAGGCCGCAGTAACGAGATTGTTCAGATGGGCATTGAGCTAATCGGCTCCGGCACCGAGCGTGCCGATTTAGAGGTAATCTGTATCGCGCTCGACGCGCTTAAGGCAATTAACAGCGCGGACTTTCGGTTTGAGATCGGACACATCGGGTTTTTTAACGCGCTATCAAAAAGCCTACCAGTGGATGACGATACACGCGAAGAAATCAGAACGCTTGTCGAGGCAAAAAATTACGCGGCGCTGAATGACCTGCTTGACCGGGTAGGCAATGCAAAGGGGTTACAGGCCTTAAAGCGTTTGCCGTCGCTGTTTGGCGGGGCAGAGGTGATTGATGAGGCGATGGAGCTGTTTAACAGCCCCGAAACGGCACAGATTCTTGGTTATCTCAAAGACCTGTACCGCGAGATAGAGAAGCTCGGGCTTAAGGATAAGGTAATTATCGACCTTGGGCTTGTTCATCGCAGGGAGTATTACACCGGCGTGGTATTCCGTGGATATATTGAAGGCTACGGCGAGCAGGTTTTATCAGGCGGCAGATATGATAGTCTTCTCTCCGACTTTGGCAGACCCTTGCCTGCTGTGGGATTTGGTGCCGATATCACAGCCATCGTAGCGGCGCTAGCCCGAAGTGGAAGAGCTGCAAAACGTCGGATTGCAGATGCGCTTGTTTATGCGGATTCTGAGTATCAGATAAACGGTTTGGTATTTCTGCAGACGCTCACTGACCAAGGCTTGCGGTGTGAAAATGCATTGACCGAAAGCTTGGAAGAGGCAATAGAATACGCAAGGCAAACGGGGATACCAAAGCTTTATTACGTACACGCACAGACCGAGGAGATTAAGCTGTAATCGGGCGTTTTAGTGCGGGAGGGATAGATTATGAGACCACTTCGGATTGCATTGACCAAAGGTAGGCTAGAAAAGGAGACCGTTGCACTGTTTGAGCGCATGGGGCTTGACTGCGAGGTGTTGGTCAACAAAGGGCGTAAGCTGATATTGGCACTGCCCGATGCAAACCTTGAGGTTGTACTTGCGAAAGCCGCCGATGTAATCACCTATGTGGAGCATGGCGTGTGTGACCTTGGTGTAGTAGGCAAGGATACCATCATGGAGCAGGGACGCAGCTTTTATGAGATGCTCGACCTTGGGTTTGGTCGATGCCGGTTTGCGCTTGCCGCGCCAAAGGGGCTTGATTTTTACAAGGGCTACAATGTAAAAACGATCGCAACGAAATATCCGAGTGTTGCGCAGGAGTTTTTTGAATCCAAGGGGATGGATGTTCGCATTGTGAAGATAGAAGGCTCGGTTGAGCTTGCACCGCTAATCTCTTTGGCGGACGCGATTGTGGATATTGTCGAGACCGGCTCTACACTGCGCGAAAATGGGCTTGAAATTATCGAGGAGATTGCGCCAATTTCGGCGAGGGTGATTGTAAACATTGCGTCGCTGAAGCTTCGTAAAAACGAGATTGAATCGCTGCTTTTTAAAATGGACGCGAAGCTTGCAAGTGCCGAACATTGCGGATAACAACAGAGTGATTAGGGGTGTGAAGTTATGATAAACATGGTAAACGCAAACGGAAAAGACGAACTTACGTTGCTTGACGCGCTACACAAAAGAAGCACAGAGACAAGCAAAGAGGTGTCCGAGCAGGTAGCAAAGATTATTGAGGATGTCCGGCAAAACGGCGATCGTGCGGTGCTGGAATATACCAAACGCTTTGATCGATTTGTGCCTGAGGCACTGCTGGTCTCGCAAGAGGAGATTGATGCGGCGGTTGCGGCGGCTAATCCTGAGTTTATAAAAGCCATGCAAAATGCCGCTGACAACATCGCGGCATACCATGAAAAACAACTCACACACGGCTTTGTGGTAACCGATGAAAACGGCGTAGTAATGGGTCAGCGGGTTCGCGGGCTGCACAGTGTTGGTTTGTATGTACCCGGCGGCACAGCGGCATACCCCTCTTCGGTACTGATGAATGCGATTCCTGCAAAGATAGCCGGCGTAAAAGAGATTGTCATGGTTACGCCCCCCACGCAGGGCGGTGCAAACCCCGATATCCTTGTAGCCGCAAGCATTGCGGGCGTTAGTAAGATTTACTTAGTAGGCGGAGCGCAGGCGGTGGCGGCACTCGCTTACGGAACCGAGACCATCCCGAAGGTGGATAAGATAGTAGGTCCCGGAAACATCTATGTGGCAACCGCGAAGCGTCTGCTGTACGGTGTGGTGGATATCGACATGGTGGCGGGTCCCAGCGAGATCCTGATTATCGCCGACGAAACTGCAGACCCCGTATACCTTGCCGCCGATATGCTCAGTCAGGCAGAGCACGATGTACTAGCCAGTGCCATCCTGCTAACCAACAGCGGGCTGGTCGCGAAACAAACCAAAGATCAGCTTGCAAAACAGACCGAAAACGCCCCGCGCCGCGAGATTATTGAGCGCTCATTGTGTGATTATTCCGCGATTCTTATATGCGACACCCTTGACCGCGCCGTAGAGCTCGCAAATTCGCTAGCACCCGAGCACCTTGAGGTCATGACCGATAACCCGGCGGAGTATCTAGGCAGGCTGGATAACGCGGGCTCCGTGTTTCTCGGGAAATACTCTCCCGAGCCGCTCGGCGACTACTACGCGGGTCCCAACCATGTTCTGCCAACAAGCGGTACCGCTAGATTTTTCTCGCCGCTTTCGGTAGACAGCTTTGTGAAGAAGTCAAGCTTTATTCAGTATACAGAAAAGGCGCTGAAATTGGCAAAGGACGATATCATCCTGATTGCAGAAAAAGAAGGGCTTTACGCGCATGCCAATTCAGTACGTGTTCGATTTGACGATTAGCCCATATCTTGTTTGGAAAGGCAGAGAGTAAATGGCATACGAAATCTGCGATAAGATAAAGAATATGACCCCGTACGAGCCGATTAGCGGGAACTACCCCATTCGGCTTGATGCAAATGAATCCTTTTTACAGCCGGATGAAGGGCTACAGATGAAGCTACTAGAAGCGGTTGCGGGAGTTCCGATGAACCGCTACCCCGAAGCGCTCGCGGCAGATGTTTGCGCCGCTTTTGCCAAACGGTACAGGGCACAGCCCGAATGTGTGGTGGCAGGCAACGGCTCGGACGAGCTGATTTCGGTTATTATCGGCTGTATGCTTCAAAAGGGTGAACCTTTGCTAACGCTTGCGCCAGACTTTTCTATGTACCGATTTTACGGCGAACTGCAGGAGCTAAACCTTGTTACACTGCAAAAGCGCGAGGATTTGACCATTTCTGCGAAGGAGATTATCAAAGCGGCAAAGGAAGCACGCGCAAAGGCGATCATCTTCTCAAACCCCTGCAACCCGACATCCTTGGTTATGGACGCAAATGATGTGCTTGAGATTGCAAGGCAAACCGACGCACTGGTGATTGTTGACGAAGCGTACATGGATTTTTGTGACCAGTCAATCCTGTGTAAAGTGTCGGAGCTTGACAATGTGATCGTACTAAAAACCTGTTCCAAGGCAATGGGTGCGGCTGCACTTCGTCTTGGCTTTGCAGTGACCAATTCAAAGATAGCAAACGCCCTGCGTGCGGCAAAATCGCCCTATAACACCGATGCATTTTCGCAGGCGATGGGAACTGTTTTACTGGGCGAGGATGAGTACCTTGATAACTGTATTCTCTCAATAAAGAGAAGTCGTGATGTTCTGTACGACGGATTGACGAGACTTGCCGAGTTTAAAAAGAACAAAATTATAAAGGTTTTTAAGCCACAGACCAACTTTGTTTTGATAGAAATGGATAACGCAAAAGCATGTTTTGATGCGCTGCTAGCAATAGGGATTGTTGTGCGGCATATGGGCAACTTCCTGCGTATCACGGCGGGCACCGATGTAGAGAACGCGTCTGTGTTGTCTGCGCTTGCAAAGCTGTTATAAACCGGGTACAGACAAGAACACGATTTTAAGGAGGGCGGAAAAGCCATGAGAGAAGGGCAAAAGCAACGAACTAGCAAAGAAACGGATATTATCGTCAAGATGAATCTGGATGGGTCTGGTAAGACCGATATTTCTACCGGAATCGGTTTTTTTGACCATATGCTCACGGCATTTGGCGTGCATGCAGGACTTGACCTTTCCGTCCGCGCAAAAGGTGATTTAGAGGTTGACTGTCACCACACGGTGGAGGATGTGGGTATTGTTTTGGGGCAGGCGTTTCTTGAAGCTTTGGGAGGCAAATCGGGCATCGCGCGGTATGGCAGCTTTACTGTACCGATGGATGAATCCCTTGCATTCTGCTCATTGGATATCAGCGGTAGACCCTACCTTGTGTTTGACTGCTCGTTTGCCAATCAGCAAATCGGCATGATGGATACGGCTATGGTTGAGGAATTCTTCCGTGCCTTTGCGTTTCACGCTGGCATTACGCTGCACGTGAAGCTGTGGTATGGCGCAAACGATCATCACAAATGCGAAGCGGTGTTTAAGGCTGTGGCGCATGCTCTGCGCCTAGCGGTAAAGGTAACCGATGGCGCGCTACTTTCCACCAAAGGGGTATTGGACTGATTATTCATCCGAAGGGGAAAGGCATGGATATATTATGATAGCAATTATTGACTATGGCGCAGGCAACCTCTTTTCTGCAAAAAACGCCCTGGATTTTCTGGGGTTTGAAAACTGCATCACCGCTGACCCACAGGTACTGGTTGATGCGGATAAGCTGATACTGCCGGGCGTAGGTGCGTTTCCCGATGCGATGCGGATGCTCAATCAAAGTGGTTTGGTGCAGACCATAAAACAGCAGGCAGAAAAAAAGCCTCTGCTGGGCATCTGCGTCGGCATGCAGATGCTGTTTGAAAAGGGCTATGAGTTTGTGGAAACGGATGGCTTGGGGCTAATTGAAGGCAATGTGCGAAAGATTGAAAGCAACGGGCTTAAGATTCCGCACATCGGTTGGAACGACCTGACCTACCAAAACCCGTGCGCGATGCTTGAAGGGGTAAGTGAACACAGCTATGTGTATTTCGTTCACTCTTTCTGCGCCGAAACCGCCGATGATAATATTGCGGCGTACACAGTGTACGGTCAAAAGATACCTGCACTCGTTCGTAGGGGTAACGTATTCGGCGTTCAGTATCATCCCGAAAAGAGCGGAGAAATCGGTCTTCGGATGCTGAAAAACTTCTGTGAATTATAACCAACTCAATTACTTGGCTTATTTCACCCGACAGAAAGGGCGTTAAGTTATATGATTATCTTTCCCGCAATCGATATTAAGGATAAAACCTGTGTGCGGTTAACACAGGGGGATTTTTCTACGGTACAGCAGGTGGCCGATAACCCCTATAACACAGCACGTAGATTTGAGGTAGCAGGGGCAGATTGGATTCACATGGTTGATTTGGACGGCGCAAAAAGTGCCACGCCGCAAAACAGCGAGATATTCTTGGGGGTTGCAAAGCAAACAGGGCTAAAGGTACAGGTCGGCGGGGGTATCCGCACGATGGAAACGGTTGAGTACTATCTTTCGGGCGGAATTACTCGTGTTATTCTCGGTTCCGCGGCGGTTAAAAACCCCGATTTTGTCCGTCAGGCGGTAAAGGACTACGGTCATCGCATCGCTGTTGGTATCGATGCCAAAAACGGGATGGCGGCGGCTGAGGGATGGCTTGACGAAAGCACCGTTCACTATATTGAGCTTGCCAAACACATGGAGAGCATTGGTGTAAAGTGCATAATATTTACAGACATATCGAGGGACGGAACACTTGAGGGACCTAGCGTCGAGCAGCTTGGACAGTTACAGAATTCCGTTTCGTGTGATATCATTGCAAGCGGCGGCATTCGCGACATTGGGCATATTAGGGCATTACACCGAATGGGACTGTACGGGGCAATCTGCGGCAAAAGCCTGTATCATGGCACGCTTGACCTTTCACAGGCAATCGAGCTTTGTGTGCAACGAATGGACTGAAAACACGTTGCCTAGAAAAGGGGAGAGCAGATGTCATACAATGGTGATACGGTTTTTTATGAAGAACTGTCGATGAACGCACATCCCGCGTTGAAAACACAGCTCTACGATGGATGGGTATTGAGGTTCTCAAACGGGTATACCAATAGAGCCAATTCAGTTAATCCGCTCTATCATGCGGTGTTGCCATTGGCAGACAAGATTGATTATTGCGAAAAGGTGTACCGAAGTGAAAACCTGCCTGTTGTATACAAGATGACACACGCTTGCGACGGCGCTCTCGATACGCTTCTTCAGGACAGAGGGTACCGTATTGTTTCCCCCACCATGATGATGACAAAAGACATAGGAGACTTTCACCACGTTTCTTCAGATTTTTACGTGAGCGATCTTGTGGAAGAGGATTGGATAAGCAGTTATTTCTCTCTAAACGGACTAACAGACAACCCCAAAATAACTACCGCAACACATATGCTCCGTAATATTCAAAACGCGGTTTTATGCGGCACGGTTAAGAAAAACGAGCAAACAATAGCTTGCGGGCTGTGTGTGATAGAAAGAGGATACGCAGGCTTGTTTGATATCGTGGTCGACAGCGCATACAGAGGGCAAGGTTACGGCTATGAAATCTGCTGTTCCTTATTAAACGAGGCAAAAAAGCATGGCGCTAAGAGGGCATATCTGCAGGTGGTTCAGTCGAACTACAAAGCGATTGGAATATACATTAAACTGGGCTTTTCCAATCTGTATGAATACTGGTATCGCGTGAACGATACCATGGCTTGACGGGCAACGCCTTAATGAATATGGCTTGGGTTTTGTGAATTTTCCTTTTGGTATTTGGGGTGCACTGTATCGAATTATATATGGCTTAAGAAAAAGGTTGTGAAATGGATGCTTGCAAAACGAATCATTCCCTGCTTGGACGTAAAGAACGGTAAAGTGGTTAAGGGCATAAACTTTGTGGATATCAAAGAGGTTGGAGATCCTGTAGAATGTGCCATCGAATACAACCGTCAGGGCGCGGATGAAATCACCTTTCTTGACATAACGGCAACCCATGAGGGCAGGGGCACGATGATTGATGTGGTGCGCCGTACCGCACGCAACGTCTTTGTTCCGCTCACTGTCGGTGGTGGCATAAGAACCATCGAGGATTTTCGCGATATCCTGCGCGCGGGTGCGGATAAGATATCGGTAAACTCCGCGGCGGTTCACAACCCGGAGCTAGTGAAGACTGCGGCGGATAAGTTCGGCAGCCAGTGCGTTGTCGTTGCCATCGATGCAAGGCGCGCTGGGGACGGCACCTTTCATGTTGTAATCAACGGCGGGCGTATTGATACGGGGCTTGACGCGATTAAGTGGGCGCAACAGGTGTATAAGCTTGGTGCAGGCGAGATACTGCTTACGTCCATGGATACCGACGGAACCAAGAGCGGCTTTGATATAGAGCTGACCTCTATCATCTCGAGCATGCTGGATATCCCCGTTATCGCATCCGGCGGCTGCGGAACACTGGATCATTTTTCTGAGGTGTTCCAAAAAACGGGGGCGGATGCTGCGCTTGCGGCATCGCTGTTTCATTATGGTGAGCTGACGGTCTCCGAGGTTAAACGGCACCTTTCTCAAAATGGCATTCCGACTCGGTTTACTGATAGCTGACAACTGCGATATCGAAAAGGGGAAAGGAAAAACAGGAACATGAATCTTGATGTATACTTTGAAAAAGATGAGTTAATCCCCGCCATTGTGCAGCAAATAGGCACCGACGAGGTGCTGATGCTTGCTTATATGAATAAAGAGAGCCTTGCAAAGACCATCGAGACGGGCTATACCTGGTTTTACTCCCGTTCTCGCCAGCAGCTTTGGAACAAGGGCGCAACATCGGGGCATCTGCAGAAGGTTTGTTCCATCACCGCCGATTGTGACAACGACACGCTACTGGTTGTTGTACAACAGACGGGTGCGGCTTGCCATACCGGCAGCAAAACCTGTTTTTTCAACCCGATAGTAAAACAAAAGGGGGAAGAGTAAAAATGATGGATACGCTAAGCGGTCTGTATGAGCTGATTAAAGAGCGCAAGCATACCCCGCAGGAGGGTTCATATACCTGTTATCTGTTTGATAAGGGTCTTGACAAGATACTTAAGAAATGCGGCGAGGAGTGCAGCGAAACCATTGTTGCCGCTAAGAACAATGACAACGCAGAGACAGCAAACGAGATCTGCGACCTGATGTACCACCTGCTGGTGTTGATGGTTGAGCAGGGAATTGAACTTAGAGACGTAGAGGAAATTCTTGAGCAGCGCCGGGCAAAAATCGGCAACCTTAAGCAGTTTCACCAAACGGATAAGGATTCATAAGAAATCCGCACGAATACGGAAAAAAGCTTGTGTTTATGTCTTGCATTCTTTGTAAAACCATGTTAATATATATAGGCATTTAGTGTTCCTCTGGTTCTATTTCGTACGCATTTTTTGCGGTGCTATTTGACCAGTGGGGTTTGATGCCCGATTTGCTTTGCAAGTTGCGACATTAAAGCTGACAGTCCTCTGCCGCTTACGCGTTACGCGGGCATGAATGTCTGATTTTTAAGGAGGATATATCAATGGATGCCCTAAAACAGATTTCCGACGTGCAGCTCAAAAGTGAGATGCCTGAAATTAACGTCGGCGACACCGTGAAGGTACACGTTAGAATTAAGGAAGGCGAGCGTTCGAGAATACAGAACTTTGAGGGTACTGTAATTGCTCGTAAGCATGGCGGTATTGCCGAAACATTTACCGTTCGTCGTGTTTCCTATGGCGTAGGTGTAGAAAGAGTGTTCCCAATTCATTCACCGAATGTAGAAAAGGTTGAAATCGTTAGAAGAGGCCGTGTTCGCAGAGCGAAGCTTTATTATCTGCGTGGTAAGGTTGGTAAGGCCGCTAAGGTTAAGCAACAGCTTAAATAAGGTGATAAAAAGGGACGTCATTGTCCCTTTTTTGCTTTGTCTTTATATTCACATACTATAATTAGGGAAGAAGGCGTATACCATGAACCAGGAAACGGAGCTTATTACCGAGCAGCACGAGCCCGTTGCGGCGCCCCAGCCGTTAAAGGCAAACCCGGTTTTGTCTGCGTATGAATGGGTCGAAACTCTGGTGTGGTGTTTTTTGTTCGTCGTTGTTTTGTTCACCTTTGCCTTTCGAGTCGTTGGGGTTATCGGTCCTTCAATGCAGGAAACCTTGCATGCAAACGACAGACTGATTACCATTAACTATCTTACCCCGAAATATGGGGATATTGTTGCAATTACTCAGCCAGGTAACCTGGAGGAGCCTATTGTCAAACGTGTAATTGCCACTGAGGGGCAGGAAGTTGATATCGATTTTGATTCGGGCTATGTCTATGTGGACGGCAATCTTTTAACAGAAGATTATATAAAGAATCCGACAACTGTGTTTGGAGATGTAGAGTATCCGGTAACGGTTCCCAAGGGACACGTGTTTGTGCTTGGTGACAATCGCGAACGCTCTTTGGATAGCCGATATTCTCAAGTAGGCATGGTGGACAACCGTTATATCTTTGGTAAGGTGATATTCCGCCTATTCCCGTTTAACAAGGCGGGGGTACCGCAATAGAAGCCCGTGTACGGGCAACATGAAATTTGGTGAAAACGCATGACCGATATCCCATCTATCCAGTGGTTTCCCGGACATATGGCTAAGACGCGGCGGCTGATGAGAGAGAGCATGCCGCTTGTTGACGTCGTGGTGGAACTTTTGGATTCGCGTATACCGGCAAGCAGCCGCAACCCCGAAATAGATAAGCTTGTTAAGGATAAGCCGCGAATCGTGCTTTTAAATAAATGCGATACCGCAGACCCACAGACGACCAAACGCTGGTGCGATTACTTTTCGCGCCGTGGTATTGCGGCGCTTGCAGTAGACTGCAGAAGTGGGTACGGCCTAAAAGGCTTTATTCCGTTGATTAAACAGGTACTGCGGGAGGAGCTTGAGCGCAGAGAACGAAAAGGTATGGCGGGCAGACCGATACGAATGATGATTGTGGGGATACCCAATGTTGGCAAATCCTCGCTCATTAACCGTTTGGCAGGCTCAAAGCGCGCCAAGGTGGAGGATCGTCCCGGTGTTACACGCGGTAGGCAGTGGGTAGCCTTTGACGGCGGAATTGAACTGCTGGACATGCCCGGTGTACTTTGGCCAAAGTTTGAGGATAAACGCGTGGGCGAGCGTCTGGCATTTACCGGCGCTGTTAAGGATGATATTATGGATTTGGAGCATCTTTCCATCCGACTTTTGGGGCTGCTTGCAAAGGATTATCCCTCGTTGCTTGATGCCCGTTTTAAAACTGGGGATGTTTCAGGCCTGGAAGACCATGAACTGCTCGAACTGGTAGCCAGAAAACGCGGAATGCTGGTTTCGGGCGGAGAGGCGAACACCGAACGCGCCGCTGTGGCGGTTCTTGACGAGTTTCGCAGCGGAAAAATCGGAAGGATTACCCTGGAAGTGCCACCGAGTAAATAGTTTTTGTCTTTGACTATTTATCATAAGGGGAAACGACATGAATGAACTGTTTGCCTTTGACAATATATATTATGAAAAGGGCTGTACTTCCCTGTGCGGTGTAGACGAGGCAGGCAGAGGTCCTCTTGCAGGACCTGTTTTTGCGGCTGCAGTCATCCTTTCACCTGATACGGTGATAGAAGGGTTAAACGATTCCAAAAAGCTCTCGGAAAAAAAAAGAGAGGTTTTATTTGACGAGATAACGGCTCATGCTGTTTCGTATTGCATTGCCTACGCCACAGAGGCGGAGATTGACGAGTACAACATTCTGCAGGCAACCTTTCTTGCCATGCAGAGAGCGGTTAAAGGACTTGAGGTACGACCAGAGTATCTACTCATCGACGGCAACCGTCGCCCGGGCTTTGAAATTGAAGGGGAGTGCATTGTAAAAGGGGACGGCAAGTCCGCCTGCATTGCCGCCGCTTCGGTTTTGGCCAAGGTAGCGCGAGACCGCTTCTTGTGTGTGCTAAATGAAAGGTATCCACAGTACTGTTTTGCGCAACATAAAGGCTACCCCACACAGCTGCATTACGATATGCTAAGACAGCATGGGGTGTCGCCTATTCACCGCAAAAGCTTTTTAAAGAAGTTTTATGCGGAGAACACACGATGAACCGGCTCGGGGCACTTGCAGAACGGTATGCGGCATCCTGCCTTGCTAAGGATGGGTATCAAATAGTAGCTACGAACTATCACTCCCGTTATGGAGAGATTGATATTATCGCCACACGGGACGACGTGCTTGTATTTGTGGAAGTCAAGGCGAGGTCACCAAAGGCGTATTATTCTCCCATGGAAGCGGTTACGTCTGCTAAGATGAAAAAGATAACGGCGACCGCGCTGTGTTACCTTGAGCAAAATCCCAGCGACCTTCAGCCTCGGTTTGACGTAATAGAGCTTGTTGTTATTGACAAAGACTGCCCACAGGTACTATCCTATAATCATATTGTCGGGGCATTTGATGCGGTATATTAAAGCCCCTTCGGAGTTTCCGTATTATATGGCTGCCGACGCTCGGCGGACGATGGGAGTGACCTATGAACTACTTTGATCTGCACTGCGATACCTTGTCGGAGATGCTAAAAAACAGTAGCCCTCTGTCAGATGGCGAAACCGCTGTCACCTTGCAAAAGGGAGAGGGGTTAAAATCCTGGTGTCAATGCTTTGCGGTTTGGACCCACGACTCGATAAAAGGGGACGCCGCGTACCAGAACTATAAAAAGCAGCTTGATCTATTAAAAGAGCAGGCATTACTTAACAGCGACCGTATGGTGTTTTGTAAAACCAGAGTGGATATGGAGCAGGCTGTCGCCGAGGACAAATGCGCCGCTATTCTAACGGTAGAAAACGGCGCTGTAATTGCAGGAGACCTTACGCGTATCAACGAACTGAAAAAAGACGGGGTAAAGATATTTTCGTTTACGTGGAACGGAAAAAACGAGCTTGGTAGCGGTGTCGGCGGAAATCATACGCTCTCTATGATTGGGCGCAGTGCCGTAGTGGAGCTTAACCGTGCCAACATCACCATAGACGTGTCACATATTTCTGATAAAGGATTTTATGACATCCTAAATCTCACCAGCAAACCGATTATTGCGACCCATTCCAATTCGCGCAGAATCTGCAAGCACCCGCGCAATCTGACCGATGAGCAGTTTGAGGCGATTGTGCACACTGGCGGTATTGTGGGCATCAATTTCTATAAGCAATTTTTGAACAACTCAAAGAATGCCGGGTTTGTCGAAATTCTTCGTCATATCGATCACTTTTTGTCTTTGGGTGGCGAAAACAGCATCTGCATCGGGTCGGACTTTGACGGAGCAGAAACCCCCGCTAAGCTTAAGGACATCTCCATGGTTGGAGCCTTGCGCGAAGAACTGTTAAGACACGGCTATAAAGAGGAATTAGCGGAAAAGATTCTTTTTAAAAACGCATATGAATTTGCCGTTAAGAATTTTGATTAAACGAATAATCACTCAGAAATAACCCGCATAAGGAAAGGTTGAACTGTTTGATGGAATACAAAAGCACTCGAAACTCCGCACTACGCGTTTCTTCCGCGCAAGCTATCGCGCAAGGTATCTCGGAGGACGGCGGTCTGTTTGTACCAGAGCATATCCCTACATTAACGGAAAATGACTTGAAAGCACTGTGCGACATGAGCTATATTGAGCGTGCGGAAAGTATATTGATGAAGTATCTGACCGACTTTTCGCTGGATGAGATTAAGCTTTGTGCAAACGGCGCATACGGCGGAGGGAAATTTGATGATGACATCCCCGCTCCGCTTTCCAGACTAGGTGAGAGCACCTATATGCTCGAGCTATGGCATGGTCCCACCTGCGCGTTTAAGGATATGGCCCTTCAAATCTTGCCGTATCTATTGACCGTAAGCGCAAAGAAAACAATCTCCGGCAAAGAGGTCGTAATCCTTGTTGCGACTTCGGGCGATACCGGCAAGGCTGCGCTTGAGGGCTTTAAGGATGTTGCGGGTACCCGCATTATGGTGTTTTATCCGCAGGACGGTGTCAGTGAGATGCAACGCCTGCAGATGACAACGCAGGAAGGTGACAACGTCTTTGTATGTGCCGTAAAGGGCAATTTTGACGATTGTCAGCGCGAGGTGAAACGGATATTCACCGACAAAGAAACAGTGGCGAAGCTTTCGGAAAACGGGCTTGTATTTTCTAGTGCGAACTCCATCAACTGGGGCAGGCTTCTGCCGCAGATTGTGTATTACATCAGCGCATACTGCGATTTGGTTAAGGATGAATGCATCCGTTTTGGTGACCCTATCAATGTTGTGGTTCCCACGGGCAATTTCGGTAACATCCTAGCTTCTTATTACGCCAAGCGAATGGGGCTGCCCATCAGGCGGTTTATCTGTGCATCCAATTCAAACAAGATACTTACCGATTTTATCGCTACCGGCGTTTATGATACCAACCGTCCGTTCTACACCACCATCTCTCCGTCAATGGATATCCTCATTTCCAGTAATCTTGAGCGCCTGCTGTATCATCTGTCTGAGGATGACGACACATACATGACCGATTGCATGACAGCGCTTAGCGAGTCGGGGCGATATGAGGTGAAGCCGGAGGTACTAAATAAGTTGAAAGAACTGTTTGTCGGCGGTTACTGCGATGATGAAAACACCAAGCAAACCATCCGCAGTCTGTTTGATTGTTATACTTACGTTGCTGATACCCACACCGCGGTTGCGTATAAGGTATACCAAGACTATGTAGCCAAAACCAAAGACGAAACAGTTACGGTAATTGCCTCTACCGCAAATGCTTACAAATTCCCCTCCAGCGTGTATGAAGCGGTATCGGGTATGAAGGAAGATGCATCGGAGTTTGCCCTTGCGCAAAAGCTTTCTCAAAAGACGGGCACTCAAGTCCCTGCATCGCTCAAAGGGCTTGAACAACGCGAGGCTCGTTTTGACATGTGCTGCGACAGC
This sequence comes from Bacillota bacterium, assembly GCA_023443315.1. Lineage (GTDB taxonomy): Bacteria > Bacillota > Clostridia > Oscillospirales > Ruminococcaceae > Acetanaerobacterium. Next base: position 12,414 of record JAEZVA010000052.1, on the reverse strand, counting down.
AACTCAATGCGGGATGCTGTGTACAACTATCTTGGCATTAACGCGTAATAGAATTAAAGTCAGTTGCGCGGATACCTGACACGCATTCGCGCAACTGGTGTTCACTTAGGCTACCGATGTTCAAACGTTACGCAAGCAGTATCGTTTTTGGTCGCCGCAAAGTTGGGGCCAACCTTGATATGCGTAGCCGTGCAGTATTGATTTTGCTGGTTGTATATACAGTTGTTAACGTCGCAGATGATCCCATCGAGGTGCTCGTGCGCAGACTGATCATCCGGCTTCGTTCTTTCATCCTTCATCAATATCACCTCCTTCTTTATCTAGTATTGATGCTGCGTAATTGAATATACTTTGATTAAAGGAGGTGCTTTGTGGCGCTATACGTAATATCTGACCTGCATCTTTCACTTGGTGCCAATAAACCCATGGATGTTTTCCCCGGATGGGATGGCTACGTTGACCGCATCCGAAGGGGATGGATGGATACGGTTTGCGACCAAGATAGTGTTGTCATTGGTGGCGATATCTCATGGGCGCAGGATCTCCCCGGTGCCCTTGCTGATTTTATGTTTATTGAGTCGTTGCCGGGCAAAAAGATTATTTTAAAAGGCAACCACGATTATTTTTGGACAACGCGAACGAAAATGGAAACTTTTTTTGCCCAAAACGGCATAAACAGCATCCGTATTCTTCACAATAACACCATATGCGCCGAGGGAGTAAGTATCTGTGGTACCCGCGGCTGGATATTTGACGGCAGTGAGGCGACCGACCAGAAGGTAATCCTACGCGAAGCAGGTAGATTGAAAGCCTCATTGGAGCAGGGTGCCAAAACAGGGCTTGAACTGTTATGCTTTTTGCATTATCCTCCGCTATTTGCCAAGGAACGCTGCAATGAAATACTCGATGTACTGCACCAGTACCCTGTTAAGACCTGTTATTACGGTCATGTCCACGGTAACGGTTGCAATTACGCGGTGCAAGGCAGGGTGGACGGCATAGAATATGTTATGACCTCTGCCGATTATTTGAAATTCAAGCCACTTCGCATACGATAATTTATGCGGAAAGTAAAAAACAAGCAAACCAGTAGATTTAGAAAAATGATTGTGATATAATTGAAAGGATTGATTGCCCTAAGGTTTATGCCGTGGGCGTCTCTTCCGCGCAGTGGAGCGTTTTCCACCAAAGATTATGCGGCGACGAAAGGATTGTACAACATGCAGTTAAAATCATCCAAGGAAATTGAAAAAAACAAATACGAGCTTGAAATTGCAGTGGGGGGCGAGGAGTTTTCCGAAGCCGTTACCCGTGCATTTAGAAAGAATGCTCCTAAAATACAGGTTCCAGGCTTCCGCAAAGGCAAGGCTCCCAGAAAAATGATTGAAAAGATGTACGGTGAGCAGGTGTTTTGGGAGGATGCGGTAAACGAGCTGTATCCATCCGCTTACGAAGTTGCCGTAAAAGAAGCGGGTATTGAGCCCGTGGATCGCGCCGAGATCGAAGTAACGACCCTTGACGCCAACGGCTTTACCTTTCTCGCTAAGGTTTTTGTTAAACCCGATGTGACTGTAAAGGCATATAAGGGACTTAAAGCCGAAAAAGAGACCCCCACCGTTTCAGACGAGGAGATTGATGCGGAGCTTAAGCGCCATCAGGAGCGCGGTGCCCGCATAATCAATATTGACGACCGCGCCGCTGCTCAGGGCGACAGCACGGTTATCGACTTTGAGGGCTTTGTTGACGGTGTTCCGTTTGAGGGCGGAAAGGGAGAGGGCTACACACTGGTGCTCGGTTCGGGACAGTTTATCCCCGGTTTTGAGGAGCAGATTGTCGGTCACAGCATTGGCGAAGAGTTCGACGTGAATGTTTCCTTCCCCGAGGAGTACCATGCCGAGGAGCTTAAGGGTAAGCCTGCGTTGTTTAAGGTTAAGCTGAACGAAATAAGCAGCACCGAGCTGCCCGCACTTGACGACGAGTTCGCCAAGGATGTCAGCGAGTTTGATACGCTTGCCGAGTTTAAAGAGGATATTAAAAAGAATATCCTTGAGCATAAAGAGCACCATGCAACCGAGAACGTAGAAAATGCACTGATTGACCAGATTATTGACGCGATGGAAGGCGACATCCCCGAGGTGATGTACCAAAAGCGTGTTGATGAGATGGTGCAGGACTTTGAGTACCGCTTAAAGTCTCAGGGGCTTGACCTTGACACCTATCTGCGGTATACAAACGGCACGATGGAATCTTTCCGCAAAACCTTTGAGGAGCAGGCCGCGCGTCAGGTGAAGATTCGCCTTGCACTCGAGAAAATTGCAACGCTCGAGTCACTTACCGCCACTCAAGAGGAGCTTGACGCGGAATACAAGAAGATTGCAGATGCCTATAAGCTGGAAGCAGAGCAGGTTAAGGGCTTTGTTGCTGCTGAAGAGCTCTCTAAGGATATTATCGTAAACAAGGCGATTGACCTTGTGCGCAGCAGTGCTGAAATTTCTGAAAAGTCTACCGAGGAACAGCCCAAGAAGGCTGCAAAACCCAAGAAGGCTGCTGTGAAAAAGACACCTGATGATGCCGAAATTGCCGCAGAAGAGGCACCCGCGCCCAAAAAGCCTGCGACAAGAAAAAAGGCTTCGCCTAAGACAAAAACCGAAGAATAAGTAATTTACAACATACGATTAGCATAAATAAAGCGCTGACCGCCGTGATAGGTGGCAGCGCATTCGAAAGGCAGGAGAAAACGATATGAGCTTAGTGCCAATGGTAATAGAACAAACCAATCGAGGAGAACGTTCCTACGATATCTTCTCTCGGTTACTCAATGACCGTATAGTAATGCTGTCCGAAGAGGTGAACGACGTAACGGCAAGCCTTGTGGTTGCCCAGCTGCTTTACCTAGAAGGACAGGATCCCGATAAAGACATTCATCTGTATATCAATAGCCCGGGCGGTTCCGTTACGTCGGGCATGGCAATTTATGATACGATGCAGTACATCAAGTGCGATGTATCCACAATCTGTGTCGGCATGGCGGCATCAATGGGTGCGTTCTTGCTTTCGTCAGGAGCTAAGGGCAAGCGTTTTGCCTTGCCGAACAGCGAAATTATGATTCACCAGCCCTCCAGCGGCTTCCGCGGGCAGGTCACCGATATTAAGATTCACGCGGACCGCCTGATTGCCATTAAGGCAAAGCTGAATAAACTGCTCAGCGAGCAGACCGGCCAACCTCTTGATGTGGTTGTGCAGGACACCGAACGTGACAACTTTATGACTGCCGAAGAAGCGATGAAGTACGGTTTGGTCGATAAGGTCATTACCTCTAGATAGTAAAACAATAAATGCAAAAGCAAAGTCGAACAGGCTTTGCTTTTGCATTACAATCGCGTCTGTTTTTAGACGTATGATAGCTGCGTTGCTGCATAAGTACAGACTAATGTATGCATAAGCGGCGGAATGAGATGAGGGTAGATTATGGGCAAGGATGAAAGCAAATCCATAAGATGTTCATTCTGCGGGAAACAGCAAAATGAGGTGGATCGGATTATTGCCGGTTCCGGTGTATATATATGCAACGAGTGTGTCGAGCTTTGTCAGAGCATCCTTACCGACAGCTCGCCGCTTTCGGGCTCGCGTACGACAAAACAGAAGAGTGATAACAACGTTACGGTTCCTACCCCAGAAGAGATGAAGCGTTTTCTGGATGAATACGTTATCGGTCAAGACAAAGCGAAGATTACACTTGCGGTCGCGGTATATAACCATTACAAACGCATCTTTTACCACGGAACCAATGATGTTGAGCTACAAAAAAGCAATGTGTTGTTACTTGGTCCTACCGGCGTAGGAAAAACAATGCTGGCTCAGACACTCGCTAAGATTCTGGACGTTCCGTTTGCCATTGCCGATGCCACTACATTGACCGAAGCGGGTTATGTGGGCGAGGACGTTGAGAATATTCTGCTGCGGCTCATTCAGGCAGCGGACTACGATATGGAAAAAGCCGAGCGCGGTATTATTTATATCGATGAAATCGATAAGATTACAAGAAAGAGCGAGAACACCTCCATAACCCGCGATGTTAGCGGCGAAGGAGTTCAGCAGGCACTATTAAAGATCTTAGAGGGAACGCTCTCCAATGTTCCCCCCCAGGGTGGAAGAAAGCACCCGCAGCAGGAGTTTATTCAGATCAATACGGCAAACATCCTGTTTATCTGCGGCGGCGCATTTGACGGTATTGATAAACTGATTGAAAAGCGCGTAGGCGTGAGCTCTCTTGGCTTTGGTGCACAGCTGAAAGAAAAACGCGAGGTTGCCGCAGAAAAGTTGATGCAGCAGATAACCCCGCACGACCTTGTTAAATACGGTCTGATACCCGAGCTTGTGGGTCGTCTGCCCGTTATATCGGTACTCGAAAACCTTGATGAAGACATGCTGATTACCATCCTGCGTGAACCCAAAAACGCCTTGATTAAGCAGTATGTCAAGCTGTTTGAGATGGATGGCGTGAAGCTTGAATTTGATGATGAGGCACTCAGGGCAATTGCGCAACGCACCATTGAGCTTAAAACCGGCGCACGCGGCTTGCGCTCTATCATTGAAATGGCACTTTCTGATGTTATGTTCCATGTGCCGAGTGATGCAACGATTGAGACGGTGAAAATAACCAAAAGCTGCATCATGGGTGACGAGCCGCCACAATATATTCGCAATCCCGAGAAGCGCGCATCTAGTCTGATGCTTGCGGCAAAGCGTCCAAAAACACCGAGAAAAAGCTCGGTAAGTTAAAAAATAGCACACTGATTCGTGTAAAGTCGACACCAACATGGTGTTGGCTTTACATTTTGTTCAAGCAAACCTTTATTTACGGATTATTTGCTTCCGCATATAAGCATTATGCTTGGGGCGAAGTGTTAATAATATTGAAAAGAATTGTTGTTATAAATTTGTTGAACTGACGCGTGTTTTCTAATATAATGGGTTAAGAAGTGTTCATGTTAAAGCATCTAATTGTGTTAACTGGTACGAAACATAATTACATTATATTAGATTATTTGCTTTAGCCGGTAGAATGGAGGGAACCTTTATGGATCAACAAGCTTCTCAGGTAAAAACTGCTAGGCTCCCCATGCTGGCACTAAGAGGTTTGGTAGTATATCCGAATATGGTCTTACATTTTGATGTAGGCCGAAAAAAATCGGTGCTTGCCCTAAATGAAGCAATGGGTAACAATCAGCTTGTTTTTTTGGTTACACAAAAGGACATCCGCGAAGACGAGCCCAAGGACTATGACCTGTATTCTGTGGGTGTTGTTGCCGAGGTGCGGCAGATACTTAAGATGCCTGGCGATAGCCTGCGCGTCCTAGTCGAAGGTCTTTACCGCGCAAAGCTGATAGATATATTGCAAGAAGACCCCTTTATGTCTGCTATGGTAGAGGAGTTACCCCTTAAAACAATTCGAACAAAAAATCAGAAGGATACTGCAGAGGCACTGATGCGCACGGTGAAGGATCTTTTTGAGGAGTACTCCTACCTAACGCCTCAGATGCCAAAGGATTATATGCTCAACGTGATGGCGAGCGAGGACCCCGTCTATCTTTGTGAATACATATCGGGGAACCTGATGCTCAAGACGGTTGACAAGCAGCGCATTTTGGAAGAGAGCGCCCCCATTCGCCGTCTGGAACTACTGGTTCAAATCCTTGAGGACGAAAACAGCGTGCTGTCCATCGAGAAGGATCTGTACGACAAGGTCAAACAGCAGGTAGACAAAAACCAGCGTGAGTACTTTTTGCGCGAACAGATGAAGGTCATCTCCAGCGAGCTTGGGGAAGGCGACAGCGTGCAGGAAGAAGCGATGGAGTATTTTGATCGTATAGAGCGTTTAAACCTGCCAAAGGAAGCCGCCGACAAGCTGAACAAAGAGGCGGAGCGCCTGTTTAAGATGCCGTACAACTCGCAGGAAGCAAGTGTAATTCGTAACTATCTTGACACCTGCCTTGACCTGCCTTGGAACAAAGAGACCAAAGATAAGATTGATATAGCCAAAGCAAAGCGCATTCTTGACCGCGACCATTATGGTCTTTCAAAGGTAAAAGAGCGCATTTTAGAGCTGCTTGCGGTCCGCAAGCTAGCACCTGATATCACCGGCCAGATTATTTGTCTGGTGGGTCCTCCGGGCGTGGGTAAAACATCGATTGCCCGTTCTGTGGCGGCAGCGCTTGGCAGGAAATACGCGCGTATTTCGCTGGGCGGAGTTCGGGACGAATCGGATATCCGTGGTCATCGAAAGACCTATGTGGGTGCGATGCCCGGGCGTATTATCGATGCCCTCAGTCGTGCGGGAAGCAAAAATGCGCTGATACTGCTGGATGAAGTAGATAAACTCAGCCACGACTTTAGGGGAGACCCAGCATCCGCGCTGCTTGAAGTTCTCGATTCCGAGCAGAACAAGGCGTTTCGCGACCATTACATTGAGCTTGCGTTTGATATCAGCAATATCTTGTTTATTACAACCGCTAACGATAAAAGCGAGATTCCGGCGCCGCTGCTTGACCGAATGGAGCTCATTGAGCTTTCGAGTTACACGCGGGAGGAGAAATTCCATATCGCACGTAACCATCTAGCTCCCAAGCAGATAAAACGCAACGGATTATCAGCAAAAAGCATCAAGATATTAGATGGTGCGCTGTATGCGATAATCGATTATTATACCCGTGAAGCGGGCGTGCGCAAGCTGGAGCGAGCGGTCTCATCGCTGTGCAGGAAGGCAGCAAAGCTGATAGTAGAAGGCTCGCAGACGAAGGTTATTATCTCTGACGCAAACATCGCTGAGTTTTTGGGTGCGCGTAAGTTTCGCCCCGACGACATCTTAAAAAAGAACGAGATCGGTGTAGTCACCGGTCTTGCATGGACCAGTGTCGGCGGAGAAATTATGATGATCGAGGTCAACGTGGTAAAGGGTACCGGCAAGATTCAGCTCACCGGCTCTCTTGGCGATGTGATGAAAGAATCGGCAAACATAGCGGTCAGCTATATTCGCAGCAAGGCGGATAAGCTAAAGATCGACGAAGATTTCTATAAAGACCGCGATATACACATCCATGCCCCAGAGGGAGCCGTTCCTAAGGACGGACCGTCTGCTGGTGTTACAATGGTTACGGCGTTGGTATCGGCGCTGACTGGAATCCCAGTTAAGCGCGAGGTAGCAATGACGGGAGAAGTTACCCTGCGCGGTCGCGTTTTACCCATTGGCGGGCTGAAGGAGAAGACGATGGCTGCCTACCGTGCCGGTGTAAAAACAGTCATAATCCCAGAGGATAATCGTGCTGACCTTGAAGAGATTGATGAAACGGTAAAACAAGCACTCAACTTTGTGTTAGCCGATGATGTGGATACCGTACTCAAGACGGCACTGTTATTTTGCACCGATGAATGCGTCGATGCCCGGATGAAGGACGCAGTGGTACATAATGGTGTTGAACTAAGTAAGAAGATACCCGGTAGCATCGATCCTACAATCATCCCGCAATAGTTAATAGAAACGGCGAACTTAAATATACAATTGGCAGTCACGTTTATGGCGTGACTGCTGTGTTGTATAAAGGATATACTATTAAATATGTGCCCGTTTCGTTTATTATTTTACATCAAGAACGAAAGGAAAGTGAGAGGGAAGATGAACTTTAACAACGCAGTGTTTGAGGCATCCTATGGGCTTTCCTCCCAGTTGCCAAGCGATGTCGGCTTGGAGATTGCCTTTTCCGGTCGATCCAACGTAGGTAAATCCTCGCTAATTAACAAGCTGTTAAACCGAAAGTCGCTTGCGAGAGTAAGCTCTATGCCCGGCAAAACCGCTACAATCAACTTTTATAAGCTTGCCGAGGATGTGCGGTTGGTTGACCTACCAGGGTACGGGTATGCAAAGGTGTCAAAATCTGAAAAACGCCGTTGGCAGGAGCTTATCGGTTCCTATTATTCTCAGGGCAGAAATCTGGCACTTGTTTTTCAACTAATCGATATGCGTCACCCGCCCTCTGCGGACGACCAGAGTATGATTGCAACGCTAGTTGAGCAGGAGCTGCCGTTTGTTATTGTACTGACTAAATGCGACAAGCTGTCGGCAAGGCAGCGTAAAGAGCGCATGGAAGGATTCTTAAAAGAGATCCCCTATGCCGACGAGGTGACGATGATCCCGTTTTCGTCGATGACCGGGGAGGGCGCGCAAACAATTCGAGAGATTATTGAGGAAGTAACCGAGCCCGAAGAGACGGAATAGAATAATACGATAGCCTCACCCGAGGTACAAAGGGGAGAGACGCGTATGTTCTGGCCAAATTTGTCACATAATCAAGATGGGCATATGATTATCGGCGGTGTTGACTGTGCTGCACTATGTGAGCAATACGGTACACCGCTGTATGTTATGGATGAGTATGCGGTAAAACGGCGATGCCGTGAATTTGTAAGTGCAATGAATGATTGGTTTGCGGATGGACGGGTTGCCTATGCCTGCAAGGCATTTTGTTGTAAAGAAATCTGTCGCATAGCAAACTGTGAAGGTCTATACCTTGACATTGTGTCCTCCGGGGAGCTGCATACCGCACTTGCTGCGGACTTTCCACCAAATCGCATGATTTTACATGGATACAACAAGCCGGCTGATATGCTGGGTGACGCGCTGAAGTATGGGGTTGGTCGAATTGTTGTTGATTCGTTTGAGGAGCTGCAACTGCTTGGGCAGCTCGCTGAGGTGAAGCAAACCAAGACAGATGTCCTGTTGCGCATCACACCTGGTGTTCATTCCCATACCCATAAGGCGATTATGACTGGGGCGGAGGACTCTAAGTTTGGACTCTCTTTGTTAAACGGTGACGCATTGAGGGCTGTAAATGCTGCGCTGGATAACCCCAATATCAATCTTCACGGGTTACACTGCCATATCGGCTCACAGATACAGGATATCACTCCGTTTGAGATTGCAGCACAGCGCATGGCTGATTTTCTGCTTGAGATTTACCTTGTGTCGGGATCAATGCTGCCGGAACTGAATCTAGGCGGAGGCTACGCAATCCCTTATTGTGAGGGGGATACCATTCCCGAGCCCGAGGAGTATATCCGGCATATGTCTGATGCGCTGTCTCTTAGATGCAATAAAAACGGGCTTGAAATACCTGCCGTAACGATAGAACCCGGGCGTTCCATTATCGGTCCATGTGGTATTACATTGTATCAAGCAGGCTGTATCAAGAAGATGGTAAACGGTCGCATCTATGTTGCGGTGGATGGAGGCATGACCGACAACCCGCGTTATGCACTGTACCGCGCCCGTTATATGGCGGAGGTTGCCAATCGGATGAATGAGCCAAAGGATCAGGTTGTTACCCTGTCTGGCCGGTGCTGTGAAAGCGGAGATCTGCTTGGCGAGGCAATCCCCTTGCAGCAGGTTGCCGCGGGCGACATCATAGCAGTGCTATGCACCGGAGCATATAACTTTTCAATGGCGTCCTCCTACAATCGTCTGGCGCGTCCTGCCGTAGTCATGGTAGAAGACGGACGAACACGCTTGGTTGTGGCGAGACAACGGATAGAAGACATCCTATGTGGCGATATTTGATTTCATACATCAATGTGCTGCCTGTGTGCTCGCTTATCCAGTATTTACTTTCATAATTCAGTGTGTTACTATTAGTAATAGTAGGACATACCCGATGTGTGCGATACACGGGCATAAATAATATATTCAACAAAAGATTCTATGCGTTGTGTGTAGGAGAGAAAGGCTTGATATTATTATGAATAACAAGTTGCAAGACCCTAATATTCAGTATCTATTTAAGGCAATATTAAAGCTAGAGACCATGGAAGAATGCTATAGTTTTTTTGAGGATCTGTGTACCGTTCCAGAGCTAAAAGCATTATCCCAGCGCATTCAGGTAGCAAAGATGCTGAGCGACAAGCACGTTTACAGCGACATTGTTAACGCCACAGGCGCAAGCACCGCAACGATTAGCAGGGTAAACCGTTCCCTGAATTATGGTTGTGACGGCTATAGCATTGTATTCAAAAGGCTGGAACAGGAAGAAAAATGAGCGGATATCACATCTTTGCAAAATACTACGACCAGCTGACACAAAACGTCGATTACGAACAACGCGCCGCGTATTTTGATGTACTGCTCAAGCGGCACGGAAACGGCGGCAAACTGCTGCTTGATCTTGCATGCGGCACCGGAAGCCTGTCCGTCATACTTGCGCAACGCGGTTTTGACGTAATTGGGGTGGATGGCTCGTATGAGATGTTAAGCCACGCAATAGAAAAAACACCCGAACAGTTGGGTGTGCAATATTTATGCCAGCAGATGCAGAGCATTGATATGTACGGTACGATTGATGCTTGCATTTGTGCGCTAGACAGCATCAATCATATCACATCAGAAAAGACACTTCTTCGGTGCTTTGAACGGGTTTCATTGTTTTTAGACCCCGCAGGGGTATTTATCTTTGACGCGAATACGTTATATAAGCACGAGAAGGTGTTAGCTGATAACGCATTTGTGTATGACTGCGATGATGTCTACTGCGTATGGCAGAATGCCTATAATCAGTCAAGCCGGACAACGACGATACGGCTTGACTTTTTTGAGTGCTTGGCATCGGGTGAATACCATCGGAGTACCGAGCAGTTTAATGAACGTGTTTATTCTTTGTCGGAGCTTACAAACCTGCTTAACATGACAGGTCTTTGTGTTGTTGCTTGTTATGGCGACGACACACTAAACCCTGTGAAGGAGAACAGTGAGCGGATGATTGTGGTCTGTAAGAAGTCTGCCGATTAAGCAGGGATGTTTACCATCTACACAAGGGAACAAGAAAGGAAATAATGTATGGCAAAACTGGTTTGCGCTATCGCTGCCGACGGCAGTGCGGTAGCGTATGCAATAGATAGCACGGACATTGTCGCGCATGCAGAACAGATTCACTCCACCTCGGCGGTTGTAACTGCTGCGCTGGGAAGACTGCTGACCGTGGGCGCAATGATGGGCTCAATGCTGAAAGGCGAGGATAGTTCACTTACCCTGCGGTTGAAGGGAGACGGTCCTGCCGGCTCAATTATCGCGGTATCGGATAGTTTGGGCAACGTGCGGGGATACGTGGGCAACCCGATTGTTGAACTGCCACTCAACGACAAAGGAAAGCTGGATGTTTCAGGAGCGGTGGGTAGAAACGGCACGCTTTACGTAATAAAGGATTTAGGGCTTAAAGAGCCTTATGTCGGTCAAGTTCCGATTATCTCGGGTGAGATTGCCGAGGATATCACCGGTTACTATGCCTCAAGTGAACAGACGCCGACGGTATGTGCTTTGGGGGTACTCGTAAACCCTGACTTGACGGTAAAAGCGGCTGGCGGGTTTATAATCCAACTGTTGCCGGGCGCAGACGAAAACTGCATTACTGTGCTGGAACAAAATCTGGAGGGGCTTGACTCGGTAACAAGCATGCTTGTAAACGGTATCACGCCAGAGGATATCTGTCGGCGCGTCTTGGCAGGGTTTGATCCGGAGATACTGAACACTTCAGAACTGCACTACCGCTGCACATGCAGTAAAGAGCGGTATGAAAAGGCACTTGCCGCCATAGGCAGGGAAGAGTTAACCCAGATGATTGAGCAGGATAAGCAGGCCCAAGTCGTCTGCCATTTTTGCAATAAGAAGTATCTGTTTACCGAGCAGGAACTAATGGATATTCTTGTGGCAGGGCAATAGAATAGGATAATGAAAAACAACGGGGCTGCATAGGCTCCGTTGCTTCATATCAATACTTTTCGTTGTAGATGTAGCTTAGTACCTCATGTACCCGAACCCATTCTTCATGGTTTAATGAGTAGTACCTCCAAAGACCTGATTTGCGACATACCACAAGATCGAGCTTTTGCAAAACCTTCATATGGTGCGATAACGTAGGCTGTGTGATGTCCAACTCGCTCAAGATATCGTTTGCGCATTTTTCGCCGTAGGATAGGATGTCAACAATCTTGAGTCGGTTGGGGTCGGACAGCGCCTTCAGCGTCGCACCCAACACCTTGTAGGGCATAATTTTGATCATCCTTTATCAATTCGTTCGCATTTTTAACCTAATTATACCCTTTAAATCGGCAAAGTCAAGGTTTGTGGCAGGATTGTATAGACCAAAATCTATTTATTGTTTTTCTATTATAAAAAGAGCGAGATAGAGTGTTGACAATCGGCACTGAATATAGTAAAATATAATTCGTTGTCACGCACGACAGCAAACGTGGGAGCATAGCTCAGCTGGGAGAGCATCTGCCTTACAAGCAGAGGGTCACAGGTTCGAGCCCTGTTGTTCCCACCACATGGCCTGGTAGTTCAGTTGGTTAGAACGCTAGCCTGTCACGCTAGAG
>JAEZVA010000032.1 GCA_023443315.1 Bacillota bacterium | reverse complement strand
AGTAGAATCTGTAAAGACAGTTGCTTTACATTCAACACAACCTACTGTCTGCGAGGGGAGTGGTTTGTTTGCAAAAGAATCTGGATATTTCCGTTTTACTTGATTTTTACGGCGATGCGCTGACCCCAAAGCAGCGCGAGGTTATCGAGTTTTACTACAACGAAGACCTTTCACTCGCAGAGATTGCGCAGATAGAGGGCATTACGCGTCAGGGCGTTCGCGATAGCATCAAACGCGGCGAAAGCACGATGAACGAGCTTGAGCAGAAGCTGGGGATTGCCGCGCGCTTTAAACGCGTGCAGGAAGCCCTCGGTGAGATTATGGAGTACGCAAAGTATATCGGGCAGCACAACGCACGGCACGGCAACTTCAATGAGGTCGGTCAGGCGGCGGAGAAGATCTACACCCTTGCCCGCGACCTTGCGGAGTAGCACAGATAGATGAGGTGAACCCACATTGGCATTTGAGGGATTATCGGATAAACTGTCCGCGGCGTTCAAACGGCTGCGTTCCAAGGGCAAGCTGTCGGAAGCGGACATTAAAGAAGCGATGCGCGAGGTGCGCCTTGCCCTGCTCGAGGCGGATGTAAGCTACAAGGTGGCAAAGGACTTTGTCGCTTCGGTCAGCGAGCGCGCAGTTGGCGCGCAGGTGCTCGAAAGCTTAACCCCCGCGCAGCAGGTTATTAAGATAGTTAACGAGGAGCTTACCGCCTTAATGGGCGGCGGCGAGGCAAGGCTTAAAAATGCAAAGCGCCCGCCCTCCATCATTATGATGTGCGGCTTGCAGGGTGCCGGTAAAACCACCCACAGCGCAAAGCTTGCAAAGCTGCTAAAGAAGCAGGGGCATCGCCCGCTGCTAGTAGCATGCGATATCTACCGCCCCGCAGCGATAGACCAGCTCAAGGTCGTCGGCGAAAAGGCGGGCGTGCCAGTGTTTGAGATGGGCACCGCAAAGCCGGTCGCCATCGCAAAAAAGGCGCTCTCCCACGCGCGCGATTACGGCAACGACTATGTGATTTTAGATACCGCAGGTCGTCTGCACATCGACGAAACCCTGATGGGCGAGTTGACCGACATCAAAAAGGCGGTAGAACCCACCGATATCCTTCTGGTGGTAGACTCGATGACCGGACAGGATGCCGTCAACGTCTCAAAATCCTTTGACGACACACTGGGCATCGACGGCGTTATCCTAACAAAGCTCGATGGCGACACCCGCGGCGGCGCGGCGCTTTCGGTCAAGGCGGTTACCGGCAAGCCCATTATGTATGCGGGCATCGGCGAAAAGCTTGATGATATCGAGGCGTTTCACCCCGACCGCATGGCGTCAAGAATCCTTGGCATGGGCGATATGCTTACACTCATCGAAAAGGCGTCTACCGAGGTAAGCGACCGCGACGCCGAAAAGATGGCGGAGAAGCTAAAGAAAAACCAGTTTGATTTAAACGACCTGCGCGACCAGATGCAGCAGATGAAAAAGATGGGCTCGATGCAACAGGTGCTTGCAATGCTACCCGGCGGCAACAAGATTTCGCCCGACGACATCGACGAAAGCCGCCTAGCCCGCATCGACGCGATCATCTCCTCTATGACAGCAAAGGAACGCGAAAAGCCTTCTGTTATCAACCCCTCTCGCAAACGCCGCATCGCGGCGGGCAGCGGTACCACGGTACAGGATGTGAACATGCTGCTTCGTCAGTTCGAGCAGATGCAGAAGATGGTCAAGCAGTTCTCCCGCCCCGGCAAACGCAAGGGTCAGTTCGGCGGCATGGGCGGTATGATGCCCGGCGGCGGATTCCCGTTTTAATCCTTAAACAGGTTGGTCACGCCGCAGTGCGGCGTTCCACATATATTTTATGAATCGATTTTTTGGAGGAATTACACAATGGCAGTTAAAATCAGACTTCGCAGAATGGGAGCAAAGAAGGCTCCGTTTTACCGCATAGTAGTTGCAGATTCTAGGTATCCCCGTGACGGCCGCTTTATCGAAGAGCTTGGCTACTACGACCCCACCAAGGAGCCCTCTGTTATCAAGGTTGACACCGAGAAGGTTGACCAGTGGATGAAGAACGGCGCTCAGCCTACCGATACCGTTAAGGCACTGCTCAAGAAAGTTAGCAAGTAATTTTTAGCCCCTTATACAGTGCGCTGTGCCGCAAACCCTATTCTGGTACACAGTGCATGTAATTGGCTTTACGCATGGTAACGTAAAGCCGGAAAGGCAGGTCTGTTAGCATGGAAAAACTGCTTATCACACTGGCCTCCGGGCTTGTTGAGGATAAAACCGCGGTTAGCGTTACGGTAGACGAGCCGGATGCCGAGGGCTTGGTGGTTTACCACCTGCACGTCGGTCCCGAGGATATGGGACGCGTTATCGGCAAGCAGGGCAGAATTGCCAAGGCAATCCGCACCGTGATGCGCGCGTCGGCAAGCCGCACGGGCGACAAGGTCGCGGTTGAAATCGACTAGCGCGTCGCAGACATACTGTCATGTCCATCCGTGTACGCGCGGATGGGTTGCATATACGGGGGAGGCGGCGCGCTTTCCCCGTGCTTTGCGTGGCACAATGACGACGGATGATTAACCTATAAGGATGGCGGGGCACTGCCCCCGAGAGAATGCGATGAAGAAACAGTTTTTGGAATGCGGCGAAGTGGTTACTACCCATGGAATCACCGGTGAGGTGCGCGTCTACCCATGGTGCGACGGTCCCGAGTTTTTGGTTACCCTAAAGAGGGTGTACCTAAAAAAGGGCGAGCAGCAGCTTACCGTAGAGCGCGCGCGGGTGCATAAGAATATTGTCATCCTAAAGCTTGCGGGTATCGACACCATCGAGCAGGCAGCGCTGCTTCGCAAAAAGACGCTGTACATGAACCGAGACGATGCAAAGCTTGGCAAGGACGAGTTCTTTGTGCAGGACATCATCGACGCAAAGGTAGTCGACGCCGATACCGCCGAGGAGTACGGCGTATTGACCGACGTGTTACAGACGGGTGCAAACGATGTGTATGTGATTAAAAACGGCAGCGAGGAGCATCTAATCCCCGCAATCCCGCAGGTGATTATTCACACCGACCCCGACGCCGGCGTAATTACAATTCGCCCAATTCCGGGTCTGTTTCATCCGGAAGAAGAATAACAAAAGGATGGTGAACCCATAGATATGCGCTTTGATCTTGCCACGCTGTTTCCCGCCATGTGCGAAACGGTGGTAAACGAGAGCATCACAGGTCGTGCCATCCGCTCGGGTGCGATGGAATGTCATTGCCACGATATCCGCACCTATACGCAGGACAAGCACCGTCGTGTGGACGATTCTCCCTATGGTGGTGGCATGGGTATGCTCATGCAGGCGGAGCCAATCTACCGCTGTTACCTTGCCGTGTGCGACATGGTGCCGACAAAGCCCCATGTAATCTACATGTCGCCCCAGGGCAAACCACTGACACAGCAACGCGCCGTGGAGCTGTCGCGTATGGATCGCTCGCTGTTTATCCTGTGCGGGCACTACGAGGGAGTAGACCAGCGCATCATCGACAAGATTGTGGATGAGGAGATATCCATAGGCGACTACGTGCTTACGGGCGGCGAGCTGCCCGCACTTGTGCTGGTGGACGCCGTGGCGCGTATGTGCGACGGTGTGCTGACCAACGACGAGTGCTTCGAGCGCGAAAGTCACTATGCAGGGCTTTTAGAATACCCCCAGTATACCCGTCCGCCCGAGTGGGAGGGCATGACGGTACCTGATGTGCTGATTTCGGGGCACCATGCCAACATCGAGCGTTGGCGGCGTGAGCGGATGATCGAAAACACCTACAACAAACGACGCGATATGCTCGATACCGCGCAGCTTGATAAACACGACCTTGCGTTTTTAAAATCGCTTTCTCAGCCCGATGAGGGATAACGTCACTTATTTTTAATCTATTGTGCCGCGCAGTGGATGCGGCTCAGGGGGAAAGGCTTGGACAACGATGATAGGAACACTGGTTAATGCTGCCGCGATTGTGATAGGCGCACTGGTTGGGCTGCTGCTCAAAAAAGGCATACCGCAGCGCATCAGCGAGAGCATTCAGGTAGCGGTGGGGCTTGCGGTAATGGTTGTGGGTATCTCGGGTGTTATGACATCGATGATGACCGTGGGGGACAATGGTAAAATTTCCACCGACGGAACGATGCTATTGATTATCAGCCTTGTTGTGGGCACCGTCATCGGCGAGGGTCTGCGCCTGGAAGAACGTCTGACCGACGCAGGTCTCCGGCTAGAAAAGAAGATCGGCAGCGAGGGCTTTTCCAAGGGGCTTATCGCCGCCTCGATGCTGTACTGTGTGGGTGCAATGTCGATTGTCGGCTCGTTTAACGACGCGCTGCTCGGCGACCGTACCATTCTGTACATAAAAAGCGCACTCGATGGCATTAGCGCCGTGGTGCTGACCGCCACACTGGGAATCGGGGTATTGTTCTCGTTTATCCCCGTGCTGTTGTACCAAGGGGCAATCAGCATGGGCGCCGGAGCGTTAACCACCTTCTTTACCGAGCCGGTCATCAACTCCATGTGTCTTGTGGGCTTTGCCATTGTCATCTGCATTGGAATAAACCTGATGAAAATCGGTAAAATACGAACGATAGGGATGCTGCCGGCACTGCTCATACCAATACTATATAACTTGCTGATATTGTTGAAAAATATGTGGGTATAATGCACAAGTTGTGAGTTTGTACGTATCGCTTTATTGGAAGACACGCAGAATTTATCCATCAATTCGCCTTTATACGGGTTTTTCGTTGACGCAAAAGACAATTATGCTATAATATAGAATGTATAAGGTTGTCGCTAGTTAGAAAAATCGCCACAAGAGAGGAAAAGCTTATGTTTGTGAAAGATGTAACCGTCCAGAATCAGGTTGGCTTACATGCACGTCCTGCTACGTTTTTTATACAAAAGGCAAATGAGTACAAGTCATCTATTTGGGTAGAGAAGGAAGAACGCAGGGTCAACGCTAAGAGTCTTTTGGGTGTACTTTCTTTGGGCATTGTTGGCGGAACTACCATCCGAATTATTGCAGACGGCGCTGATGAACAACAGGCTGCCGAAGGTCTGTTCAAGCTTGTTGAATCCGGTTTTGCAGAGTAATACAGTGTTTACTTAAGCGCGTCGCCTATTAGCCGGCGGCGCGTTTTTTGTTGCTTTACACACATTTTTTATAGATATGGGATGATTGACGGTGGATAATCAAAGACTTCCGTTTCTGCGCGAAAAAACAAAAACGTTAACCGCATCGCCGGGTTGTTATTTGATGAAGAACAATCAGGGCGAGATTATCTATATCGGCAAGGCGAAGAATCTAAAAAAGCGTGTGACCAGCTACTTCCGCAACGGGGCGGACCACCTGCCGAAGGTAGAGAAGATGGTGTCGCAGGTACATGATTACGATTACATCGTCACCGACAGCGAGTTCGAGGCTCTGGTGCTCGAATGCAGCCTGATTAAGCAGAATAACCCCAAATATAACATTCTGCTCAAGGATGATAAGGGCTACCATTATATCCGCATCTCAGGCGAAACGTGGGGACGCATCTCTGCGGCAAGGCAGATTGCAGACGACGGCGCAACCTACATCGGTCCTTATGTCAGCTCGTTTGCCGTCACACAGGCGGTAGAGGAGGCCAACACCGCGTTTCGCTTGCCCATCTGTGCGCGGCGTTTTCCAAACGACTTTAAAAAGGGAAGACCCTGCCTAAATTTTCACATCAAACGGTGCATGGGCGTGTGCAGGGGCAACATCAGCGAACAGGAATACACCCAAACACTGCAGCAGGCAATCTCGTTTTTGCGCAACGACAGCGCAGGAACCATTCAGACTTTAATCGAGCAGATGGAGCGCGCTGCGGACAACCTGCAGTTTGAGCTTGCCGCGCGTCTGCGCGACCGCATTGAAGGCATCCGTAAGATTGGCGAGCATCAAAAGGTCATGTATAACGGTACGCCCGACCAGGATGTGATTGCCCTTGCGCAGGGTGGCGAACAGGCGTACGCCGTGGTCATCAAGTTTCGCGGACACCGCTTGGTGGATAAACAGAGCTTTCCGCTGGGGGAGATTGAGGGTTTAACCGCTGCGCGCAGTGAGTTTGTGGTGCGCTACTACTCCTCACGCAACGAGATACCCCGTCAAGTCTCCTTGGACGGCGAGGTGGAAGACCTCAGCCTGATTGAGCGGTTTTTATCCGAGCAAGCGGGCAGAAAATGCATCGTTCACCTGCCACAGCGTGGGGAACAGGTTCGGCTTGTGGAGATGGCAAAAACCAATGCCGCGGAGCTTATCGGACAGCAGAGCGGCAAGATAGGCAGGGATGTTGCCGCGCTTGACGAGCTTGCGCGGCTGCTTGGGTTTTCCAAGGCCCCCGAATACATTGAGGCGTACGATATCTCCAACCTTGGTTCGTCGTCGATGGTGGCGGGCATGGTGGTGTTTGAACACGCAAAGCCCCTGCGCAGCGCATACAAGCGGTTTTCGATTAAGACAATAACAGAACAAAACGATTACGGCGCGATGAGCGAGGTCATCGCGCGGCGCCTTGCACGGTATGAGCAAGAAAAGGAGAGCGGCAAGGGCTTTGGACGGCTGCCCGACCTGATTCTACTCGACGGCGGCAAAGGGCATGTTTCGGTGGTGAGCCCGATTGTAAGGGCAAGCGGGCTAAGCATTCCCGTGTTTGGCATGGTCAAGGATGACCGCCATCGCACAAGGGCGATCGCGGCGGACGGCGGAGAGATCTCTGTTACCGCGCACAAAAATGCATTTATGCTGCTCACACGCATTCAGGACGAGGTACACCGCTTTGCCATCGAGTATCAGCGGCTTAAGCACAAAAAGACGGGGTTTTCGTCCACGCTGCATGAGATTGAGGGCATAGGCCCCAAGCGCGCGGCGGCGCTGCTCAAGGGCATGAAGACCCTTCGCGCCATTAAAGATGCGGATGTGGACACGTTAGCGGCGGTCCCGGGCATGACCCGACCGACGGCGCAAAAGGTATATGACCACTTTCACGCGCAAGAATAATACAGGAATCCATAGGCGTTTTTACACACAACTGCGAAAGCGTGCTTGACATCGTTTTAAACATAACCCATAATAGAAAAGAAATTATGCTGCTAGTGCCCGGTGCGCCTGATGCATCGTGCGATTTGATACACTATACACGGGGATGCGTGACTGACTTACCCCGGAAAGGCGCGGACAAACTATTATGCGAGTAATTACAGGCAAGGCAAGGGGTGCCAAGCTGATATCCCCCCAAGGGCAGGATACCCGCCCGACGACCGACAGGGTAAAAGAGGCAATGTTCAGTATCATTCAGTTCGAGCTGGAGGGTGCGCGCGTACTCGACTTATATGCAGGCTCTGGCCAGCTCGGCATCGAGGCACTCAGCCGCGGTGCGAAAAGCTGCGTTTTTATCGATTCGTCAAGGACGAACGTGGAGCTGATTAAGGCCAATCTGTCAAAGACCGGTCTGGCACAACAGTCGCGAGTGGCAGTTATGGACGCCGTCTCGTTTTTAAAGAACACGCATGATGTGTTTGATATTATCCTTTTAGACCCGCCCTATGCAATGGAAGGGCTTGCCGAAGTACTAAACCTGTGCGCCACGCGCATCAGCGATGTGGGCGTACTACTGTGCGAGACGGGCAAGCGCATCGATCTTCCCGATTCGGCAGGCAAGCTCACCGTAAAGAGGGAATACCGCTACGGTACCACCCGTCTGCAGGTGTTCCGGGTGCCCGTTTCGGAAGATTAAAGACATGATTACGGACAGTTTTTTGCCGCGGCTGTGGCATCAAACGGGAAAGGTGTGATGATGACGATGAAGCTCGCCATCTGTCCCGGTAGTTTTGACCCCGTCACCAAAGGACATCTTGACATTATAACGCGCGCCTCGGGACTGTTTGATCAGGTTATTGTTTTGGTGGTTCACAACCCCGCCAAAAACCCGATCTTTACCACCCGCGAGCGCATGGACATGATACAAAAGATAACAAGCCATCTGTCCAACATTCGGGTGGATACGTTTGAAGGTCTGCTCGCCGATTATGCAAAACAGCAGGGCGCATGCGCCATCGTAAAGGGGCTGCGCGCGGTATCGGACTTTGAGTACGAGTTCCAGATGGCTCTGGTAAATAAAAAGCTGTACCCCGAGGCCGAGACGGTGTTTGTGCCAACCAGTATGGAGAATATGTACCTAAGCTCCAGCATCGTTAAGCAGGTTGCAAGCTTTGGCGGCAACATCTCGGATTTTGTGCCTGCGTCGATACTCGACCAGATTCGCGACCGCCTTTACGGGGATGAATAGTTGTGCCGTACTTTTAAGATTTCGCTGATTAGGGAGGCTGTTACCATATGACGATGAACATTGACGAAGCGCTTGACTTGATGGATGAGCTGATCGACACCTCATGGGCAATGCCTCTTTCGGGTGGGCGATGTGTCATAGACGTTGTTCGCCTGCGCGAGCTGATGGACGATGTGCGACTGTCGCTGCCCAACGAGATTAAGCAGGCCAAGGCGATTGTATCCGACCGGGCCGAGATTATTAGCGAGGCAAAGCGGGAGGCCGAGGCCATTGTCGTACGCGCCGAGGAGCGTGCGCGTGCCATGGTAGCGGCAAATGAGATTACCCGACAAGCTCAGGAACGTGCGCAGGAGATATTAACAAGCTCACAGCAAAAATCACGCGAGATACGCCAACTTACCACCGAATATGTGGACGAGATCGTACGTTCGGCGGAAGAAAGCCTGACTGTAAGCCTTAACAAGGTGAAAACCGTACGGCAACAGATGAAGTCGGGATCAAAAACCACCCATATCTAGTATACATAATTCTTTTGTAACGCAACCGCCTGTACCCCGAAATGCAGTATCTGCACGGGGCACAGGCGGTTATTTATGTTAACAAGAATAAAAAGAACATATGTACGCGTTTTGTGACCGAATTTCGGCATAATTGCCACATTTTTTGCTGTTCTGTTTCGACGAAGGGGTTATCAAAAATATGTAATAACTGGTATTGTTTTTGTGCAGAGTGATAATCCTTACGGCAGAATTAGGATATTGAGTATAGGCACTTGCATTTTACATAATTCATCGCTATAATGATAGAAAAGTGGTTGATAGTGGTTTGCTGTGGTTTAAAGTGGGTTAAAAAAACCTGCATTTCATATCTGCCAGAATGGTTTGTCGTTTTCAAACTCATAATAAAGGTGGTGGTAAAAATGCTAATGGGCGAGTTTGCGCACACCCTTGACCCCAAGGGTCGCGTGGTATTTCCGTCCAGGCTTCGGGTCGACCTAAGCGAGCGTTTTATCATCGCCAAAGGAACAGGCGACTGTCTGTTTGTTTATCCCCTAGACCAGTGGAAGGTGTTGCAGGATAAGATTAACGCGTTGCCGTTTTCAAAAGCAAGTGCGTTGCAGCGATTCTTCTTCTCGGGTGCGTGCGAGGCAGAGGTCGATAAAAACGGGCGAGTGTTAATACCACCTTCCCTTAGGCAGTTTGCAGGGCTTGAAAAGGACATCATGATTATCGGCGCATCGGTCAGAGCCGAAATCTGGGATAAGGCAAAGTGGGACGAGCAGAATGCCGTGCTGACCGCAGACAGCATTAAAAACATAATGGACGAGCTGGGCTTCTGATTAAGCTACCGCCGATTTGGATATAAGGGGGCGCTTTTGTTTTGGACTTTACACACATCTCAGTACTGCTAAGCGAATGCATAGAGGCGCTTGCCATTAAGCCGGACGGAACGTATGTGGACGGCACCGCCGGTGGTGCGGGGCACAGCACACAGATTGCAAGTCGCCTGACGACGGGGCGGCTGATTGCAATTGATAAAGACCCCGACGCAGTACAGACCGCTACACAGCGTCTTGCGCCTTACCCATGTGCACAGGTGGTGCGGGCGGATTTTTCTGAGACCAAAGACGTACTAGCGGATATTGAGATTGACCACATTGACGGGATGCTGCTTGACCTAGGCGTTTCTTCCTATCAGCTTGATACGGCAGACCGCGGCTTTTCCTACCGGCAGGACGGTCCTTTGGATATGCGAATGAGTGCGCAGGGGTTAAGCGCGCAGGAGCTTGTAAACACCGCTTCCGCGCAGGATATCGCAAGGATTTTATGGGAGTACGGGGAAGAAAAGTTTTCCCGCAAGATTGCTCAGGCAATCGTATCCGCAAGACAGCAAGCGCCAATTACCACAACCTTCGCGCTTGTAGATGTGATAAAAAGTGCACTGCCTGCGGCGGCAATGCGTGATGCGCATCCCGCTAGACGCACCTTTCAAGCACTACGCATTGCCGTGAACGGTGAGCTGGAACTGTTAGACAGGGCACTAAACGACGCCTTCGACCTGCTTAAGCCGGGCGGCAGACTGTGCGTCATCACCTTTCACTCGCTCGAGGACAGAATCACCAAGCGCAGCTTCGCAGCACACTGCAAGGGCTGCACCTGCCCGCCGGAGTTCCCGATCTGTGTGTGTGGCAAGGTGCCCGTGGGCAGGCTGGTAAACAAGAAGCCGATAGAGCCTTCGCAAGATGAGGTAACGCAAAATGCCCGCAGCAGAAGCGCAAAGCTGAGGGTAATAGAAAAGATATAATCAGCAACAAATAAAGCAGGGGTGAGTACCGTGGCGGATAATCTCGCATATGACCTTTCATTGTTTGAAAACAGGGAGCGCAAGGCAAAGGCGGTACCCAAACAGCTTCCCAAGGCACTGCCGACATCTCGTCTGCGCACAGGCGTTGTGGTGCTTGGGCGTATTTGTGTAGGCATTTTTGTCGGACTTGTATTGTGCGCGGGCATCTATAGCCGTGTAGCGCTTACCGAAGCGGTGCAGGACATCGGTGTCGCAAAGGCGAAGCTTGAACAGCTGCAAAACGAGAACACCAGGCTGAATGTCGAGCTGGACAGCAAGGTTTCAATCAAAAGCATCGAGGCATATGCAACCGGTACGCTTGGGCTAAACCGAGCGGAAAAGTACCAGATTAACTACATTACCCTTTCCGGCGACGATAAAATTGAAGCGAATCAAGTTCATTCGCAGCAAAGCAGGGGTATTCCCAATATCAACGAGCTGTTTTATCGTTTGGTGGAATACATAAACTAAAACGCAAATACAATTGAAATGGTTTCATATTAGCAGACAGTACTGCTTCAGTTTGGTATGTCGCGCAACTCGGCGTGGACGAAGGGGGCGAAGCAATGCCGGCGGGGCCAAGTAACGCGATGATAAAGAAGATGCTGATTGTCGTCGTCTTCATGACGGTAATTTGCTTTATGGTTTTAATCGGGCGCCTTATCTTTCTTCAGCTAGTCGAAAGCGAGCCGTATCAACAAAAGGCAATCAATCAGCAGCTGCGTGAAACAACCGTAAAAGCAAAACGCGGCACCATTTATGACCGCAATCTAAATGTGCTCGCAATGAGCGCAAGTGTGTGGGAGGTTAGCTTAAACCCCACCAACATAAAAGACAGCCAGCGCGAGATAATCGCAAAAACGCTGTCGGAACTACTTCAGGTAGATGAGCAGCGAGTACTTGAAAAATCTCAAAAAAAGAACTATTATGAACTGATTAAGCGTCGCGTAGAGCAAGCCGAAGCCGACGCTATTCGTGCATTTATCAGCGAGAATAAGATTACCGGCATTGTGCTTAATGAGGATTACAAGCGGTACTATCCTTACGGCGATTTTGCTGCCACCATCCTCGGCTTTACGGGCGACGACCATCAGGGTCTTAACGGTCTTGAAAGCTACTACGAGCGTTACCTAAAGGGTGTAGACGGCAAGATTGTATCTATCAAGAATGCACTAGGCAAGGATATGCCCGTTGAATATGAGTCTCGCAACGACGCGCAGGATGGATATTCCCTTGTGCTGACCATCGACGAGGTTATTCAGCATATCGTCGAAAAAAACCTTGAAACCGCTGTCATTGAGTACGGGGTAAAGAATCGCGCAACCGCCATTGTCATGGATGTGACCACCGGAGAGGTGCTCGCGATGGACACCGAGCCGGACTACGACCCCAACGACCCGTTTACAATTGAAAACGAAGAACTAGCCGCCCTAATCAACCAGATTGAGGATAAGGACGAACGGGTCTTGCAGCTGCAAACGGCACGAGAGGCACAGTGGCGAAACAAGGCAATCTCCGATACCTACGAGCCGGGCTCGGTTTACAAGATTATTACGGCGGCATCCGCTCTGGAAGAGGGCGTTGTGAACGCCAATAGTCCATTCTATTGCAACGGCTCCCTTACGGTCAACGGTCGTTCCATCGGCTGTTGGAAGCATGCGGGTCATGGCGCGCAAAACTTTGTGGACGGTATAAAAAACTCGTGCAACCCCGTGTTTATGGCGGTTGGGCTTGCACTTGGGGCGGAGCGCACCGCGCAGTATTACAAAGCGTTTGGGTTCAGTGAGCCGACAGGCATTGATCTCCCTGGCGAAACAGGCGGCATCTATCACTCGCTTGCAGTGCTGCAAAAGGAGCCGGACACCCTTGCGGTGGCATCCTTTGGTCAAAGCTTTAAGGTTACACCGATGCAGATGATTACGGCCATTGCCGCTTCCATCAACGGCGGGTACCTGTATGAACCCCACGTAGTTAAGCAGATTATCGATTCGGATAAGAATATCATAGAAAACATAGAGCCAACAGTGAAGCGGCAGGCCATCTCTAAACAGGTTTCCGCCGAGCTTGCGCTTATGCTCGAAAAGGTCGTCAGCGAGGGAAGCGGACGCAGTGCTTACATAAAGGGTTACCGCATCGGCGGTAAGACAGGTACCTCCGAAAAGCTCGATAAGCAGAGCACAACGGGCGTCAAAGAGCATGTGCTCTCGTTCCTTGGCTTTGCCCCCGCCGATGACCCGCAGATAGCGGTTATGGTCATTCTTGACGAACCGGCGGATTCCAACGCGTATGGATCCACCATCGCTGCCCCTGTTGCGGGCGCGATTATCTCCGAGACCTTAACCTACCTCGGCATCGAACCGGCATACACCGCCGAGGAGCTGGAGAAGATGGATGTGTCAACAGGAAATGTCGTAGGCGTTAAGCCGCACGAAGCGACGTCGGCGCTCAATAAGCTTGGGTTGCAGTCCGAGATCGTGGGCAATGGCGAAACGGTCATTAAGCAGTACCCACTCGCCGGTCAGCCCATCCCCAGAGGCGGAAAGGTCATTCTATACACCGTGTCGCAAAATCCCAAAACCTCCACCGTGCCGAGCGTAATCGGGCTTTCTGCACAGCAGGCAAACAAAACATTAACGAATGCCGGCTTTAACATCCGTATTGTGGGTGGCGGAAGCAATCAGGTGGGTACAAAGGCGATTTCCCAGTCTATGTTTGGCATAGAGGCAGAGCACGGCACCGTAATTGATGTTGTATTCGGTGTGGATGATGCGGTAGAATAAGGGGTGTAATGGATACCCCGTAACGGTTGCTTTTACGATGCAGATATAAATGATGAAATACTCGACTATACTATAACAGTACCCCATTTATAACCAAACGCAACAAATAGCAGGGAGGCGGGTAAATGAAATTATCACAGCTTTTGCAACGCATCAACTGCCTGTCTGGCATACAGATACCCGATGCAGAGATATCCCTAGTTACCAGCGATTCTCGTAAGGTGGCAGCAAACACCCTGTTTGTGGCGATTAAGGGAGAAAAGTTTGACGGACACGATTATGCCGAGGCGGTTATCAAGCAGGGCGCAGTTGCGGTAATTGCTGAGCGCGATTTGGGGCTTGACCGCCAGATTATCGTACCGAACACACGAGCCGCATACGCGTTGCTGTGCGCCGAGATGAGCGGCAACCCCGCCGGCAAGTTAAAGCTCATTGCCGTAACAGGCACCAATGGTAAAACGACCATTACCTATCTGCTCAAGCAGATATTAGAATCGGCGGGCAAAAAAACCGGGCTTATCGGTACCATTCATGTAGAGATAGCCGACATGGTTCTGCCCGCAAAGCACACCACCCCGGACCCTGCCGAGCTGCACGCGTTGTTTGGACGCATGGTGGCGGCAGGCTGCGAGTACGTTGTGATGGAGGCGTCCTCTCATGCGCTTGACCAGCACCGCCTTGACGGCTGTGTGTTCGAGGCTGGCGTATTCACCAACCTGACGCAGGATCATCTGGATTATCATCTGACGATGGAGAACTACTACAACGCAAAAAAGAAGCTGTTTGATAGCTGTAAGGTCGGCATTATCAATCTCGATGACGAATACGGCAAACGCCTGCTCAAAGAGATCCCATGCAAAGCGGTAAGCTATTCTGCAGATGACGATATGGCGGATTACACCGCAAAAAGTGTAGAAAAACACAGCAGCGGCGTAAACTTTGCATTCGTCGGCAAAGGGATTATCGAGCGGGTTGCCTTCTGCATGCCGGGGGCTTTCTCGGTTTCTAACGCGATGGCGGCGGCTACCTGTATGGTTTCGCTGGGTCTTGACGCATCGGTGGTTGTACAGGGGCTAAACCGCTGCACGGGGGTTAAGGGCAGGGCGGAGGTGCTGTACGCAGGTAAGGATTTTACCATCATCTGCGACTATGCGCATAGCCCGGACGGTCTGGAGAAGGTGTTGTCCGCAGTGCGCGAATTCGCCCCCAAACGGGTGGTGGCACTCTTTGGCTGTGCGGGAAACCGCGACCGAACCAAACGCACCAAGATGACCCGCGCGGTGGGTCAAAACTGCGACTTTGCCATCCTTACCTCCGACAATCCACGCAGCGAAGACCCCGGTCAAATCATTGACGACGCCCTTCCCGGGTTTGAGGGGACGGGTGCAGAGTATACGGTTATTGTGGATCGCTACGAGGCGATTCGGTGGGCGATAGACAATGCGCAGCAGGATGATGTGATTGTGCTGTGCGGCAAAGGGCATGAGGACTATCAGGTGCTCAGCTTTGGCACCGTATCGTTTGACGAGCACGAAATTGTAAAAAAGCTCATTGCCGCGCGTGACGCAAAGCAATAAAACCCTACGAAGTGGAGGAACCGAATTTTGAAGCCATGGATGTTAAACGACATCGCCAGTTTGTTTGGGCAAAAGGTTCCCGAAGGGATATCCGTACTGGATGTGTGCACCGATTCCCGTGCCATCACCCCGGGCTGCCTGTTTGTTGCGCTGGAGGGGGAGCGGTTTGACGGGCACAACTTTGTGCACGATGCGTTTACGCAAGGCGCAGTTGCCGCCGTGTGCCGCAAAGAGATTATAGGCGTGGATAAGCCGGTTATCTATGTAAAGGACACCCAGCGTGCGCTAATTACCATAGGCTGTGCATACCGCCTGAAATACGACCTTCCCATCGTAGCGGTGACGGGTAGTGTGGGTAAAACCACCACCAAGGATATGATTGCCTGTGCGCTGGGGGCTGAGTATAAGACGCTTAAAACCGAAGGCAACCGCAACAACGAAATTGGACTGCCGCTTACTCTGCTGAGCCTAGACGAAAGCTATGGCTGTGCGGTGCTCGAGATGGGCATGAGCCATCTGGGAGACCTTTCGCTGTTGTCAGCGGCGGCGCTTCCAACCGTTGCGGTTATTACAAACATCGGGGTATCCCACATCGAGAACCTCGGCAGCAGAGAGAATATTCTAAAAGCAAAGCTGGAGGTTGCCGAGGGTCTGCCACAGGACGCAACGCTGATTCTCAATTATGACAACGACCTTCTTTGCGACATAAAAACCCATCGCGGTCTTGCTATACTATCATACGGTATCGAAAATTTGCAGGCGGATGTTACCGCCAAGAATATTACACGCAAGGGTGAAGAAACACAGTTTATCATCCGATATAAAGATGAGGAGTATCCTGCCCGCATACCCTGTATCGGCGCACACAACGTGCTCAATGCGCTTGCAGCATTTTGCGTTGCCGCCGCGCTGAACCTTGACCTTGCTAAATGCACAGCGGCGCTTACCGCATACACACCGTCCGGCATGCGCCAAAAGATTGTGCGGTACGGCGGCTTTACAGTGATTGAAGACTGCTACAACGCAAGCCCCGACTCCATGAAAGCGGCACTTGGCACGCTCAGCACACTTAAGGGTGAATCGGGCGGAAGAAGCGTTGCGGTGCTTGCCGACATGCTGGAGCTCGGAGACTACTCGCAGACAGCGCACGAAGCGGTGGGCAGCCTTGCGGCTCTGAGTGGCACCGATGTGCTGATTGCATACGGAACCGAAGCGGTTTACATCGCAAGTACGGCACAGTGCGATGGGGTGCCCGAGGTGTATTACTATAGCGACAAGAGGCAAGCCACGCAAAAGCTGGTTGAAACGGTAAAGCCCAAAGATACCATTCTGTTCAAGGGTAGTCGCGGTATGCGCCTTGAGGAGATGATAGAGGGCTTTTACAGTCAGACGGGTAACAAAGCGAGGGATTAACCCCAGTTTTATTAAAAGGATGTTTTACAAATGAACTCGACAGCAACGATTGTAACGGCACTGGTTGCCTTCGTAGTCACCGCATTCGTAGGACGCGGTTTGATTCCGTATTTGACCAAGCTGCGCTATGGGCAGACCATTAAAGAGATTGGACCCACATGGCACAAGAACAAGCAGGGTACCCCCACCATGGGTGGCATTATGTTTATCATTGGTACCCTTGCGGGTCTTATGGCGGGGTTGCTTGCACTCTCTTATTTTCGCGATACAACGCAAGAAGTCACCGCGCGCCTTGATAACATCAAGCTGGCAGCAGGGGTGCTGCTTGCGCTTGCAAACGGCTTTATCGGCTTCACCGACGACTATATTAAGGTGGTTAAAAAGAGAAATCTTGGGCTAACCGCTTCTCAAAAAACAATAATGCAGATACTTGCGGCAATACTATACCTACTTACCCTGTATCTTGCCGGCGACCGCACGACCACCATGATTGTCCCGTTCTTAGGGGCTTGGAATATGGGTCTGTTCTACTACCCATTCTCGGTGCTTGTCATCTATTTCATGGTCAACGCCGTCAATCTTTCCGATGGCATTGATGGACTGTGCGCATCACTTACCTTTGTGTGCGGCGTCTCGCTCATGTTGATGTGCGCAATGCTCGGGCAGTATAAGCAGGGAATCTTTGCCGTAGCACTCGCGGCGGCGTGTATCGGCTTTCTTGTATGGAATTTTCACCCCGCAAAGGTGTTTATGGGCGATACCGGCTCGATGTTTTTGGGCGGAGCGGTGGTTGCCATCAGCTTTGGCATCAATATGCCCGCATTTTTGGCACTTGCGGGGATTGTTTATATCCTTGAGGCGTTGTCGGTTGTCATTCAGGTTATCAGCTTTAAGCTGACGAAAAAAAGGGTGTTTAAGATGAGCCCAATCCATCATCACTATGAAATGTCCGGCTTTAGTGAAGTGAAGATTGTAATGTCCTTTACGCTGGTCGGTGTGGTTGGTAGTGCGCTTGCATTATGGGCGTTAACACTCGTGTAACAGGGTAATTTTGTACGGAATAGGGGTGTGTCCTGATTGAAGTCTAGTATTAAATCGATGCTGCGCTTTCCCAAGGGCGGCATGGACATCACCTTCTTCCTTCTCACCTTGGCGCTTCTTGGCATGGGGCTTATTATGTTGTTCTCCTCAAGCTATGCCTACGCGCTGTACTATTACGGCGACAGCTATATCTTTATCAAAAACCAGGTGCTGTTTTCGCTGATGGGTGTCGCGCTGATGTTCTTTATCTCGTACTTTGACTACCATCTACTGCATCATCTTGCGATAATTGTCTATGTTATCGTAATCGGGCTGCTGATATTTGCGCTTTTTTCTCCAACCATAAAGGGAACACATCGTTGGGTTGAGGTATTTGGCATACAGTTTCAGCCGTCGGAGATTGCGAAGTTTGGGGTTGTGCTCATCCTCTCTCACGTAATTGCGCACAAAGGCCAACAGATGGATAAATTCAAAAACGGATTTTTGCTGTGCTTTGCGTTTTTAGGACCAGTCGTGGTGTTGGTGTTTTTAGAAAAACATCTTTCCGGCACGATTTTAATCACCATTTTGGGTGCCGTTATCATGTTTATTGGCGGTGTAAAGCTTCGCTGGTTTGTTCTGTTCGGTTCTGTGGGTGCCGCGCTTGCGGTTGCGTACATTGCGCTGACCAACAAGATGGGTTATGCAATAGAGCGAATACAAATTTGGTTAGACCCCACCATCGACCCGACCGACTCGGGGCACCAGATACTGCAGTCGTTGTATGCCATTGGCTCGGGGGGGCTACTCGGGCAGGGGCTGGGGAATTCCCGCCAAAAGTATCTGTATGTTCCAGAGCCGCAGAACGACTTCATCTTCTCCATCATCTGCGAGGAGCTTGGTTTTATTGGCGCAACGTTTATCATCATCCTGTTTGCGCTCTTTGTCTGGCGCGGCTTTGTAATCGCAATGCGCGCGCGCGACCGTTTTGGTTCGCTGCTCGCCATGGGGCTTACCACGCAGATTGGTGTGCAGGCAATCCTTAATATTGCTGTGGTCACAGGCACCATCCCCAACACGGGCATTAGCCTGCCGTTTTTCAGCTACGGTGGATCGTCCCTTGTTATGCTGTTGTGCCAAATGGGCGTTGTGCTATCGGTTTCTCGATTCTCCGTGATGGAGAAGGCGTAACCAAGGTCAGAAAACCCAGAAAGGAACATAAACGATGCGCGTTATCTTTACCGGCGGAGGAACTGCCGGACATATTAACCCCGCGCTTGCAGTTGCTGGCTATCTGCGAAGCAGAGAACCGCAGGCACAAATATTATATATTGGCAACCAAAATGGAATGGAGGCACAGCTCGTACCCGCACAGGGCTTCGAGTTTGCGGGCATTCATGCACGGGGCATCGTACGCAGCACAAGGCTGGGCGCAATAAAAAAGAATGTGAATGCCATTCTGCAGCTGTATACCGCAAGAAAAGAAGCGGGGAAGATTCTTGCCGACTTTGCTCCCGATTTGGTGCTTGGCACTGGTGGGTACGTCAGTGCTCCCGTTATCATACAGGCCGCCGCAATGGGCATTAAGACACTAACCCACGAGCAAAACGCCTTCCCCGGCATGACCACTAAGCTGGTATCAAAACATGTGGACAAGGTATTGCTCGCGGTGGAGGATGCAAAGAAGCACCTTTCACCCAGAGCGGAGTTTGTGGTTACGGGCAATCCCATCCGCGAGGAGATTATTTTTTATAAAAAGGACAAGGCAAGAACGGAGCTCGGCTTTGATGACCGCCCCTGCATCCTGTCGTTTGGGGGCAGTCTGGGGGCACGCGCCATCAATGAGTCCGTCGCCGATTTAATGGCGTGGCACAGCAATCACAAAGACAAACCCGTATACCACATCCACGGTACCGGCAAAAAAGGGTACGATGCGTTTATGGCGTTGCTTTCTGAGCGCGGCGTCACACTTGCCGACAATCCGCAGATTATGGTGCGCGAATACATAGACGATATGCCCCGCTGCAACGCGGCGGCCGACCTTGTAATCTCTCGCGCCGGTGCGATTACTCTTAGTGAGATTCAGGCATCGGGCAAGGCATCTATCCTAATTCCGTCGCCCAACGTCACCGAAAACCACCAGTACCACAACGCTATGGTGCTTGCCCGAAGCAAAGCGGCGGTTGTTATCGAAGAAACACAGCTATCCGGCGATCGGTTAATCGATTGTGTTCAGGATCTCATTGCCCACCCGGACAGGCTACTTGCCCTATCCGCGGCTGCGGCGCAGCTTGCAATCGTAGACGCAAACGATCGTATTTACCGCGAGATTAAGCAACTTTTATAGTAAATATCCGTTCTTTCACAAACCCGATAAGGTAAGCATAGTATGGCTTGTGAGGGAGAAGTTACTGCAAAAGCAGATGCTTTTGCAGGCGCCCATCCCTTTGCTCTGCTTATTTGAAGGGGTGCAAAGACATGAATAAATACTTGATTGAGGGCGGAGAAAAGATTGCCGGCGAAATCAAGGTTCAAGGGGCTAAAAACAGTGCGCTTCCCATTCTTGCTGCAAGCATCATGTGCAGCGGCGAAAGCGTAATTGGCAACTGCCCCGACCTATCTGATATCGACGCTGCCCGTAATATCATCGATTATCTCGGTTGCAACACAACAACTGACGGTCATGTTACTACTATACGTACCGCTGGCTTGTCCAAAAGTGACATCCCGACCCATCTTATGCGCGAGATGCGCTCCTCCATTGTGTTTTTAGGTGCAATCTTAGCCAAAACAGGCAGAGCACGAATCTCTTTCCCCGGCGGCTGCGAGCTCGGCCCGCGTCCGATTGACCTGCACATCTACGGGTTAAAACGTCTAGGTGCGGAGATTGTCGAAGATCACGGGTATATCGACTGTTCGCTGCCAAACGGGCTTACCGGTGCACACATCGCCCTGTCGTTCCCAAGCGTTGGGGCGACAGAGAACGTTATGATAGCTGCAACCCTTGCAAAGGGAGAGACATCCATATCCAATGCGGCCAGAGAGCCGGAGATTGTTGACCTTGCTAACTACCTTAACGCCTGTGGTGCAAAGATTAGAGGGGCAGGCGAGAGCACAATCTATATCAGCGGCGTTCATGAGCTGCGCGCAGCCGCCCACGAGGTGATTCCGGATCGCATTGTCGCCGCGACCTTTCTTTGTGCGGCAACCGTCACAAAAGGAGAGATATTATTAAAGGGCATGCAGTCTCGCCATATTGGTGCCATTTTGCCGGTTTTGGAGCAGGCTGGTTGTAAACTGATTCTGTCAAACAACAGCATCTATCTAAAAAACAGCGCCCGCCCCAAGGCGATTCAAACCGTTCGAACGATGCCGTATCCGGGGTTTCCCACCGATGCGCAGGCTCCGATTATGGCGGTGGCAACAATAGCTGACGGGGCAAGCATCTTTGTGGAGAATATCTTTGAAAACCGCTTTAAGCACGTCGCGGAACTGACGCGGTTGGGCGCAAAGGTAAAGCTGGAGGGCAGGGTAGCCGTTGTAGAGGGCGTTCCCACACTTTACAGTGCAAGCGTGGATTGTACCGACCTTCGCGGTGGGGCGGCACTTGTGGTCGCAGCATTGGCTGCGGAGGGAGTTACCGAGATTAACGGCGTGCGGCACATCGACCGTGGTTACGAGCGGATGGAGGATACCCTAAAGGCACTGGGTGCTCGCGTAATTAGGGTTGACGAATAAATGATTGCCGAGGAAAAACAAAGGCAGCGGAAAGGTGTAGGGCTAAGCCATGGGCAGTACAGCAAAAGGCAGAACAGGTAATTGGCGCAGGCGCAAAAAGAGAGCGGTGCATTATGTGCTGCCTGTTATCGTGGTTATGACTGTCCTGCTTATTGTACTTTCGTACAAGCTTATCCGCATTAAAAATATAACTGTCGAGGGGACAACCCGTTATCAAACGGGGGAGATTATTGCGGCAAGCGGTCTTGAAATTGGGTCGAGTATGTTTAAGATTAAGCCGAGTGCAGTGAATGGCGAGATACAGCGCATGCTCAGCTACATAGGCAACGCGCAGCTACGGTTTGAGCTTCCAGACACCGTCGTCTTATCGGTAGAGGAAGCGAAGGTCATTGCCTCGGTTTATCACAACGGCAGCTATGTGTTACTCAGTGACAGCTACAAGGTGCTGCAACCCGAATGCCCAACCCCAGACGCCGATGTTCCCGTCATCACAGGACTCGAACTGACAAAACCGACCGCGGGAGAGGATATTGAGACAGAAAACGAAGAAGACCTAACCATTCTAAAAAACCTGTTTGCGGCGCTTAAGCAGTTTACGATACCTGGTATCACGGTAATCGAACTTGACGATATATCCAACCTTCGCCTGCTATGCGAAAACAACAATACCGTTTTGCTCGGTGGACCTAGCAATCTTGAGTATAAGCTGGAGTTTGTAAGCGAGATTATCAGCCAGTATCAAGCGCAGGGGGCTTATACGGGGATGGTTGTAAACGCACAGGCGATTGATGGAGAGACTAGCCTTAGTGTGAGCGTATTGCCGTCGATGCAGGTTCCACCAGAGGGGTCATCTGCAACCGAATCCGCTTCGCAGGAGCAGCCGGAGGCAGACAAAAGTGACGCAAGTCAAGCGGCAGATCAAATAGAGTAGAATAATATCGTATATATGGTAGACAATCTATCGCAATTTGCAGATTTAATCGTCAAGATGTTGTATTTTGGCTGAAAATCTGATAAATTATATTAGAGAGCATCCAATAATAAACAGCTTCCATCCACAGGGTTTCGATAGAAGTATTTTAGGGGGACGTTTTATGCCTATGAAGTTTGTATTCAGCGAGGACTTCGACAAAGTTGTAAACATAAAGGTGGCGGGTGTCGGCGGCGGCGGCGGCAATGCAGTGAATCGTATGATTGAAGGCGGTGTGCGCAGTGTGGAGTTTTTGTCCATCAACACCGACCAGCAGGTATTGTCCTGTTCACTGGCTCCTCACAAAATACAGATTGGTGAAAAACTCACCAAAGGCAGAGGTGCGGGCGGTTCCCCCGAAAAGGGTCTGCGCGCAGCCGAAGAAAGCCGCGAAGAGATTGCCGCGGCGCTCAAAGGCACACAGATGGTGTTCATCACCGCAGGCATGGGTGGAGGCACCGGCACGGGTGCTGCGCCTGTTGTCGCCGAGATTGCACGTGACCTTGGTATACTGACCGTTGGCATTGTTACAAAGCCGTTTGATTTTGAAGGCAAGCGCCGCATGGAACAGGCGGAGGAGGGTATCGCCAACCTTCGCGAGCGTGTGGATG
Source organism: Bacillota bacterium (assembly GCA_023443315.1). Lineage (GTDB taxonomy): Bacteria > Bacillota > Clostridia > Oscillospirales > Ruminococcaceae > Acetanaerobacterium. The sequence continues at coordinate 88,691 of JAEZVA010000032.1, read as the reverse complement.
CACTGGTCGTTATCCCGAACGAGCGTCTGAAGATGATCTCCCAGCAGAAGATTACCTTGCTTAACGCGTTCACCGCGGCAGATGACGTGTTGCGTCAGGGCGTGCAGAGCATATCCGACCTCATTAACGTCCCTGGGCTTGTAAACTTAGATTTTGCGGATATCTGCACGGTCATGAAGGACGCAGGCTATGCGCATATGGGTGTTGGCAGTGCCGCAGGCAAGGATAAGGCAGAACAAGCGGCTGCCCTTGCCATCTCAAGCCCGTTGCTCGAGACCTCCATCAACGGCGCGCGAGGCGTTATTATTAACATCACGGCGTCTAAGGATGTTGAGCTAGAAGAGGTAGAGCGTGCGTCCACAATGATCTCTAACGCCGCACATCCCGATGCAAACATCATCTGGGGTGCCGCGTTTGACGATTCACTCGACGACGAGATGCGCATTACCGTAATCGCGACGGGGTTTGACAGTCAAACCGTAACAAAGCATGTCATGGATTTCTCGTTCTCCGGCATCTCCGAGCCACCCGTCAACGAAAAGGCTGCCGAGGAAGAAGACAAGGATTATATCGATTTGCTCAAGATTTTTAACAACAAGAAGTATTAAGACATCTTTGCAGCATCGAGCAGATAGCCATTGAAGGACGAAAGGTGCTTACATTGCAATGAAACGCAAAATAATCATGGTTTTGGCAGCGGCACTTGCGGTAGTGATGATTGCGGCGGTCTTTGCGCCGCTTCTATTTGCAGAGACGGTTAACCGCACGTTCTTCTTGCCCGATATCCCACCGCTTGGGCTGCGTGTTGTTATGTACGCATCACTTGGCGCCGTTGTTTTGCTTGTCGCTGTACGAATTATTCTTTCGCTTATTAAGAAAAAATAGAACTCTATTTACGACGATAATACCCCGAGATGGTTTGGCGTTATGCAAAACCATCTCGGGGTATTTTGCTGCCAAACGGCATTTGTTTGACTTTGACTTTCTTTGACCTAAAATGTCACCGCGTGCTTTTTCATCGCATAAGATGGTTTGGGTAGGGGACTTCCTACCCAAACTATCCAATCAAAAGCGATGGAGGTATAACATGATGAAAAACAGCTATGGCGAAGAGGGAACATTGGCTGCTATTTCATGCGATGCGTTTACCAACCAGCCTATCTCGTATGCAATAGCATATGTCGCTTTTCAGACGTGGGAAAAGCCGTACGACCCAGAGGTCGGGTTTGTACGGGGAACCATCTTCCCCAGTCTTGATAAGCCGTTCTTAGGCGAGGAGGTCTTACCGCGTGGAAAATAAAGCAATGCTTCTCAGGCGAATCCAGGTCAGTGACTTTGCGCTGCTGGAAGCAAATCTGTTCCTTGATACGCATCCCAAAGACCAGGACGTACTGGCATACTACAGCAAGCATCTTGCGTTAAGGGAAAAGGCAATGAAAGAGTATGTGAAAAAATACGGTCCTCTGGTTGCAAGTCAATATGACGGAGGATCAACGTGGAGATGGGTCGATGGACCATGGCCATGGGAAAGGGCAAGTGAGGTGTAGTATATGTGGGTATATGAAAAGAAGCTACAGTATCCGGTAAAGATTGCCCGCCCCAACCCCGCCCTTGCACGTGTAGTAATTACACAATTTGGCGGCCCCCACGGGGAACTGGGCGCGGCAAACCGCTATCTGTCGCAGCGGTATTCTATGCCATACGACGAGGTTGTAGGTACGCTAACGGACATCGGCACCGAAGAGCTCGGGCATTTTGAGATGGTATGCGCCATTGTGTATCAACTAACAAGGAACCTATCAGAGAAGGACATAAAAGAAAGCGGATTCGATACCTATTTTGTAGATCACACCACGGGGTTATATCCTATTGCGGCATCGGGTGTGCCGTTTGACGCAAGCACCTTCGCTTCAACCGGCGACGTGCTCGCCGACCTGCACGAGGATTTGGCAGCCGAACAAAAGGCAAGGCTATCGTACGACAACATCCTGCGCCTTGCCGACGATCCGGATGTCAGAGACCCCATCAAGTTCCTGCGTGCGCGAGAGATCGTCCATTTTCAGCGTTTTGGCGAAGCCCTTCGAATCTCGCAGGACCATCTGGACTCCAAAAATTTCTACGCGTTTAACCCTGCGTTTGATACGCCGCGAGGCAATGTACGAGGAACGTCAAGCAAGTAGTAATAAGGCTATAAAAAACAAGTAACGCCGATGCATGCGCATCGGCGTTTTGTGTTCAATGACAAAACAGTTCATCATTTATTGAGGACTGCCGCCAAACGCTTCGGGGTAGGTTCTGGTCAAAAACACCTCGTTGGTGCTCTTGTCCTTCACATTCACCGTGACCTTGGTCTGCTCGTTGCCTGCACCCGTAATCGCCTGATAGGTCAAAGCGCCCATCGATAGCCCCACCAAGGCGACCGAATCAAGCCCCTGCTCAAAGGCGGCGCGATCCACCGATACAGTAATCTCAGTCATATCCTCGCTGCTTGTAATCGACTCAATCGACGGAAAGGTGTCGGAGAATTGCGCGAAAATCTTCTCGGTTTCTCCTTTGTAGTCTTCCACAAGCCGTAGGTACTTCTCTTTGTTCAGCACCACGGTGTACGAGCCGTCTGCGTTTTTGGTTATGTCCTCGGAGCTGACGTCCTCTAGGTTTAAATCATACCCGCCTTGAAATAGAAAGGCAGGTAGTGTGATAGTAATCTGTTCCTCGGTAATGTCTATCTCTGGCGTCGGTTCGGAGCTTATCGGCATGCTGGATGGCGGTAAGGCAGAGCTGCTCGACATTTTGGATGCCGTGTCTTTGTTAAACATCCCGCATCCGCTAACCGAGAGCACAAGTACAGTACATAAAAAAATTGCTACAACCCGTTTCATACAAACGACCTCTTTTCATTATGATTAAAGCGGGAATTCGTTGTGTCTTTTTGACCGCTTTTGCCCCGCCGGGTATGTCACAATATTATAGACGCCCATCCACCGTGATATTGCGTTAAGTATATATTGCCAAGTTTCGTCGGTGTCTATTCCCGATTACAAGATAAAGTGGATTAGGCTTTCTTTATGAATCGGCTTTTGCATTTGGGGCAGGTAATCTCAATCTTGCCTCTGCCTTTGGGCACCCGTAGCCGTTGGTTACATGTGGCACAGCGAAAATAGCGGTACACCTTTCTGTCGACAAACTCCTGCCGTTTTGCAACAAACCAGTTCTTTACCCGATTTCTCATGTTAAAGTAACGGGAGTTTTCCGCTGCGCGTTTTGCTATATTGCGCGACAGGCTGCGAAACACAGCGATAAAGAAGCAAACTAGGCCAAGAACATACAAAACGTAGCTATGCAAAAACAGATCCGCTACCATAAAGATTAGCCCCAAAATGTTGAGGTCGCGTGACAACAGGTCTACACCGTTTCGGCCGTACATGAAACGTTGCAGGTGATAGCGTAGTCGGGATAAAAAGTTCATGGGTGATACTCCTCATAATAAAATCATACAAATACAACTGTACACCGAAAATGTTAACAAAACACGGACGGCTTGTTGCGGGAATGCAAATAAAAGAAGGGGAGCGCAGTTTTCGGGTTACCACAGGCATTGGTTAATCGAACTAGTATCTATTTTGTCAAAACGCCTTTTGTCGGCGTTTTGTTAAAAAACAGTAACATTGTAACGCGAGGCATTGCGATTGCAGCCAAAGAGGGATATACTATACTCTAGGGTAGTATTCAATTTTATGATATATAGTTAGCTGTGTTTTCTTACGCTTTTTGCGTCGGGAAGGACGGCTAATAGAACTGGTCGCATTCCTGTAAAACTATGGACAAGCAGTAGCGATTAGCCCAATTTTACAGGCAAAGAAAGGCACATAATGCTATGAAAACATTTATGGACGACGATTTTTTACTCCGATCACAGGCGGCAAAAACGTTGTATCACAACTACGCAAAAAAGCTGCCCATTATTGACTACCACTGCCACATCAATCCGGCTGAAATTGCCGAGGATAAACAGTATGCCACGATTACCGAGGTGTGGCTTGGGGGCGACCACTACAAGTGGCGGCTGATGCGTTCCGGCGGTGCAGAAGAATGCTGCGTGACGGGCTCAGCAAGCGACTATGACAAGTTCTATGCCTATGCGGCAACCTTGCCCCGCGCGGTCGGGCATCCGCTTTACCATTGGTCGCATCTCGAGCTTCAGCGTTATTTCGGCATTACCGAGCCGCTGACCGCCCTAAACGCCAAAGAGATATTTGACCGCTGCAACACGGTGCTTGCAAGCCCAGAGATGAGCGTGCGCGGTATTATAAGGCAGTCCAATGTCAAGGTAATCTGCACCACCGACGACCCGACCGATACACTGGAGTACCACGAGGCGATTGCCGCAGACAAGAACTTTGATGTCAAGGTGCTGCCCACAACCCGCCCCGATAAGGCGCTTAATGTGGAGAAGGCGGATTTTGCGCAGTATATCGAGCGTTTGGCAAAGGTGGTCGGCTACGCCATTCCCGACTTGTCCACACTAAAGAAGGCGCTTAGCGACCGCCTTGCATACTTTAAGCAGCACGGCGCTACGGTGTCTGACCATGGGCTTGAGTCCTGCGTATACGCCCCAATCACCAACGAGCAGGCAGAGGAAATCTTTGCGGCAGCCCTTGCGGGCAAGCCCATCAGCCCGGAGCAGGCAGAGGGTTACAAAACAAACCTGCTGCTGTATCTAGGCAAAGAGTATTACAACAATGGCTTTGTAATGCAGCTGCACTTCGGCTGTAAACGCGACAACAATACCCGTATGTTTGACAGCATCGGACCCGACACCGGTTACGATGCCATCTTCCAAAACACGCGGCTTGATAAGCTTTCAAACTTTCTAAATGCGCTTGAGCGTGAAGACAGTCTGCCTAAAACCATCCTTTATTCGCTCAACCCGCAGGATAACGAGGCAATAGTCTCGCTTATCGGTTGTTTCCAGAGTGAGGGCGAGGGAAAGATTCAGCACGGCAGCGCATGGTGGTTTAACGACACCAAGGCGGGTATGGAAGCACAGCTTACCTCACTTGCCCAAGGAGGCGTTCTAGGCAACTTTGTTGGTATGCTAACCGATTCACGCAGCTTTTTGTCCTACACCCGCCATGAGTATTTTAGGCGCATCCTATGCAATTTTATCGGCACGCTCGTTGATAACGGCGAGTACCCCGACGATATGGAGTATCTCGGCAAGCTGGTCGAGGACATCAGCTACTACAACGCCGCGCGCTACTTTGGTTTTGGGTTCTAGCATCCCCCGTTCATATATACAACTCTACAATGCAACACAACAAACAACTATGGCTGAAGCAAACAGCCGGAAAGGCATGGTATTATCCATGAACAACATCATCAGTAACGTTGCGGCCATCGGTATTGTCCCGGTTATCAAAATCAGTGACCCGAAGGACGCGGTACCCCTTGCAAAGGCCCTCTATGACGGCGGGCTTCCCGCAGCGGAGGTCACCTTCCGAACATCCTGTGCCAAAGAGGCGATTGCACTCATTGCAAAGGAGCTGCCCGATATGCTGGTGGGCGCGGGAACCGTGCTTACCACACAGCAGGCGGATGACGCCATAGAGGCGGGCGCAAAGTTTATTGTAAGCCCGGGGCTCAACCCCAACGTGGTTCGCCACTGCATACAGAAGGGGATTGCCATAGTACCCGGCTGCGCAAACCCCAGCGACATCGAGCAGGCATTGGAGCTGGGTCTTGATGTGGTAAAATTCTTTCCCGCAGAGCAGGCAGGCGGTATTAACATGATTAAGGCGATGTCGGCGCCGTACAGCAATGTTAAATTTATGCCCACCGGCGGCATCGGTCCGAACAACCTGATGGACTATCTCTCGTTCCCCAAGGTACTTGCGTGCGGCGGAAGCTGGATGGTAAAGGAGGAGCTCATCGACGAAGGACGTTTTGACGAGATTACCCGCCTTGCCAAAGAAGCGGTAATGACGATGCTCGGCTTTGAACTTGGGCATGTGGGCATCAATCCCGAGCCGGGCGACGATGTGGAAGCCATAGCCGGGCGGTTTGAGACACTGTTTGGTCTTTCTAAAAAACCGGGCAACGGCTCTGTGTTTGCTGGCACCGCTGTTGAGGTGATGAAAACGCCGTTTTACGGAAGAAAAGGGCATATTGCCATCCGTACCAATACCATCTTACGTGCGGTAAACTACTTAAAGTTTATGGGCGTAGAATTTATTGAAGAGAGCGCAAAATACAATGCAAAGGGCGAGCTTGCGGCATATTACCTCAAAGAAGAAGTGGGCGGCTTTGCGGTACATCTGTTACAAAAATAGCGTTTAGATACCTATCCTAGATTTAATAATTATTGATTGAATAGGAGAACACATATATGGCTAAGTTTGTTACCTTTGGTGAGATTATGCTGCGTCTTGCCCCCGAGGGCTATTACCGCTTTGTACAGGTGGATAAGCTGGGCGCGACCTTCGGCGGTGGGGAGGCAAACGTTGCGGTATCCCTTTCCAACTTCGGGCAGGATGCCGCGTTTGTTACCAAGCTTCCCAAACACGAGATTGGTCAGGCTGCTGTAAACTCCCTGCGCAAATACGGCGTAGACACCTCGCTCATTACCCGCGGTGGCTCACGCGTTGGCATCTACTACCTTGAAAAGGGCGCAAGCCAGCGTCCCTCCAAGGTAATCTATGACCGCGCAGGCTCTGCCATTGCGACCGCTTCGATGGAGGATTTTGATTGGGACGCCATCTTTGACGGCTGCACCTGGTTCCACTTTACGGGAATCACCCCCGCGCTGGGGCAAAACGTTGCGGACATCTGCCTTGCCGCCTGCAAAAAGGCGCGCGAAAAGGGCATTACCGTCAGCTGTGACCTTAACTTCCGTAAAAACCTGTGGACGAGCGAACAAGCGGGCAAGACGATGGGCGAACTAATGCCCTATGTGGATGTCTGCATCGCAAACGAAGAGGATGCCGATAAGGTGTTTGGCATTAAGGCGGAAGGCACCGATGTTGACAGCGGCAAACTCAACCACGAGGCGTACAAGAGCGTTGCTAACCAGCTTGCAAAGCGTTTTGGGTGCAAATATGTCGCCATCACGCTGCGCACCAGCATCTCGGCAAACGACAACGATTGGGCTGCTATGCTGTATGACGGCAGCGCGCATCATTTCTCTAAAAGCTATGCAGTACGCATCGTAGACCGCGTAGGAGGCGGCGACAGCTTTGGCGGCGGTTTGATTTATGCACTGTCTCAGGGCTACTCCTCGCAGGACGCCATCGAGTTTGCTACAGCGGCCTCCTGCTTAAAGCACTCGGTAGAAACCGACTTTAACCATGTATCGGTTGCAGAGGTCGCGGCACTTGCTGGCGGCGACGGCACCGGACGCGTTCAGAGATAACGACTCGTTTCATCGCAACAGTAAAAAGGAGACTGCGCTTAGCTGCAGTCTCCTTTCGTTGTTTCGGTATCACCAACATTCATCTGTATTCTGTCTGTGTTTCATATGAAGTTGGTTCGCCCAATGAAGCGGGGTGCTCATTGTCTGCGGTAAGCTGTTCGGTTAGCCGCATCAGTTCGCCGATTGATGATAGCTCGACGCGCGAAGAGAGCACCTGCTCCCTGACCTGCGGCGAAAGGGAGTAGAAATACTGCTTAAACCCGGGTATGACATCATAAATCATTGCATCACTCTCTTTACGGCAAAGGCGGCTGCGATACCAGAGAATTGACGTACTGCTGCATCTCTTGTTTCGAGTTTATCACCTTGGTGTGCTCAATAATCTGCTGCTGTTGCTGCTTGCTCATGGCAGAAAAGCGATTCATCGCCTCAACGTTTTTTGCCAAAGCCATGCCAAGCCCAAGCGGCAGTTCTTTCAAAGGATCTATACTCAACTTTTTCTCCTCCGTTTATGCATATTGAATGGACAGTATTATTTTGCTCTGATAATGGCAGGTTCATTCCTATTCATCCAAAGCATGAGCACGATTTTGGAAGGTCATACTTGTAATTAAGAGAAAAGCCACAAACATCGCTTGACTTTTATTATGGTGACTACTATAATTGTAATTGCAGTTGCGAATAGTTTGCAACTAGTGGCTGGCAACTAGGCATCTGAAATCTCTTATCTTCGTCAAAACAGATGCTTGTTGCTCCTAAGGATTTGAAATGATTTGTTCGCGTGTGGCGAGGTGGAGGATATTTATGAAGTTTTTTAAGAAGCGCGTATTGGTTGCGCTGTTGACGGCAGCCTTACTGTTGCTGGCGTCTTGTACTGCACAAAACGGTGTGCAGGCAGCAAATGATAGCAATGCGGCTAACGATAAGCTTTTGGTTTACACAAGCTTTTATCCCATATACGATTTCGCATCTCACATTGGCGGAGACCGTGCCGAACTGGTTAGACTGATAACAGACGGTAGCGAGCCGCACAGCTGGGAACCGCAGCCCGCCGACATTGTGGGGCTAGAAAAGGCGGATGTATTTATCTATAACGGCGCCGGAATGGAGACCTGGGTCGACAAGGTACTGTCATCCCTGCAAAACAAAGAACTGGTCGTGGTCGACACCTCTAGCGGGATTGAACTGATTGCCGCTGAGCACCATCATGACCATGAGGATGAAGAGCATGACGAAGACGAAACATCTTACGACCCGCACATTTGGCTGAGCCTGCGCAATGCAAAGAAACAGGCAGAAAGCATAAAAAATGCCCTTGCTCATGCAGACCCGGACAATGCTGAGTATTACAACGACAACTACAATCGTTTTGCCCAAGAGCTGGACGAACTGGATGCAGAGTTTACCGAGGCACTGCAGAATATTGCAGATAAGAACGTTGTCGTTTCTCACCAAGCGTTTGCCTACCTGTGCAAGGACTATGGACTGACACAGATGGCGGTGGAAGGGCTTACCCCCGACTCAGAGCCGGACGCTGCAAGGATGGTTGAGATTATTGAGTTTTGCAAGAAAAACAACGTAAAAACTATCTTTTTCGAGGAGCTAGCAAGCGAAAAGGTTGCGCAGACCATATCCAAGGCGACTGGCGTTTCGGTCAGCGTTTTAACGGCTGAGCAATCCCAAACGGAAGAAGACTATCTCGGCTTTATGCGAGCCAACCTAAAGGCATTAACCGAAGGACTACAATAGAATAAACAACAGGGCTTATGTTAAGGCCTGTTTGCTTGCTTGATAAGGAAAGGATACTGACACACGATGAACAACATCATAGAGGCCGACAACCTAACCTTTGCCTATACAGGAGAACCCATACTGCATAGCGTGAGTTTTCGGGTAAACAAGGGCGACTTTGTGGCGATTATCGGGTCCAACGGCACTGGAAAAAGCACACTCCTGCGACTGTTGCTCGGTGAGCTCAGTCCTCAGAAGGGTAGCGTCCGCGTACTGGGTCAGGAGGTAGGGCAGTTGCGTGACTGGACTAAAATAGGCTATGTGCCACAAAACGCTGTGTCTGCTGCCGAAGGCTTTCCTGCAAGCGTGCTGGAGGTCGTCAGCGCGAATCTTTACGCCCAGGTCGGTTTTTTGCAGAGAGCGAAGAGAGAGCATCGCAGCCTTGCGCTTACGGCCTTGGAACTGGTAGGAATGCAGGACAAGGCACACGAGCTGATAGGCAACCTTTCAGGTGGGCAGCAGCAGCGTGTGATGCTCGCACGCGTCCTTGTGGGACAACCTGACTGCATGCTGCTTGATGAGCCGACCACAGGTGTCGATGCCGCGTCAAGCCAGTCTCTATACCAGCTGCTCGAAAAGCTGAATCGCGAGACCGGCTTAACGGTTGTAATGGTTACCCACGACATTGCGCGCGCGTCCTGCTATGTTACCCGAACGTTATGCTTAGAGCATGGAACGATGGTTGAGCTTGACAGAGAGCAGCTTACACACGAGTTGTCCCATAAGCACTCGCATCCGCAGTGTCCGACCAATACTACAGCAGGGAAGGATGACACAACGCATGGAGATATTTGATTATGAGTTTATGCGCAGGGCATTTTTGGTAGGCGTCCTCATTGCCGGCATTGTTCCTTGCATCGGGCTAATCGTTGTGCTCAAACGTCTTTCTATGATTGGTGATGCCCTTTCGCACGGGTCGCTTGCGGGTGTTGCAGGCGGACTAGTCATGGGTATTAACCCCGTACTGGGCGCGGTTATTACCTGTATTGCGGCAGCCCTTGGCATTGAGCTTATCCGTAAAAAAATGCCCCGTTATTCCGAGATGTCCATTGCCATTATCATGAGCGCAGGCATCGGTCTTGCGGGCGTATTATCCGGGTTTGTCGACAACGCAGCGGGCTTTCACAGCTTTTTGTTTGGCAGTATCGTGGCAATCAGCGATTTTGAGCTGCTGCTTGTCGCCGGTATCAGCCTTGCGGTACTTGTTGCATTTATCGTGTTGTATAAGGAGCTATTTTACATCGCGTTTGATGAGCGAGCGGCGCGACTTGCAGGGGTTCCCATTAAGGTTGTTAACTTTATCTTTACCATCCTTACGGCAGTCACTGTTTCGGTCGCTGCTCGTACGGTGGGTGCGCTGATTATCTCATCGCTGATGGTTGTTCCGATTGCGTGTGCCATGCAGCTTGGCAAAAGCTATAAGCAAACATTGTGGTATGGTGTGGCGTTTGCAGAGTTTTTCACCGTAGCGGGGCTGTTTTTATCCTACTACGCACGCTTAAAGCCAGGCGGCACCATCGTACTAGTCGGGATAATTTCGTTAATACTGATACTAATCATTAAAAAGCTCGCAAGCATCTTTGTGACTGTGCGTGCAAGGTAATATAAGGGTAGCAAAAGGAACAGCGCTTCATCAACCAGTGAAGCGCTGTTCCTTATTCAACATGTATTACCCGTCAAACCGTCTACGCAGAACCTGCAACGCCTTTTTTTCAATGCGTGATACATACGACCGCGAGATATTCAGGCGCGAGGCAACCTCTCGTTGGGTAAGCGGGGGATCGCCGTTAATCCCGTAGCGCAGGCAAATTATCGTTTTCTCCCGGGTATCAAGGTGTTTGTTGATGAGCTTGTGCAGCTTTTCTGCCTTTAGCTTCAGGTCGATGTTTTCAAAGATGCACTCATCCTCGGCAACGATGTCCATCAGCGTTAAGGTGTTGCCCTCTTTATCCGTGTCAATCGGATCACTGATGTAGATATCCTGCGAGCTCTTTTTCTGGTTGCGAAAGTGCATCAATATTTCGTTTTCGATACACCGCGCTGCGTAGGTGGCAAAGCGGGTACCCTTATCGCAGTCAAAGGTAGAGACCGCCTTAATCAGCCCGATGGTTCCGATCGAGATCAGATCATCCTGATCCTTTTGGTTGGAGTAGTATTTTTTTATGATGTGGGCAACCAAGCGCAGGTTGTGCTCAATCAGTTTATTGCGCGCAGCAACATTGCCCTCTCGAATGAGTTCTAAACATTCCCGCTCATCCTTTGCCGAAAGGGGCTTTGGGAACGACCCGCCTGAGGAGATATGCAGAGCCAAAAACCACAGGTTTTCCAAGGCAAACTGCAGCAGTGCCAGATACATCGCGTCACACCCTGTCATTAACGTTCTTTGCGCGTAGTATAGCTAATAAACTTAAAATGTCTACGAAAAATTCTTCGTGTAAGCCATAAACACAAGCTTTCGCTCGATATTGTTTTGACATTATTCAAGTCAATTGGCTATAACAGTATATGTCCCATGACAGGGGAATTTGTTTGTCCATGCGCAGGGGCAAAATAAAAGCCGACATCATGATGATGTCGGCTTTGTGTATTACTGGGGAGCATTACATCAATTTATTCTTGTCCTTTGCCTGCATCAGCTTTTTCCATGCATACAGCGCAAGGGTGACGGCGATAATGCCATATGCGATAAACACGCGGAAGTATTCGCCGAGCTCAGCGCTGCCAAAGATGTTTTTGCCCGCAACGGGGGATACATTGAACAATAGGTGGAACAAAACTGTTCCCATCAAAGCCTGACCGACAGTAGCCTTAGAAACCGAGGCTCCGCCGATGAGCAGAGCGGCAGCCGAGAACATGCCGACATTTTCATGCGCATTGTAGGTGCTCATGTTGCCGAGGTTCTGCAAAAAGATAATCTGACCGAGTGCGGCAAGCACGGTAGAAATGCAGATAGAGGTTACGCGGGTTTTGTTTACGTTAATACCCGCCACAGCCGCAACCTTAGCATCCTGCCCAACCGCACGCATATTCTGTCCAAGCTTCGTTTTGATAAAGGCTTGTACAAAGAAGCAGAGCAGTGCGATAAGCAGATATGGAACCATAGGAACCATGCAAAAAGAGCGGTAGTTCGCTAGTGACGGCATAAACTCCGCGATAATGCTTAGTGCAATAATACCCACGCTTACGCAAATTAAAACAAGGTTTTTTGTAGTATGCTCTTTTTTTACAAACCGTTTGAAGAGCAGCCACACAAGAAGCAGCAAGGCAAAGAAGACGGCCGCAAGGAAGATATCCAGCTTCCAGATGTTGTCCAGAGCATACTTCATGGTGGTAAGGTCGATGGTGTTACGAACACCAACACCCGAGCTGAGCATAATGCTGGGTGCATCAATCGGAATGATTCCCCCTAGGAAGAATAGATAGATGAACTGATACACACCCGAGGCAAAAAAGCCCAGAATCATACTGGTAATCATCTCTTGACCTTTGGTCTTGTTTAAGAGATTTCCAGTCATCCAGCCAAGTAGGATGGAAAGGGGAACGGAAATCGCAGAGGCCAAAAGGATTGCAGGCAGCCCCTCCAAATTCATGATGGAGACGATAAACAAGCCGGTTTGTCCCGCCATCGCGCCGAGCACGATACCGAAGTTGAGTCCAAGTCCAGTAACGATGGGGATAATCAGGGAAAGAACAAGGAACGCGTTGCGGTCAAATCGGGAGATTAAATCCATCAAAATAATAGCGGGGGAAGAGCCAGAGTAGATGACGCCCAGGATACAAACGATTATAAACACAATGGGAACGATATTTGAAATAAGGAATTTTCTGGCGCGCTCAAAGAAGGTATTATTCATCGCTTCCGCCTCCTGTCTGAGTAAGTGCATACAGAATGATGCCGTTGGATACGATGATGCGAACAACCTCCGAAAGGCTGCCTTCCGGCATCAAAAGATTAGCAACAGGAAGCGCGATGGTCAGCAACGCCTGAAACAGGAATGTACCAATAATAACGTGCGAAATCTTGCAGTTTTTCGCCGTTGCGCCGCCCAAAAGAACAGCAGCTACCGGCTGAAACGCCATGTTAAGCGGTGCGTTATATAGCTGGTAGAACCCAAAGCTCTGCGCATAGAATATGATTCCAATCGCGCCGATTACAGTCGATAAAATGGTTCCCAAAAGGCGCATACGGTTTACGTTAATACCCGAAGCGATTGCAAACCGAGTGTTTGCGCCCGCAGCCTTCATTCCAATGCCGGTTTTGCTAAGCCCGAACAGCCAAATAACTAGGCACATCAACAGACCAAACAGGATAAGCCCGGTGGGAATGGTAACACCGCCGATGGTAAATGAGAGAAAACGATTAAAGATCTTATCGTAGTTGTCGGTCAATGTAATGGTCGAGCGTAGACCGCCCTCAGAACCGCCGATCGGCCAGATCATGGAAGGGTCCTTAAAGGGGAGAATCAGCCAGCCCATGCACATCAAGGACACAATGGCATAACCCACATAGGTACCAACCATCATTTCATCGCCCTTAACCGAGTTAAGCAGCTTGCCGTAAAGAAAGCCAGAAGCAACTCCAAACGGGATAGATAGGGCAATCGCAACAAGTATGCCGACCCAACCAGATAACCCAATCTCAATACTGATGAGACCACCCAAGATACCACAAAGGATACCAACGGGTAGACCAAAGTTCATACCAGTTCCAGACATGATAGCGGGAACCATCGCAAGAGACAAGACCATGTTCATGCCAAAACGCACCAACACGTCGGTCATCAACGTTCCCATATTTTGCTGCTGAAAGACTGCCGTAACAATCAAAACCAGCAAAAATACAATGATGATGACACGCGGCAAGCCCACCTGACGAACGATTGATTTCACTCTACTCATTGCTTTGCACCACCTTTTGCAGCAGCCCCGGCCATGGCCAGTCCGAATTGCGCATCGGGGGCGCTGGGATCAAGAATATCGACTATCTTACCGCCTGTTACAATGGCGATTCGTTCACAGATAAGTCTAAGCTCCGCAAGCTCCGATGAAGTCATGATTACGGTTAGTCCAAACTCTTTGTTTAGCTTTACAACGGTGTCGAGCACAAGGCTCTTTGCGCCGACGTCGATGCCACGTGTCGGCTCCGACACAAGCAGAACACCGGGTTGCAAAAGCAGCGCGCGCGCAATGCACACCTTTTGCTGATTACCGCCCGAAAGACGTTTTACGGGCTGCGTGGGTCCCGTACAGCGGATGTCAAGGATATCGATATACTCCTCAGCCGTTTTGCGAATTTCCATCCACTTTTTGAAGGTCAGGGGACCAAGGCGATACAGGTACTTGTCCTGATTTACAATCGCGGGAACAACCATATTCATCTCAATGGAGTTCTCAAGAACAAGACCAACTCCGCGGCGATCCTCCGATACAAAGCTCAGTCCCGCGTTTAGGGAGGCCCTAGGGCTATTTAGTGTAAGCTTTTTGCCATCGACAGTTACCTCGCCGTAGGCGGGATAGATGCCCATCAAACCGTTTGCTATGCCAATCTTGCCCTGGCCTGCCAAGCCGCCGATGCCAAGGATTTCGCCCTTATACACATCAAGGTCAATATCGCGCACAACCTCGCCCGGCATCTCTACCCTTAAACCCCGTATCGATAGGGCAATCTTGCTGTGGTCAACGCGATCGTTTGGCTGCTTTTGCGACAAATCGATCTTTCGTCCAACCATTAGCTCAGCAATTTGGTTAATAGTAGTCTCGGTTTTTTTCAATGTCTCAATCCAGCCGCCGTCGCGCATGACGGTAATCTTATCGGCCGCATCAATGACCTCGTCAAGTCGGTGGGTAATAAACAATATACCAACGCCGTCTGCAGCAAGCTTTTTCATCGCTGCAAGCAGGTTGCGTGCCTCACTTTCGGCAAGCACAGCAGTCGGTTCGTCAAACACCAGTATTTTGATGTTGTTTTTGTCGATTTCTCGGGCAATCTCTATAAACTGCATGTAGCCGACGGGAAGTCCTGCAACGGGCAGGTTCTCGTCCAGATCCATGCCAAGCTTATCAAGAGCCTTTCTTGAATCACTCTGAATCGTTTGCATATCAAGCTGCTGTAGCTTTGAACCAAGAACAGAACCGAGCACTCCTTTTTTCAAGGGTTCACGGTTGAGTTTAATATTTTCGGCAACAGTAAAGCCTGGTATCAGCATAAACTCCTGATGAACCATCCCTATTCCGAGCTCCATTGCATCGGAGGGGTGACGAATGTTCACCTTTTCTCCCGCTACGGAGATTTCTCCTTCAAATCCACCGGTACTGTGGATGACAGACATACCGAACAAGATATTCATCAACGTCGATTTTCCGGCTCCGTTTTCTCCGCATATCGCGTGAATCTCACCCGGCATAACCTCTAGAGAAATACCCTTTAATACCTTGTTGCCGTAGTATTCTTTTTTTATATCCTTCATTTTAAGGATAGGGGTGTTTTCTATCAAGATAAATCGCCGCCTAGCATTTTCAATTTCGTATTACAATCATGTTTAAATGCGCCACAGGAACATATGTTATATCCTGTGGCGCACTTACAGTTAACCTTTAAAGTCGTGTTTGCTTATTGGTGCTTAGCCGAAGGTGTAGTACTGACCGAGGATGGTGTAGAAGTTATCGTACGCTACCTCGTTCTCTACCAGGGTGTCCATAGATACGGGACCGCCTGCGATTTCGTCGCAGATAGCCTGCAGAGCAGCCATGTCATTCTTCTCAGTGAACTTGCCATCCAGATACTGCTGGGCATACTTTACGCCAGCTTCAACGAACAGCATGTTAACGGGTACAGTCCAGGTGGACATACGGCCGGGGTTACCGCCAGCGGTGATCGCCTTGGTGGTCTCGGCCAGAATGAAGTCTACGTCGCCAGCCTTGTCATCGGGAATCTCGATGCCAAGTGCTCCGGGATAGCCATGATAAGGGCTGGGGCAGCACTGCTGCGGGAAGATGGCGCCGCCTTCAAGAATGGTCTTGATAAGGGGCTCCTGCATTGCGCAGTTGGTGGAGAAGAAAGCGGTCTCCTTACCATACTTCGCAATCATCTTCGGAACATCCTCAAGGATGAACTGCTGCGCGCCGGGAACGCCGGAGTCACCAGTTGGGTCGGGTGCGGTTGCTTCTACAAACTCGATACCAAGCTCAGCAGCCTTAGCCTTGAGCAGGTCGCGTCTTGTGGAAAGCAGAGCAATAGACATATGTCTGGGGAAGGAGTAGTGAACAAAGGTTTTTGCGCCAAGCTTCTGTGCCTGCTCCATAATGGTAGTTCCCATGCCAAGCTCGTCCGCATTCATAACAATGTCAGCAACGGGGGCGATGGTGCCGGGATCCTCACCGACTACGCCGGCAATTACCAGCAGGTCAGGGCGAAGCTCTTTGGCTTTGGCGATAGCGGCAGAAGCGCCGGGAACCGCCTGTACAAATACCAGAGCCTTTACAGACTCGTCAGCAATCAGGTTAAGGGTGTTGGAGATGGTGGTCTCCTGCTCCTTAGAGAAGTTGTCAGGATAGGTTGCGGTTACAATCTGTCCGGGGAAAGTCGCTTTCATGTTCTCAGCGGCGCGGAACTCTTCCTCACCCTGAGATACAGTACCGGTGATGATTGCAATCTTGTAATCGGAAGCAGCGGGTGCTTCGTTGGAAACGTCAGGTGTGCTAGAAGTAGCAGGAGCTACAGGCGTACTGGTGCAGGCTGCAAGGCTAAAAAGCATAACAGATGCAAGTACAATTGATAAAAGTCTTTTCATGCGTTCCTCCATTTTAATATGTAATAATAGTTTGCAACATTAGTGCAGATGTAATTATATCACAAGCAAAAAAATGTGTCAAAAACGTAAACGACACATAAATTATTGTAAAATAGTATTATACATTGTTTTTTTATAATTATAACAGAGAAAATTTGAGATTATAACAAGAATACAACCAATATTTATACATAACAAACAAAAACAACATTACTTCTGCAAGCTGTTATAGTAGTAATAAATCAAAGTTTAATGTATAGTATCCTTATATTTTAGTTGATAAAAATACAATAGCAAAATAATCCACAAAATATAAGAAAATAACAGAAAAAGTATCGATAGCAGACATGTATCAATAATCCATGTTAAATCGGTAATTTGGTGCAGGTTTAAATCGGTAAATTATTATCACAACAGAAATTAGAATAACACAGGTGCTGCAATTTTAAGAGAGTGAAGGATTGTGTATTTGAACTAGTCAACAAAAAAGGATAGGCGTGAACCTATCCTTTTTTCATATGAATGCCTGTTTACAAATTAACTGATTGCAAGATTACGGTGCACGATATCAATTCATCGATTATTTGCCAATGTTTGTTAACCTATTAGCTTGCCTGAGCTAGCCGCTCGTTGAGTATCTTTCTCCAAGCGGATGCGGTTCTACTGCCCGAAACAGCACTGCCAACTAGATCGCCGTTTCGATCGACGAAGAATGTGGTCGGAACAAAGGTGACATTGCTCATAAAGGAGTTGTTGAGCATGGAGGAAGAGGGAATATACATCTTATACGATGCACCTGTTTTGTTGACAATACTTTGAATGGACGACACATTACCGGGACCGTCAAGCGCAACGCCAATGATGTTCACACCACTGCCTTTAAATTCCTTGTACACCTCGTCTATCTCAGGGATCTCTGTGATGCAGGGGTTACAGTAGGTAGCCCATACATTAATCATGGTCAAATCATACTTGTTAAGAATGCTCTGATTCGCAGTGTTTCCGGAAAGATCGGTCATAGTAAAGGTTCCGATGGTGCCTACGCTGCTCGGCTTGCTGCTAGGTGCAGTCGAGCTACTTGCGGGCTTTGAACTACTTGCAGGTTTTGAACTACTTGAAGGTGCAGAGCTGCTTGTCTTAGAGGAAGAACTGTCTGTTTTAGAAGACGAATTCTTAGATGAGGTATCGCTTTTTGACGATGCAGACCCGGAAGAGCCGCTGTTCTTAGTTTCAGAAGAGGCGCCTTTCGCCGAACCGGATGCAGTAGAACTCTGATTATTCTCTACACCTTGGCTTTGCTCGGTTGCGCTTTGTGTTTCCTGCTCAGCTACGTCAGAATCCAAACTGTCCTCAGATGGCGTACTGCTATCGGCATATTGCTCTGCGTTGGCGACCTCTATCTCGGCAGAGACTACCTCGCTGCTATTACTTAAAGGTGCATCAGATGAATCGTTTGCGCAGGAAGTAAAGACGGTGAGTGCAGTGACAGCTGCAATCGCTATGGTTAACAATCGTTTCATAATAAATCCTCTCATTCGCTATAATTTTATGTCGACCAGAACCTCTAAGAAACGTCTTGCTTTATTCTAACACGTTAAAATTGTCGTTTCAATTTAACAATACTTCAAATTATGTAAACCAATCAATACCATAGTTGTTTCGCAAATAAAAATAAACTGTTTCGATTTATATTACAACTAAAGCTTAGTGCCGTTTTTATGCACGTAATTTTGGTTGCAACTCGATACTTCCGATGGTATAATATAATGCACTTGTCTTCTTGATGCGGACAGGGGCAGAATTCAACATCGTTGTATATTGTGCATAGCCGGAGGATTATAACAAAGATGAAGTTTGTAAAAGAGAAAAGTTTTTATACCACCATTGCGGCCATCGCGCTGCCCATCGCACTGCAAAACCTCATTGGTTTTGGGGTAAACATGACCGACACCCTGATGATTGGTTCGCTGGGGGAAGCGCAGCTGTCGGCGGTCGCGCTCGCAAACCAACCGTTTTTTATCCTGCTTATACTCACCTTCGGCATTTCAAGCGGAGTCTCGGTGCTTACCGCGCAATATTGGGGCAAAGGTGAGATGACACCAATCCGACGCTCGTTTGCAATTGCACTCAATGTTGCCACGCTATTGTCAGTGGTCTTTTTTGTCGGCGCATTTTTCTTTCCACGCGAAATTATGAGCATCTACTCCAAAGAACCCCAAATTATTGAACTGGGTGCGCAATATCTAAAGATAATGTCATTTGCATACCTGTTTTATGGCATCACCAATACATATCTTTGCTCACTCAGGAGTGTCGAAGTTGTTAAGATATCACTTCTGGTGTATGGTGTCTCGTTCGGGGTAAACCTTATCATAAACTACACGCTAATCTTCGGTCACTTTGGTTTTCCCGCAATGGGGGTGCGCGGCGCTGCAATCGGTACGCTGATTGCTCGAATTACGGAGTTTTTAATTGCTCTGGTCTTTATGATCTTTTTTGAAAAAAAGGTGCGGCTGCGCTTTACCGACCTTTTTAAGATCGATAAGGTGTTGTTCGGTGACTATCTGCGCCATGGCGTTCCGGTACTGTTCAATGAGCTTTTGTGGTCTGTCGGCATGTCGGTTCAGTCGGTGATTATCGGTAGAATTGGCTCGGAATTTGTAGCAGCAAACAGCATTGTTGGCGTGCTTCAGCAGCTAACCACCATTGTCATCTTTGGTATGGCAAATGCGGGTGCTGTTGTGATTGGCAAGGCTGTGGGCACTGGTAAGAACGATTATGTACGCCGCTGTGCCAATACCCTGATGGCGCTCAGCGTGGGGGTTGGCTTAATCGGTTCAGTAATAATGTTTTCGCTTCGCGGCGTGGCAATTGGGTTTTATGATTTTCCAGAGACAACAAATTTGATTGCCAATCAACTGGTTATTGTCGCTGCGGTAAACGTGTTCTTTATCTCGGTATGCGCCATAAACCTTGTCGGTACACTTCGGGGAGCAGGGGATACACGGTTTGTATTTATTGCGGATACCATACTCATATGGGTACTGTCCGCGCCGCTTGGTATGCTGGCGGGCTGGGTCTTAAAATGGCCGGCCTGGGCGGTATTCATCTGTCTGCGTGTAGACGAACCGCTCAAGGCGCTTCTTATCCTGCTTCGATTAAAAGGACAAAAATGGATTAACAATGTAACAAGGTAGATAAAAACACAAAGAATTTACCTGTATTTTCGTGAAAAGTATTGACATACTGAGTGCTGAGAAGTAAAATAACTGTAGGTTTTGGGCTCGTTTAGGGAGATTGCGCCATGACGGTACCTCAGTGCGGTGTATATACAAGCTTCGGTTTAAAAACGGATACCCCTGATGAGCAACTCGTTGTATCCGCCCGTTTGGGCTGCAACGAAAGCATAACCGTCCTGCTTGCCAGATATCTGCCTCTTATTACTCGCAAAGCGGTATCGTGCGGGCACTCGTTTATGGATAAGGATGATTTTATTCAGGAAGGGCTAATTGCACTATTGCGTGCAATACGCTTTTATCAAACAGATAGAAGTACTGCCTTTGTTACCTTTGCCGTTACCTGCATTAACAATAGCATTCGCTCGGCTTTGCGCTCGGGTGAGTTACTTAAGCATATGCCGTTGCGTGGTTACGTTTCTTTGGATGATTATCTAGAAGGCAGCGGTATCGCTAGCCAAAGCGATGCGCACAATGGTTATTCACCGGAAACCCTCGTGATTAAGAAGGAAGAATACGCGCTAATCAACCAGACAATACGATCTCTTCTTTCGGGGCTTGAACGGGAAATACTAATGCTGTATTTGAAGGGTCTGACATATGAACAGATGGCCGCACGTCTGGGCGTTACGAATAAATCGGTAGATAACGCGCTACAGCGTGCAAGAAAAAAGTTAGGTGCCGTCCTGCGGTAATGCTGGTATTACCGCCAATATGTTGCCACCACTTCTACCCCCTCGTGCAAAACCGCATATGCGGGTTGCAATATGCCCCAGTAGCTCAACGGAAGAGCGTTGGTATTCAAAGGTGTCGGTTCAAATCCGTCCGCGGGCGAAAATATTTTTCCGAAAAAGCGAGGTAAATTTCATGTTCGATGACAAGACCTTAAACTGTAAGGATTGCGGTGCAGAGTTTGTGTTTACTGCCGGTGAGCAGGAGTTTTATGCCGCTAAGGGCTTTGTAAATGAGCCCCAGCGCTGCAAGAACTGCCGCGATGCCCGCAAAAACGCATCTAAGCCGGAAAAAGAGATGTTTTCTGCCACCTGCGCAAGCTGTGGGGCAGAGGCAAAGGTTCCTTTCAGACCGCGTGAAGACCGTCCTGTATACTGCAGCGAGTGCTTTGCACGGATGAGAGAAGAAGGCTAATCCACAAGAGTATAAAAGGTGCTTCGGTTCTTACCGGGGCACCTTTTTGGTGCTACAATCAAAAAAAGACAGCCCCATTAAAGGCTGTCTCTTCTCTTCGCGTTTTGCGATGTGACGAACTGTTTATGCCGCTATCTGGTATGGTGCTCTGCGATCTCATCCTTGCGGAACAATAGCGAGATACACCAGATGCCGGCGAGTGCTACGAGGGTATAGATAATTCTGCTTAATATGGCCGTCTGTCCGCCGAAAATCCATGCAACAATGTCAAAGCTGAATATACCGATGCTTCCCCAGTTTAAGGCGCCGATAATCACCAGTATCAGTGATATTCTGTCAAGCATGTGTATTCATCTCCTTCTTGGGTATAAATATAGCATTGCGCTATCTCTGCAAAATAATCGCAGATAGCCCTAGTTTTCCAAACCAAACATCAATTATGCGTCGTTTGCGTTTGTGTCGCTATAAATACGGGTCACATGAACAACACGATGCGACCTATTTGTCGTTTTTCAGGCGCTGATAAATCTCCCACAGCTTAAAGCGTATGGTATAGCTGCCATGCTCGGTTACAATGCGCAGTTCATCGTCGGTCAAAATCTCCGCTAGCTCCTCTTCTTCGCTTGCAGAGGGCAGGCACATGGGAGGAAAAACTACACACCACCAGTTTTGCCCCTGTTCTTTTCCCAAACGAATGCAAAGCGCATCATAGTTACCGGCAGGTAAAGTGACCTCGTTATAGGTGCGTGTGTTAAACCAGCGGTTTTCTATCGAGGCTTGCGCGGTATACACGCATCCCTGTTCGGCAAGAAAGCGGTTGGCGATTGCCTCAATTTCCGGCAGATGCGCGGAGATGTCCGCCTTTGCATCGTATTTGTTCTCGCCGTCCCACAACAAGTCTCCGCATTGCTCTAGTATTTTATCCCGCACAGCGAGCTTAATCTGTTGATCGGCCTTGCTATCCGAGTTTGCTATCACATGCAGCCGAAGCAGCTTTTCGTTAATCTGTTCGCATTCTTGTCCAAATTGGGTAAAGCCCGACAACAGTGTTGTAAGCACAGCAAGCAGCAACCCAATGAGTAGCGATAGTTCTGTTTTTTTCATATGTAAAAACCGTCCTTTACTGAAGATATACCAAATATCACCAGTAATATGGACGGTCTTTTTATTGATTATACAATTGTTTGTTTAAAAAGTATCTAAAAAACCGAGCAAAAGCGTGGAATGATGCAGTTTTGCAAAGTTGAGCAAAATTTTTACTAAAACTTAGTATCACTTAGTTTATCCTACTGTAACTCTGCGCCGTATTCACAGGGGGCTGTCAAAAAGACCTGTTCCAATCTATCTTTTAGCTTCGAGAAGCAGTGTTTTGCATCCGATTTGTCCGCAAACAGCCCGAACACCGCGCTGCCGCTGCCAGTCATCTGCGCGCCTAAAGCACCTTGCGCAAGCATTGTGTTTTTTATCTCGGTCACTTCGGGCAGGGGGCATACCTGTTCGAACACGTTGCACATCAAAGTGCCCACTTCGGCAAGGTTTCCCGCCGCTACCGCCGCGGCAAGCAGGTTATTATCGGGTCTCGTCAAAACAGGGGAGCGGTCAAAGCGGGAAAACGCCTCGGCGGTGTTCACCCCTACAGCTGGTTTTGCAATCACAATATGGCATTTTGGAAGCGAGGGCAAGGGCAACAGTAGCTCCCCGATTCCCTCAGCCAAGGCGGCACCACCAACGATGCAAAATGGCACGTCGGCACCCAGTGTAACACCCATCTCGCATAGGTCGTGCGTATCGAGCCCCGCATCAAACAACGCATTGAGCCCCACAAGAACCGCTGCTGCATCCGCGCTTCCGCCGGCAAGCCCCGCCTGCATCGGGATCTCCTTCTGCAACGCTATCCGAACCCCTGCACCCATAATTTCTTGACGAGCGAAAAACGTTTTTGCGGCGCGGACAACCAGGTTGTCGTCCCCCGCAGGCAGGTCGCCGTACGCACAGCTGCAAGAAAGCTCAACAGCGTCGGTTGCGGTTTTTGTTAGGGTCAGGTAATCGCACAACGCGACGGCGTGCATTACCATACTTAGAAAATGGTATCCGTCATGCCGCCTGCCGGTGATGTCAAGCGATAGGTTTATTTTTGCGGGTGCTATCACGCGGCAATGGTGCATTGCAGATATCCTCCGTTCCTTGTACGCATAAAAGGCTTAAAGCGCCTTGATAAACAGCTCGATTCGTTTGAGTGCCTCTAAAATATGCTCGATAGAATAGGAGTACGATACGCGAATATAGCCTTCGCCGCTATCGCCGAATGCACTTCCGGGCACTACCGCAATCTTATGCGAGAACAGCAGCTTTTCGCAGAACTCCTCCGATGTCATGCCGGTGCTCTTGATGCAGGGGAAGACGTAGAACGCGCCCTCTGGCTCAAAGCAGGAAAGCCCCATCTTGTTAAACGCGTTTACCATCAGGCGGCGACGCATGTCGTACTCTTCAACCATCATGCGGATCTGCGCGTCGCAGTGCTTCACCGCTTCAATGGCGGCATACTGGCTGGTAGAAGGAGCGCACATAATCGCAAACTGGTGAATCTTAGTCATCTGCGAGAGAATCGGTTCCGGCGCACAGGCGTAGCCGAGCCGCCAACCTGTCATAGAGTAGGATTTGGAGAACCCGTTTACAACGATGGTGCGTTCCCACATCCCCTCCAAAGAGGCAATCGAAACATGGTTTGAAGAGTAGGTAAGCTCGGAGTATATCTCGTCGCTAAGTACCATTATATCGGTTCCCCGAAGTACCTCGGCAATCTCCTCAAGGTGCTCGCGACGCATCACGCCACCCGTAGGGTTGTTTGGAAAGGGGAGGATTAGCATCTTTGTTTTGGGCGTAATCTTCTCGCGCAGTGCCTCGGCAGTCAGGCGAAAGTTATCCTCCTCGCGCGTGACAATTGGCACCGAAACGCCGCCCGTCAGGTCGACAATTGGCGTGTAGCATACAAAACACGGCTCGGGTATCAGCACCTCGTCCCCGGGGTTAACCAGTGCCCGAATCGCAATATCAATGGCTTCCGATCCGCCTACTGTTACGACAACCTCATTTTTCGGGTCATAGGTAAGCCCAAATCGGCGCTTTTGATACTGTGCCAGCGCTTCACGCAGCTCAAGCAGCCCCCAGTTGGAGGTATAACGGGTATGTCCTTTTTCCAGCGACGCAATCGCCGCGTCTCGGATGCTCCAGGGCGTTTGAAAGTCAGGCTCACCAACACCAAGCGAGATGACGCCCTCCATCTCGTTGGCGATGTCAAAAAATTTACGGATGCCCGAGGGCTTGATGTTCTTAACCCGCTCGGACAACACTTTGTTGTAGTCTATCACAGCGAAGCGTTCCCCCTCTCATCACTGTCCTCGTCGCAGAACACAAAGCTGTCGTCCTTATAGCGGCGCAGCACAAAGTGAGTGGTGGTGGATAGCACCGAGTCCATAGGGGCTAAGCGGTGCGCCACAAACAGCGCAATCTCTTGAAACGTTTTGCCCGAAACCAGTACCGCAAGGTCGTAGCCGCCGGACATCAGAAAAACGCTCTCTACATGGTCAAACTGCATGACCTTTTTGGCAATCTCCTCAAAGCCCAAATCGCGCTTTGGGGTAACGCGCAGCTCGATTAAGGCGGTAACGCGTTCTTTTCCCGTGCGCTCCCAGTCTATAACTGCCTTATAACCACGAATGACTCCGTCTGCTTCATATTTTGCCATGGCGGCGGCAACCTCCTCGGCCGATGCGCCCAGCATAATGGCGATCTGCTCATTGGTTAACCGTGCATTTTTGTCCAGAATTTTTAGAAGCTTTTCCATGACAATAGTCACTCCAGTTCTTTAATATAAATATTTATAAAAACGCGTGATGGCGTCTTTATTTTAAGTCAATCAGCATTGGGGTACGCGAGAGATACAGCGCAAACTGCTTAAATCCCGCATCAACGGCAAGCTGCATGCCGTCTTGGATATTCATGCCAACATCATCCGAGCGGTGCCCGTCCGAGCCGATGGTGATATACTCTCCGCCCAGTTCTCTAAACCGCTTGACGCAAAACTGCGGGGGGAGCGTTGTGCCAAGCCCCTGACGAAAGCCGGAGGTGTTAATCTCAAGCGCCTTTGCGTTATGCGCAAGTGTTTTTAGAATCTCGTCTATGATGTCGGAGTACTCGGTCAAATCCACCGAGATGCCGTTAGCGTGCAGGTAGCGAAGGGGATAGGTCAGATGCGCGAGACTGTCAAACCGGTTCCACCTAGCAACAGCCAAAACATCCTCAAAATAGCCTTGCAAAAGTAAGCGGACATCTGCATCGCCAAACTCGGAGTAATCAATATAGTAATAATCCGCGCCGCTGGATGCGTTGTGCACCGAGGCAAGCACGAAATCAAAATCATAATCAGAAAGAAGTCTATCGGCAATGTTCGGGTTTGTAAGCGGCTGCCCAAGCTCGATGCCGGAGGATACAATCAAACTGCCGCGAAATACCGATTTTGCCTTCAGGCATTCAAAATTCGATTGACGGATGGATATATGGTACCGCCCGCCCTCATAATTATCCACCTCGCAGTGGTCGGTAAAGGCAATGCCGCGCAACCCTGTGGCAACACCGCGCTCACACATATAGGTTACCGATTCCCGCCCATCTGGGGAGTTGTCAGAGTGCGTGTGGCTGTCGTACAGGTTGATAAAGGACATTGCAAAGCCCCCCTTCCATGCGTATAAAACCGAATGCTCGTCTGCGTTTTCATAGTAGTAAAAAATATACGTATCTATAATAACACATTTAAGGCGAAAATTATAGATGACAAAATGCCCAGTTGTTTTGAACTTGCCAATTAGTTTTGGTTATTTGTTCTAGTGTTTGGTATTAAAACAATGCAAAACTGACGGTGTTTTCTGTCTAATTGTCTTGTTTTAATCCGTTGCATGGAAAGAAGCCGCTAGAAAGCAATGCTACTGTTTTTGCACGGGTATGGTTTATTCCGTCCGAGATGTGTGTTATAATAAACGAAGAAAAATAAGCGAATGGATGCAACCATATTGTGGAGGAATCGATGGAGTTTACGGTCAATTACGGCATATTGCAGGGCGTTTTTGCGGTACCAAACTGTGTAGTCGACCAGCACATCAAGCTGGCGGGTGCGGCACAGCTCAAGGTGCTGTTGTTTTTGTTGCGCCACAGCGACAAAACCGTGGATTGTGCCGATATGGCAAAAAAACTCGGGTTTTCGCAGGCGGATATCAAGGATGCCGCGAACTACTGGCAGGAGGTCGGTGTGCTGAGCCAGTCTGCCGAGCCGATACAAGACGCCCCGCCGCCTATTATAAAAAAATCTGTGGATGTGCATGCTTTAAGTCAGCAAACCGAGCCGCCGGATTCAAACGAGACTGCACCTCCTATAAGTACCACGGTATACGAGCAGGGCAACATCAAACGGGTATCAAACAGCTACCGCTTTACGCAAAAAGAGGCGTTTTTGCGGGTGGAGGAAAACGACGGTCTTCGATTTTTGATCGATCAGTGTCGCGTGCATCTCGGGCGGGAACTGCAGGGCAGCGATGTGGTGGCGCTGGTTTCTATCCACGACTGGGCAGGGCTTTCGCCCGACGTCATATTGCTTGCGGTCTGTTACTGTGCCTCGCGCGGCGTGACCGATATGCGCAGCATCGAACGTCAATGTACACAATGGTTGGATATTGGAATCCGCACCCATGAGCAGGCGGAGGAATACATAAAACGCAAGGCGGTGCTCCATTCCCGTGAAACACTGGTTCAGGGTGCGTTCGGCATTTCTGGACGGCGGCTTTCCACCAAGGAGCAGGCGGCGATTACCCGATGGTTTGACGAATTCGGCTACGATATCTCTATAATACGCGCGGCGTTTGACAAAACGGTGGACAACACCGGCAAGCTCAGCTTTGCGTACCTAGATAAGATTCTTGCCAACTGGTTTAGCAAGGGCGTTAAAACGCTCAAACAAGCGATGGCAGAGAGCGCGGAAAAGCCAAAACGCACCGCCAGAGAAACATCGCTTGATATTAACTCAATAGAGAACGAAGGTCTTTACGAGACCCCAAAGCTATAAACCATGCGTATGACAATGGGCTCAAATTAACCGAGAAGGGACGGATTACCGTATGGGATATTCCGGCGAAGTTTATACGGCGGCAAGGTCGCTGCTCACCGAGCGCAGACAGGCCGCGCGCTATATCTCTGAGCGGCGCCGAGAGCAATTGTATGCCGACATCCCTGAGCTCGAGCAGATAGAGCGGGATCTGATTCTAATCGGCGCCGCAACCTCCAAGGCGTTGCTTTCGCCTGACGCGGATTCGCATAGCCTGCTGAGCGCGCTCAAAGAAAAGACCGACCGCCTTGAAAAACGGCGCACAGAAATCTTCTCTGACTGCGGTCTTGCAGAGGATTACCTGCGTGTGCCCTATACATGTAAGCAATGTGAAGACAGTGGCTTTGCCGATGGCGAGATGTGCGAGTGCTTGAAAGCGGAGTTAAAGCGCGAGGCGTATCGCCGATTAAACGAGCAGTCACCGCTTGCGCCGTCAAGCTTTTCTCAGTTTACGCTCGACTACTACCCGCAACAGCCCGAACCAGCGAGCGGGATCGTTCCGCGTGTAAAGATGGCGGAGATATTCGATTTCTGCTTAAAATACGCAAACACCTTTTCCCTTGCTTCCCCTAATATTCTGATGCTTGGTGCAACAGGGCTAGGCAAAACCCACCTTTCGCTTGCCATTGCTGCAAAGGTGATTGATCAAGGCTACGGTGTGGTATACGGCGCTGCAAACAACCTGTTTCGTGCGGTGGAGCAGGCGCATTTCTCCCGCGGCAGCAGTAAGCACGACGTGCTGGAATCGTTGCTTGGCTGCGACCTGTTAATTATTGATGACCTTGGCGCGGAGTTCTCCACCCAGTTTACCGTTTCCACCGCCTATAACATCATTAATACCCGCCTGCTTACCAAACGCCCCACCATCATCAGCACCAATATGTCAATCGGGGAGCTGAGGGATGCCTATTCCGAGAAGGTATTGTCAAGACTGCATGGCTCATATAGCTTCCTGCGCTTCTTTGGCAGCGACATCCGCTCGCTGAAAAAGGTGCGATAGCAATAGAAGCAATAGAAAACGCCCGCCGAAATGAGAAGCAGCGGGCGTTTTTGTATTGCTACGAGAACCATGCAAGCCCTAATCCCATGACCAACAGCCCCAGCATAATCCCTGCTATCGGTGTTTTTTTACCGTATCGCAGCGCAGAAGGAATCAGTTCGTTAAACGATACAAACAGCATAATTCCTGCCACAATGCCAAGGATTGCGCCCAGAGACAGACTGGTTAAAAAGGGGCGAAGGATCACCAGCGCAAGCAGCGCACCAAGTGGCTCACCAAGACCTGAGATAACGGCGCACAGCAGCCCCTTACCCTTGCTGCCTGTCGCATAATAAACGGGGATGGCAACCGAAATCCCCTCTGGGATGTTATGCAGCGCGATTGCCGCCGCCACCGAGATGCCGAGAGACCGCTCACCGCAGCCGGCCATGTAGGTTGCAACGCCCTCTGGAATATTGTGCGCAACCACCGCCACCATTGTTACCAACCCTACCCGCGCAAGCCCCGGTGGTGCTGCCGATACGGGGCGAATCCAATCGGTTTGCTCGGGAAGTGCACCCGCGCCGAGTGCCGCAAGTATGATGCCGAACACCATGGCAAGCAGTGCGTATACCCCAGCCGCCTGTGGTCGCACGCTTTGTCCGATAAACGCCGCCGATTCCGGCAGGATATCGGCAAGCGAAACCATAATCATAACCCCCGCCGCAAAACCCAGCGAAAAGGGTAAGAGTCTTCGTGCGTTTTGACGTGCCGATATAACGACCAGACCGCCAAGCCCCGTGCAAAGCCCTGCCGAAAGTGATAATAGCAGGGCAAAGCAGTCGTTGTTCATCCGTATAAGCCCCCTTTGTACAACCGTTGTCTGTTCACCAAGTATATGCCGCCAAACCGACGATTATTTGCGTTGCGCTTCTCTCATTAGGGATGCTTGTATCAAACAAAGAAAAGTAATATAATAACCTTTGTCTTAATGAATTAGAAATAACGCTTGGAAGGAGCATGACATTGGACCAGAACCTGAAGCGTATTGAGATTTTTACCGACGGTGCGTGCAGCGGAAACCCAGGTCCGGGAGGTTACGGCACCATCCTGCGCTACGAAGGACGAGAGAAGGAGCTTTCGGGAGGGGAAGCGAATACCACCAACAACCGCATGGAGCTGATGGCGGCGATTGAGGGCCTAGCGGCACTGAAGGAACGCTGTGAAGTTACCCTGTATACCGATTCGAAATATGTTGCGGATGCCATTACAAAGGGTTGGGCGGAAAAGTGGCGGCAGCGCGGTTGGAAGCGCAGCGGCAACGAACCCGCGCTGAACCCTGACCTGTGGGAACGGCTGCTGAATCTGGTTGCAGAGCATCAGGTTACTATCGTGTGGGTCAAGGGGCATGCAGGGCACCCGGAAAACGAGCGATGCGATCGGCTTGCCGTACAGCAGGCGGAGCGCTATAAAAACCGATAATCTGCATTTTGTAAGTATTGCTGCCCATGTTGTGAATTTTGCATGAAACGGTTAGACTAATACGGTGCGTTTTATTTGTTTTATTTTTTGTCAGTGCGATTTTACTAAGAAATTGAGATTTTTTTAACATAACCCTTGAAAGTTCTACTAGAAAGGTATATATTATAACTATCAGATTACTATAGCAAGCATTGCGGTGGTAAGATGGAGCATTAATACGGATACCGCTTCGACGCATCCGGAAAGGCATGGGTGAAAACAATGGGCGATACAAACAACAAAACATTCGTATATGCAGACAATGCCGCAACCACAAAGCTGTCCGATGCGGTATTAGAGGCAATGCTGCCTTTTTATAGAGAGCAGTACGGCAACGCATCCAGCATCTATTCGTTGGGGAGACAGGCAAAGGTTGCGCTCGAAAAGGCGCGCGCTTCGGTTGCCGCCGCATTCGGCGCACAGCCGCAGGAGATATTCTTTACCTCAGGCGGCTCAGAATCGGATAACTGGGCAATCAAGGGCGTTGCGCATACGTTAGGCAAGCGTGGAAAAAAGCACCTGATTACCACATCGTTTGAGCACCACGCGGTGCTGCATGCGATGCAGACGCTTGAAAAAGAGGGGTTTGAGGTGACGTATCTTCCGGTAGGGGAGAATGGCGTCGTGGACCCCGCCGCCGTTAAACAGGCAATTCGCCCCGATACGGCACTGGTCACCATCATGTACGCAAACAACGAAATCGGCACCATTCAGCCCATCGCGGAGATTGGCGCAATCTGCCGCGAGGCGAAGGTGTTGTTTCATACCGACGCGGTACAGGCGGTAGGCAATGTAAAGATTGACGTAATCGAGCAGAACATCGATTTGATGTCGATGTCAGCGCACAAGATACACGGTCCCAAGGGCGTCGGCGCACTGTACTGCCGCAAAGGCATTGCATTACCCAACCTGATTGACGGCGGACAGCAGGAGCGCGGCAAGCGCGCGGGAACCGAAAACCTTGCGGGTGTTGTCGGGCTTGCCAAGGCGGCAGAGCTTGCAACGGCGGATATCGACGGCAAGGTTGCCGCGGTTACCAAGCTACGCGACCGCTTAATCGACGAACTGCTTAAAATAGACTGCACCCGTCTAAACGGAGACCGCGAAAAACGGTTGTGCGGTAATGTGAATGTGTCGGTAGAGGGCATTGAGGGCGAATCGCTTCTTTTAATGCTTGACATGAACGGCATTGCCGCTTCGTCCGGTTCGGCATGTACCTCCGGCTCGCTTGACCCAAGCCATGTGCTGCTTGCGCTCGGGCTTAAGCATGAGGTTGCCCACGGCTCGTTGCGTCTTTCGCTCGGTGAGCTGACTACGGAGCAAGAGGTAGATTATATCTGCAAAACGGTACCCCCCATTGTGGAACGCCTGCGCGCGATGTCCCCGCTGTGGGAGCGTATGCAGAGCGAAAGAAACTGGTAAGAGTATAAAAATGATATGCATGCCGCATGGCGGCGAGATGGAGGTAACTATGCTATACAGCGATAAAGTAATGGAACATTTCTCTAGTCCGCGCAATGTGGGCGAGCTTGCCGACGCAAACGGCGTTGGTGAGGTCGGCAACGCAAAATGCGGCGATATTATGAAGATGTACCTAAAGATTGAAGCCGGTGTTATCAAAGATGTGAAGTTTAAGACCTTTGGCTGTGGCGCGGCGATTGCGACAAGTTCGATGGCAACCGAGCTAATCAAGGGCGGCACCATTGATGATGCGCTAAAGCTGACCAATCGCGCGGTCATGGAGGCGCTTGACGGTCTGCCCCCGGTAAAGGTGCATTGCTCGGTGCTGGCGGAGCAGGCAATCAAGGCGGCGGTGGCGGATTATTATACCCGTCAGGGCATTGACCCGACCCCCATTGTCGGGCACATCGGCGATTGCGACGCGTGCCATCACGGCGACGACAGCTGCAGCTGCCACTAATTACTGATAAAAACACAAACATAAAAGCAAGCGACCCGTGGGCGTAACAGCCCTGGGTCGCTTGCTTTAATTACAGGTATAATGGTAGCTAGTTGTCTAAGCTTTTCATGTGCAGGGCGCTTAGCACCGCAATGGGGATAAAATGAATACACCAACCCATCAGTGCAATTACGCCGCTCATATCGCTTGCGCCAGAGGCATCCACCCGAAATACATTGAGCATCGGCATGAGTACACACGCGGGAGCATACAACCCATGTATCAGCAAAAGTGCCTTTAGCCATTTGTCCACCTTGTTTTTGGGTACAAGCGTGAGCCCCACAAACAAAGCGGAGAGAGAAAGAAAAGCGTATCCAAGCAGGTCAATGGCAAAAAACCATCGACCGGGCTCATAGGTAAGCGCAAGAACGACATCAGCGCTTTCGGTCTGGTACAGAACAGCGGTAAGCTGGGTAAAGTATACAAGCCCAATCAACGTCACATACACACACGCAAACGCGATGCCCGCAACAGCCGCAACGCGCCGCTCCTTAGGTGCCCAAGCAAAGAATGCGCAGGTCATAAGCAGATAACACCACGAGAATAGAAAGCTTGTCGCATAGGAAATGGACATGAAAGAAAACACCATAGATAGTGCAAACAAAAATACCATTACTGCGGCTGTGGCTGATGCCCAGATCCCAATCTGCCGGTTCATATTTCTATCCTCCAAAGTCAGGTTTCATATGTCGTTGTTGGATCAGCTAATTCTTCAGGCTTTGCAGAGGGGCAGGGATGCGTCCGCCGCGGTTGATAAACACAGCGGGGGAGGTGGTGTTGACGTGCATAACGGGTGCAGAGCCGAATAGCCCGCCCCACTCCAGCATGTCGCCCTCCTTCAGACCGATGGCGGGGATAATGCGCACCGCCGTTGTCTTGGCGTTCACCATGCCGATTGCCGCTTCATCCGCAATAATCGCGCTGATGACTTCATCGGGCGTATCGCCGGGGATGGCAATCATATCAAGACCCACCGAGCACACCGCGGTCATGGCCTCGAGCTTTTCAAGGGTAAGCACACCGCTTATCGCGGCGTTAATCATACCTGCATCCTCAGAAACGGGGATAAACGCGCCCGAAAGCCCACCGACGTGGGACGAAGCCATCACGCCGCCCTTTTTCACCGCGTCGTTAAGCAGGGCAAGCGCAGCCGTGGTGCCGCAGCATCCACATTGCGCAAGCCCCATCTCCTCTAAGATGTGGGCAACCGAATCGCCGACCGCTGGGGTGGGCGCGAGCGAGAGATCCACAATACCAAACGGCATATCAAGTCGTCGGGATGCCTCGTAGGCAACGAGCTGCCCCATACGAGTAATCTTAAACGCTGTCTTTTTCACAATATCGGCAACAGCGGTGATGTCAAGGCTTTTGTCCGCCTTTGCAAGCGCACAGCGCACCACACCGGGGCCCGAGACACCGACGTTAATTACACAGTCCGGCTCGCCTACGCCGTGAAAAGCCCCCGCCATAAAAGGATTATCCTCCGGCGCGTTACAGAACACAACCAGCTTGGTCGCGCCCACACACTGACGGTCTGCGGTCAGCTTAGCGCTCTGTTTTACGATGCGTCCCATCAGCTTGACGGCATCCATGTTAATACCGCTTTTGGTCGAGCCGATGTTAACCGACGAGCACACACGGCTAGTTTGCTTGAGTGCCTCGGGGATAGACAGAATCAGTTCCATATCCCCCGCCGAAAAGCCCTTATGCACCAGCGCGGAATAGCCGCCAATCAGGTTTACACCGCACTCCTTGGCAGCGCGTTCCAGAGTCAGCGCATACTTCACGGGGTCGCCCTTGCTGCTTGCCAGCAGCATCGAGATAGGGGTGACGGCTATGCGCTTATTGATTACGGGTATGCCGTATTCCTTCTCAATATCGTCGCCTGTTTTTACTAGGTGCTGTGCCTTTTTGGTTATCTTGTCATAAACCTTTTCACACGCACGGTCGATGTCGCTGTCGCAGCATTCCAGTAGCGAAATGCCCATCGTAATGGTGCGGATATCAAGGTTTTCATCCTGTATCATACTAATGGTCTCTAGTATATCGCTTACATTAATCATCGGTGACTATCCTCCAAGCTCACCCTTATCCCAAACACAGACGGGTGAAGTCCCTTTCCCCATTTTATCAGCTAGATGCGGTGCATGGAATTAAAGATGTCCTCGTGCATACAGTGGATGCTAAGACCCATCTCTTTCCCTTGTTCGCCCAAACGGTCGGAAAACTCCGAAAACCCGATGGTAAGCTTTGAGATATCTACCATCATAATCATCGCGAACATATCCTGCAGTACCGACTGGGTCACGTCTGAAACATTGACGTTGCACTCGGCGCAAACCGTGCTGATCTTAGCGAGAATACCTACCATATCTTTGCCGATTACCGTAATTACCGCACGCATTTTCATTCCTCCATCAAGATAGCTTTTGCATTGTTTTTTCGTACACAGGGGCAGCCTTTTTTAGCCTATGCTACCTGTTAATTATCTATCATAGCATAATAAAACTTAGAATGAAACAGCCCGAGGAATTTTTTACATCCTGCACGAATCAGGACGTTTTTTTACCGAAAAAAGCAGACAATAGTATTGTAACGGGGCTAATTGTATTATATAATTGATGTATTGTGCTCAGTAAATCTCATTACGTTTATATGTGTGCTGACTGTTTGATAATTTGGGCAAATAATGCACGATACGTATTGACAAACTGCGCACAAACCCCTATAATATATCCCGTGGCGTTATGGGCTGCCGTATACGGCGGCGTTTTTTGTCGGCATGGTTTTTTACCGCGTTATCTGTCCACGTATCATATGTTGGGGGGCTGGTTTTTTATGCTGATTGGGCTTCGGCAGCTTTTCGACAATGAGAATGAACGCATCGAGTTAAACCACGATTTTGATTTTTCCGAGGTTTTGCTTTGGGGCAGATGTCCCTTTGCATCACCCGTTCACGTCGTTGGCGAGATTCTAAGCAGGACAGGCATTGTTACGCTGAGCTATCAAGCGACCTACACGCTCGCGGCAGATTGCGACCGCTGTCTGGAGCATTTTGAGCGAGTTGAGACGCATAGCTTTTTCCATGTACTGGTGCTCAGTCTAAACGGTGAGGATACCGATGAGTTTGTAGTGCTCAAGGATGCAATGCTCAACCTTACGGAGCTTGTTACATCCGATTTGGTGCTGACTGTTCCCGTCAAGCTGCTGTGCAGCGACGACTGCAAGGGGCTGTGCCAGATGTGCGGAGCAAACAAAAACCATACCGCTTGTTCCTGTCAAACAAAAACAATTGACCCGCGCCTGGCGGCGCTCGAACAACTGCTTGATTAAGCGAACCGGTTTATGCCGGCTTATCCATAAGTTTTAAAGGTATAAGGAGGTGCACGGCATGGCTGTACCAAAGAGGAGAGTATCCAAAGCAAGACGCGACAAACGCCGCTCCAACGTATGGAAGCTTCCGGTTCCCGCATTCAGCAAATGCACACAGTGTGGTGAATTGAAGCAGCCTCACAGGGTTTGCCCCAACTGCGGTTATTACAAGGGCAAAGAGATTCTTAAAAAAGAAGCATAGTGCTTAACCGCGATAGAGAAGGGAGACCTTCTCTATTTTGTTATAGCTAATTAACTTAAATAAATCCCGAATAAAAACGAGAAAATGTGTTATGGCTTTTGAAGTGTTTTTTTCGTAGACATGATTAGTTAATTTGGTATAGCACTCGTTTTATCATTAGGGAAAAGGGAGAACGTGTATGCCGGTACTCATCAGCGGGGTAGAAGAGCTGTCCTACGCGCATCGCGCAGGGCTGCTTGTTGGCGATACGCTGCTAACCATCAATCAAAACGTCATTAACGATGTGCTGGATTACCGGTTTTATATGGCAGACCGCGTGCTAAAGATAGAGTATCTGCGCGGCGGTGTTGTTTATGACACTCTAGTAAAAAAAGGTGAATACGAGGAGCTGGGGCTTGCGTTTGACACCTTTTTGATGGATAACCAGCGTTCCTGCAAAAACAAATGCATCTTTTGCTTTGTGGACCAGCTGCCCAAGGGGCTGCGCGAAACGCTCTATTTTAAGGATGACGATTCGCGTATGTCATTCTTGCTTGGAAACTACATCACCCTTACGAATATGACAGACGAAGATGTCGCCCGCATCGTCAAGATGAAGATTAGCCCCATCAACGTGTCGGTACACACCACAAATCCTGCGCTGCGGGTGCTGATGATGAAGAATAAGCATTCGGGCGACAGCCTACGCCACCTTAAAACACTGGCGGACGCGGGTGTTCGCATCAACGCCCAGCTTGTGCTCTGTCCCGGGGTTAACGACGGCGTGGAACTAAGGCGCAGCCTTCGAGACCTTGCGCAGTTGTACCCTGCTCTTGAGAGCGTGGCACTAGTGCCGGTGGGTGTGACCAAATACCGCGACGGGCTGTATCCGATTACACCCTATACCCAGGAGGGCGCCCGCGAAACCATCCGCATCGCGCATGAGTTTGCCGACGCATTCTACGAACAAAACCAAACCCGCCTGGTGTATCCCGCCGACGAGTTTTTTATCAAGGCAAAGCTTCCAATTCCCGACGACCGATATTACGGCGACTTTGACCAGCTGGACAACGGCGTCGGAATGGTCGCCCTGATGCGCGAGGAGTTCTACGCCGCGCTTGAGGATTTGCAACCCAGTGACATCCCACGCAGGGTAACGGTGGCGACGGGTGTTGACGCAAAGCCTTTTCTTGACGAACTGGTTGACGCATTAAAAGAAAAATGGCATAATCTAACCTGTAATGTGGTCGCAATCCGCAACGACTTTTTCGGCGAGACCATTACCGTGGCAGGGCTTGTCACGGGAGGCGACCTGATTGTGCAGCTGAAGGGCAAAGACCTTGGCGAAGAGCTTTTAATCCCCGATGTGATGCTGCGATATGAAAAGGACATGTTTTTAGACAGCGTGACCGTATCAGAGGCACAGAACGCGCTGGGGGTTCCCATTGCCTGCATCCCCTGTGGTGGTGAGCATTTTCTAAATGCGGTATGCGGGCATCCACACAAGGTATGAAACCTCGGTTTTGTGCCAAGATAAAAACGAACCGCAAATAAGCGCTTCGGTACATTTTCACAGCCGGTTCTATGTCCCTTTTTTGGGCATATGACCCCGAAGAAAGGACAAGTTCCCATTATGTCAAAACCGATTATCGCAGTGGTGGGACGCCCGAATGTGGGTAAATCCACCCTGTTTAACAAGATTATAGGTCAGCGCCTTTCCATCGTCGAGGATACTCCCGGTGTAACGCGCGACCGCATCTATGCCGAGTTTGAATGGCGCGGCAAAACCTGCATGCTCGCCGACACCGGCGGCATCGAGCCGTTTACCGACGACGTTATCCTGTCACAGATGCGCAGGCAGGCAAACCTTGCCATCGAAAGCGCGGATGTGATTATTCTAGTTACCGATGTGCGCTCGGGTGTAACAGCAACCGACGCGGAGGTAGCTTCTATGCTGCTGAAAAGCGGCAAACCCATCGTGCTGTGCGTAAACAAATGTGACGCATTGGGCAACCCACCAGCCGACTTCTACGAGTTTTACAACCTCGGGTTGGGCGAACCCTTTGCCGTATCTTCGGTGCACGGACACGGCACGGGTGACCTATTGGACGAGGTGTTTAATAAGCTCGGTGATTTTGACGACAGCGATTACAGCGAGGAATATATTAAGGTCGCAGTCATCGGCAAGCCCAATGTGGGCAAGTCGTCGCTGATTAACCGTATAGCCGGGCAAGAGCGCGTCATCGTATCCGATATCCCTGGCACGACCCGTGACGCGGTGGATACGGTTATTGAGAACGAGAACGGACGCTTTGTGTTTATCGATACCGCAGGCATCCGCCGCAAGGCGCGTGTGGATGAGGCAATCGAAAAATATAGCGTGCTGCGTTCCTACATGGCGGTAGACCGCGCGGATGTTTGCGTGGTGGTCATAGATGCACTCGAAGGCTTTACCGAGCAGGACTCCAAGGTGGCGGGCTACGCCCATGAGCAGGGCAAGGCAAGCATCATCGCGGTGAATAAATGGGACGCGGTCGAGAAAAACGGACGCACCATGGACGAGTACACCAAGAATCTCACCGACGATTTTAGCTTTATGTCCTATGTGCCGTATATTTTTATCTCTGCCAAAACCGGGCAGCGGGTGGATAAGCTGTACGACATGATTCGCACGGTGTACGAAAAGAACGCGATGCGTATCTCTACCGGCAAGCTCAACGAGGTGCTTTCCTACGCAACCGCAAGGGTTCAGCCGCCGTCTGATAAAGGCAAACGGCTCAAGATATTCTACATGACACAGGCAAGCGCTAAGCCGCCGACGTTTGTGTGCTTTGTAAACCGCGCAGATCTGTTCCATTTTTCCTACCAACGCTACCTTGAGAATCAGATTCGTGAAACCTTTGGGCTTACCGGCACGCCGGTGCGCATGATTGTACGCGAGCGCGGGGACGGTAAGGGGTAAATGCTTACCGATAACCCAAAAAACGATTTACATGGGGTAATTATGACGTAACCCGGTTTCATTTTGATTATTACAGCGAGAGGGAATGATAGTTTATGTCTACAGTGTTGTATATCGTTTTAACAGCGGCAATCTCTTATCTTCTTGGCAGCATCAGCTTTGCGGTTATCGTGTCACGTACGCTCGCTAAAAAGGATGTACGCGATTACGGCAGCGGCAACGCGGGTCTTACCAATGTAATTCGCAATTTTGGTAAGCTGCCCGGTATTTTGACGCTGGTTGGCGACTTCTCCAAAGGGGTTGTTTCGGTTTTTCTAGGCAGACTAATCTTTGCGTACCTTGCAAACCTTGAGCCGCAGTACGGGGCATGCATTGCGGGCTTGTTTGTCATCATCGGGCACATCTTCCCCCTTTACTTCGGTTTTAAGGGCGGCAAGGGCGTGCTGACCACAGCGGGGATTGCGTTAATGATCGACCCGCGTGTGTTTGTTATCGTCATTTCGCTGTTTATTATCCTGTTTCTTATCACACGAATTGTTTCGATTGCGTCTATTATTGCGGCGATTTCGTACCCCATTACCACCTATGTGGTCAATGCGCTATCTGGTCGACCCGACCCAGTGGATACGATTTTGACTGCTGGCATCGCGGTGATTTTAATCTATATGCACCGCGCGAACATAAAGCGTTTGCTAAACGGCACCGAGCCGAAGTTTGAGCGCAAGAAAAAGGATTAGACCGCACTGCGCGGACGGGAGGCGTTTCTTTTGAAGATAACCGTACTGGGCGCGGGAGGTTTTGGCATTGCCCTTGCAGTAATGACGTCAAAATACGAGCACGATGTTACGCTGTGGTCGGCGTTTGATAGTGAAATAGAGCTTTTGACGGAAAAGCGTGAGAACCAGCGGCTGCTGCCGGGCATTAGACTGCCCGATTCGGTTGCGCTTACCACCGATATTGGTTGTGTAAAGGGCTGCGACCTTGTCATCTTCGCGGTGCCCTCTGGCGTGCTTCCCGAGGTCGCAGAGCGGTTTTCTGATACGATCGACCCACACACCGTCGTTGTGAACGTCGGAAAGGGCTTAGAGGAAATAAGCCTCAAGTGCCTGTCGGAGATACTAAAAGAGAAGCTGCCGCACAATCAGGTTGTTGTGCTTTCTGGTCCCTCCCATGCGGAGGAGGTGGCGCGCGGCGTTCCCACCACGGTGGTTGCAGCAAGCGTCGACCATAAAGCCGCAGAGTTTGTTCAGGAAGCGTTAATGAACCCCGCACTGCGCATCTACGTCAACGACGATGTCGTGGGGGTAGAGCTTGGCGGCGCGCTGAAGAACATCATCGCCCTTGCGGCTGGAATCATTGATGGGCTTGGGCTTGGCGACAACAGCAAGGCGGCACTTATGACGCGCGGCATTACCGAGATGGCGCGTTTGGGCGTTAGTCTTGGTGCGCGTACCGAGACGTTTGCGGGTCTTTCAGGCATTGGCGATCTGATTGTAACCTGCACGAGCATGCACTCGCGTAACCGCCGTGCCGGAATTTTAATCGGGCAGGGTCGAACGGCGGAGGAAGCCATCCGAGAGATCGGTATGACGGTGGAAGGCTACCGCAGTGCCCTGTGCGCTTACCGGCTTGCGCAGAGTGTAGGGGTCGAGATGCCCATCGTCAACGAGGTTTATCGCGTGTTGTACGAGGGCAAGAGTGCCAAGGATGCCCTTGCCGATTTGATGGGACGCCCCCATAAGCACGAGGGCGAGGAGATTTGGCTGTACGCAAGGGATCAATAGAGCATTATAACTTAATCTACACAAGCCGCAGGATACATCTCCTGCGGCTTTGTCACTTTTTCTGCGTTTTTCATATGATGGGGTACAACAAAGCAATGAAAAACGGATGAAAGGGTGGTGTTTTTTGCTTTTTTCAAAGATGCACGGCGCGGGGAACGACTACATCTTTGCCAACTGTATGCAGGGTTCCGGTCTATCAGGGGCGTATAACTACGGCGTGTTTTCTGAAATCGACCCGCATGCGGCAGCACGCGAGGTCAGTGACCGGCATTTTGGCATCGGTGGTGACGGGCTGGTGTTACTCTATCCGTCGCAAACAGCAGACGCAAAAATGGTTATGTATAATGCCGATGGCAGCGAGGGCGCAATGTGCGGCAACGCCATCCGCTGCGTGGGAAGATTTCTTTACGACAATGGGCTGACTAGCAAAACCCAGCTTAGTATCGAAACCGCTTCGGGCATAAAACAACTCACACTCAGTATAAGGGATGGTGAGGCTAATACCGTTACCGTCAATATGGGCAAGCCGGTATTTGAGCCGTGGCTCA
The DNA here is from genome assembly GCA_023443315.1 of Bacillota bacterium. Classification (GTDB taxonomy): domain Bacteria; phylum Bacillota; class Clostridia; order Oscillospirales; family Ruminococcaceae; genus Acetanaerobacterium. The sequence continues at coordinate 47,862 of JAEZVA010000032.1, read as the reverse complement.
TCCCAATGACTGCTGATGGCGTAGACTATATCGACCGTCCTGTGCTCGTAAACGGCAAGCCGTTGCGCGCCACGGCGCTTTCTATGGGAAACCCGCACTGGGTGTTCTTTGTAAACGATGTAGAGACGCTAAATCTACGGGAGGACGGTCCGTTGTACGAGTGGCACGAGCTGTTTCCGAGACGCGTAAACACCGAATTTGTCGAGGTTAAGGGCGACCGCCTAAAGATGCGCGTGTGGGAACGTGGTAGCGGGGAAACCCTTGCCTGCGGTACAGGAGCATGTGCGGCAGCGGTGGCGGCGTGTTTAAACGGAAGATGTGGCAGAGATGTAACCGTTGTGCTTCGCGGCGGCGAGCTTGGTGTGCGCTGGGATGAGCAAAGCGGCGAGGTTTTTTTGTCGGGAAATGCCGTACATGTATTTGACGGGGAATACTATTTCTAGTATAATAATGACTACATATTGCCCGGTTGACGCGTTAAACCGTAAAAGGATGAATACAAACCCACAGGATATAAAGTGGGGAGAGGATGGGGAAAAGATGGCTTACAGCAATCCGAACTACGAACAGTTAAAGGGTGCGTACCTGTTTGCCGAGGTGGCAAGGCGCAGCAGAGAGTACAAAGAGGCAAACCCGGACAGAAGGGTCATCAGCCTTGGAATTGGCGACATCACCCTGCCGCTAGTGCCCGCCGTAATAGAGGCCATGCATAAGGCGGTAGACGATATGGCGAGCAAAGAAACCCTGTACGGCTACGGCCCGTACGAGGGCTACAGTTTTTTGCTTGAAAAGATTGCCCAGCACGACTACAAGGCGCGCGGCGTTACCATTGATAAAAGCGAGATTTTTGTAAACGACGGCGCAAAGAGCGATACCGGCAACATCGGCGATATTCTGTGTACCCAAAACACCGTCTTGATTGCCGACCCCGCCTACCCCGTGTATATCGACACCAACGTGATGAGCGGGCGCAGCGTAACGCTTTTGCCCTGCACCGAGGAGACGGGCTTTGTTCCCGTTCCTCCCGAGGAGGGCTACGATATCGTATACCTGTGCTCTCCCAACAACCCTACGGGCGCTGTAATGAACAAAGAGCAGATTGCCGCGTGGGTACAGTATGCAAAAAAGCACAATGCGGTTTTATTGTTTGACGGCGCGTATGAGTCGTTTATCAAGGACCCCGCACTCCCGCGCTCCATCTATGAGGTTGAGGGTGCCAAGGAGGTCGCGATTGAGTTTCGCAGCTACTCCAAGACCGCGGGCTTTACCGGCGTACGTTGCGGCTATACCATTGTCCCCAAGGCATTAAAGCTCAAAGGGCAGGGCGGCGAGACGAACGCAAACGAGCTTTGGTTCCGCCGTCAGAGCACCAAGTTTAACGGAACCTCCTACATCACCCAGCGCGGCGCCGAGGCGATTTACAGCCCCGAGGGCAGAGCGCAGATAGAAAAGAATATTGACTTTTATCTTGAGAATGTCGCGATTATCAAAAAGGGTCTGGATGATCTGGGCATCGACTGCATCGGTGGTAAGAACTCGCCCTATATCTGGCTCAAGTGCCCAGATGATCTTTCGTCATGGGAGTTCTTTGACAAGCTGCTGTTTGAGTGCAACGTCATCGGCACCCCAGGCGAGGGCTTTGGTGAATGCGGCAAGGGATGGTTTCGCCTTACCGGCTTTGGCAGCAGAGAAGATACCGTCGAGGCGGTAAAACGCCTGACTGCGCTGAAATAACTAATTATATAGAATCGTGATGCGAAATGTTGGTGGCGTTTGCAACCAACATTTTGTTGTATCTGTGCACATGGTGTACTATAATAGTGTAAAATGTATTCTGGTTACTTAAAGGAGCAAAATACCAATGAGAATTAGCGAGCTGTTTGACAACAAACGATTGGTGTTTTCGTTTGAAGTGTTCCCCCCGAAAAAAACGTCTTCCGTCGAGACAATATATAAGACCCTTGCCGCGTTGAGCGACCTAAAACCCGATTATATCAGCGTAACCTATGGCGCTGGTGGTGATGGCGGCGATAAAACCTGCGAGCTTGCCACGTCTATCAAGCAGACGTACGGTATTGAGCCACTTGCCCATATTACGGGCATCAACTCAAGCAAACAACAGGTGCTCGACGTGCTGCGCGACTTTAAGCAAAACGGTATTGAAAATGTGCTTGCACTGCGTGGTGACCGTGCGCCCGACATGCAGCCGCAGACCGATTTTCGCTATGCGGGTGACCTAGTTGGCTTCATCCGTTCACACTGCGATTTTGATATTGCGGGGGCGTGTTACCCCGAGGGGCATCCTGATTGCGATACACTGGCTGAGGATATCGAGCATCTCAAGCACAAGGTGGATATGGGCATTACCCATCTTAACAGCCAGCTGTTTTTTGATAACGAAGATTTCTACCGCTTTCTTGAGCTTATCCGCAAAAAGGGGATTTCAGTCCCGGTGCAGGCGGGCATTATGCCCGTCACAAACGCACGGCAGATCGAGCGTATGGTGTCAATGACAGGTGCAAAGCTGCCGGGCAAGTTCAGCCGTATCATGGCACGCTACGGGCACAACCCGCAGGCGCTGCGGGACGCAGGCATCGCCTACGCCACCGAGCAGATCATCGACCTTATCGCAAGCGGGGTGGACGGCATCCATCTTTACACCATGAATCAGCCCGAGATGGCACGCCAAATTAGCGCAAATATTGCATCGCTTCTTGCCGATGCAAAGGAAAACGAGTAAATAGCAACATGAAACAGCTATTGCAAAACGTTGTGTTTGCCCCTAAGGTGAACATGAAGGAAGCAATCCGTTACCTTGGCTACCGCAAGGCGATGCCGGATGAAGAGATGCTAGAGGGCATTGAAACAGCTGCGCGGGAGACCGAGCAGGCTGCCGTGCCACGTTTTGTGTGCGCACAGTTTTCTTTAAGCCGCGACGGGGACGGGCTTGCGATTACGGACACCTCGCTACAGCTAGAAGGCAAGGCAATTGCCCGCCATCTAAAAAACGCAAACGAGTGCCTTTTGATGGCGGCAACACTCGGGGTCGGCATTGATACCCTCTCCCGCCGGTACCAGACCGTATCGCCGCTGCGCGCGCTTCTTCTAGACGCCTGCGCAAACTCGTTGATTGAGGATCTGTGCGACCAGATACAGTCGGCAGCAGAACAGGAGATTTGCGGGCAGAGCCAAAAGCTGACATGGCGTTTCTCGCCGGGCTATGGAGACCTACCCCTTACGGTTCATAGCGTTTTTTTGCCGCTTCTTGATACCGGGCGGAGGATGGGCTTGTATGAAACCCAGCAGCATCTGTTAACACCGCAAAAATCCGTGACAGCAATCATGGGAATTGTTCCGCGTGAAGAAAAGGCACAAAAGAAGGGCTGCGACGTATGCAACGGGCGCGAAAATTGTAATTACGCACAGGAGGGCACCGATGGTGACACTCAAAGAGCGCATTAAACATGATATCCTAATACTCGACGGAGCAATGGGCACCATGCTGCAGCAGATGGGGTTAAAGCTTGGCGAATACCCGGACCTCTACAGCATTACCCATCCCGACCTGATAAAAGCGGTGCACCGCGGATACCTTGAGAGCGGAAGCGACATCATCTATACCAACACCTTTGGCGCAAACGCAAAAAAGCTAAAGGATACACAGTACAGCGTTGCTGAGGTGATTACCGCCGCTGTTTCGATTGCCAGAAAAGAGGCGGACGCGTATGGCGCGTACGTCGCGCTGGACATCGGTCCCATTGGAGAGCTGATTGAACCGATGGGTCCCATGCGCTTTGAGGAGGCATACCGTCTATTTGCCGAGCAGGTCAAGGTGGGTGCCGCGGCAGGGGCGGACCTTGTCGTTATCGAAACGATGACCGACCTGTACGAGTGCAAGGCGGCGCTACTTGCTGCAAAAGAAAATTGTGCGCTGCCCGTTATCTGCACCATGAGCTTTGAGCCGAATATGCGCACATTTACCGGCTGCGATTACAGGGCAATGGCGCTGACGTTGGAAGGTCTGGGCGCCGATGCCATAGGCATTAACTGTTCCCTTGGTCCAGTAGAAATCCTACCCATTGCGCGGGAGCTCGTGAAGTACACGAATCTTCCCGTAGTGGTAAAGCCCAACGCAGGGCTGCCATCCCCCGACAGCTCGTACTATGCCGTGGAGCCGGAGCAGTTTGCCCAGACGATTGTAGAGTATATCGGCTTTGGGGTGACGATGGTCGGCGGATGCTGCGGTACCGATGTGCGGTATATATCGGCGGTGAAGCGGGCGGTAAAAGGGCTTAAGGCGGTTAAAAGAGAGCCTGTGCGACGCTATGCTGTGTGCTCCGGCTCGAAGATGGTGGAGATTGACCGCGTGCGCGTCATTGGCGAGCGCATCAATCCCACAGGAAAGAAGTTGTTTAAGCAGGCGTTGATTGACCAAAACATCGACTACATCCTCCGTCAGGCTATCGAGCAGGCGGATGCAGGCGCGGATATCCTCGACGTCAATGTCGGCATCCCCGACATCAACGAGCCCGAAACGCTGGTGTCTGTTGTAAAGGCAATCCAGAGCGTTACCGACCTGCCGCTTCAGATCGATTCCTCCGACCCCATCGCCATTGAGGCTGCACTTCGTATATACAACGGAAAGGCAATTGTGAACTCGGTCAACGGGGACGAGAAGGTGCTTGCAGGCATTCTGCCTGTCGTTAAAAAATACGGCGCGGCTGTTGTCGGGCTGACATTGGATGAAGACGGCATCCCGGATGCCGCAGAGAAACGCGTTGCGATAGCACGGCGTATTCTTACACGCGCACAGGAGCATGGCATCCCACGCGAGGATGTGTATGTCGACTGCCTGACCCTTACCGTCAGCGCGCAGCAGGAGAACGCCGCAGAAACCCTGCGCGCCGTTAAGCTGGTGAGTGAGGAGCTAAAGGTAAAAACGGTACTGGGTGTTTCCAATATCTCGTTCGGTTTACCCGAACGGGAGCTTGTCAACCGCTCGTTTTTAACCATGGCGCTGCAAAACGGGTTAAGCTTACCCATTATTAACCCGAACATCCGCTCGATGATGGATGTGGTATATGCCGCCGAGGTGCTGCTTGGTATCGACCGAAACAGCGAGCGTTATGTACAGCGTTTCGCTGCCGAAAAGGTTACTGCGCCCCAAGCAGCGACACCCCAGAACAACGAAGAGCTGCCCATCGCGTACTACATTAAAAAGGGGCTAAAAGACCAGTGCCGCGATAAGGCGCGCGCGCTCTTGCTGGCGTGTTCCCCGCTTGAGGTGGTAAGTGACCATCTGATTCCCGCGCTTGACGAGGTAGGAGCCCAGTACGAGGCAGGCACGTTGTTTTTGCCGCAGCTCATCTCGGCGGCAGAGACTGCCAAGGTGGCGTTCGAGCTGGTAAACGAAGCCATGCCAAAGGGCGAGCGGAGAAAAGACATGCCCGTGGTGCTCTGTACTGTAAAGGGAGATATTCACGATATCGGTAAGAACATCGTCAAGGTTGTGCTTGAAAACTACGGCTATCGAATCATTGACCTTGGCAGGGACGTTGCCCCCGAAGCGGTGGTGCGTGCGGCGAAGGAAAGCGGTGCAAAGCTTGTCGGACTAAGTGCTTTAATGACTACCACCATCAAAAGCATGGAGGAGACCATCACACTCTTAAAGCAGGAGGGCGTCGACTGTAAAATCTGTGTGGGCGGTGCGGTTCTTACGCCGGAATACGCCGCAAAGATGGGCTCCGATTATTATGCAAAGGACGCAAACGAGGCGGTAGCCGTTGCCAAGATGGTGTATGGACAGTAGCACTAAATTAAAGCTAAAATATAGCACATGGGGGAATGCGTTACGTTTGCCAAAAAGGTAGAACGCTTGTTCGAGACACTCGGAGACCACAGGTTTATGGTTCTCGCAACAAGTAAAAACGACCACGTTACCGCAAGAACCATGAGCTTTGTTATCTGCGATAAGAAGTTTTACTTCCAAACAGAGCTTACGCTGACAAAGGCAGGACAGCTTGCAGCCAACCCAAAAGTTGCCGTTTGCTATAGCAACTATCAAATTGAAGGAACCTGCCGTGAAGTCGGGCACCCCTGCGACACCCAAAACAAGTTTTTTGCTGATTTGTTTCAAAGGCATTTTGCGGGCTCGTATCAAGCCTATTCTCAGCTTGATAACGAGCGGGTTTACGAGGTGACCCCGCTCAAGATTACGGTGTGGGATTATGACGAGGGAAAACCCTACCGGGATTATTTCGATTTTGAGAAAAAGTCTTATTGGCGGGAGTTTTATCGCATCGTTAGTGTATCAACATCGGACAGCGAACACACCTCCAAATAGGAGTGAGATAAAAACCGTATGGGTTATCATAAAAACATAGAAGGGTGCGGAAAACAATATGAAGATACAATGGAATAAAACCTACACCACCATCGCAATCTATGCGCTTTTGGTTATCTGCGGCGGCATCCTGTTTTACCTAATCATCAGCCGTATGGAGATTACGATGTCCTTTGTTAACAAGGTCACCGGGCTGTTGATTCCGTTTGCGTATGGTTTTGCCATTGCGTATTTGCTTAACCCCCTTTGCCGTTGGCTAGAAAAACGGGTGTTTGCGTTTACGGATAAAAAGAAACCCCATCCCAAGCTCCGCCGTGCCTTGTCCATAGTGACAACCTATTGTATTGCAACTCTTGTCTTAACCGCAACAATTATGTTTATTCTGCCTCAGGTGGCATCCAACCTAAAAACAATCAGTGTTAATATATCGGGTTATTACGATAACGCCATCACAGGGGTTCGCAACCTGATGCTTTCGGTTGGGTTAACAGAAACCGTAGCCGACCAGCAGATGCAGTCGATCTTTGGATATCTGGATGGTCTTCTTGATAAATCGTCCGAACTTATCGCCATGGCACTGCCTTATGTTTATGGAATAACCAAATCGTTTACTACTGTGCTGCTGAATCTGGTTATTGGGGTCGTAGTGTCTATCTATGTTCTCGCATCCAAAGAACGCATCTTTGCAAAGACAAAGAAGCTAATGTTTGCACTGTTTAATGATGCGTTTGCAATAAGAACCATTGAGATTACGCGAAAAAGCAACCGCATCTTCAGCGGCTTTATATCCGGCAAGATCATCGATTCGCTGATTATCGGCGTTTTGTGCTACATAGGCATGCTGATCTTTCGTTTTCCGTTTGCCTTGCTGGTTTCGGTTATCGTCGGCATTACCAACCTAATCCCATACTTTGGGCCGTTTATCGGGGCAATCCCTTCTGCAATTCTCATTCTTTTATTTGACCCAATGAAGGGTATTGGCTTTGCGATATTTGTTTTTGTTTTACAACAGTTTGACGGCAACATTCTTGGACCCAAAATACTGGGAGAGAGTACCGGCTTGTCCCCAATCTGGGTTATGTTTGCGGTTGTTGTGGGAGGCGGATTATTTGGCGTCCTTGGCATGTTTATCGGTGTGCCGGTGTTCGCGGTGTTGTATTCGCTTACCAAGGAGTATTTTAATGCCCGCTTAGCCAAAAAAGGGCTCAGCACCAAGACCGACAGCTATCAAACGCCGCCAACCACTCCTTAACTTGTGCATAATGGAATAAACAGGGTAGTACCTTACATAAAGAATTATGCAAGGTACTAATTTTTAAACAGTATATTGCAATGCACAGTAGCTTGTGATATAATGCAGTCAGACAAGAGACAGCAGCAAGGAGTGTGACAATATTCAGTACAGAGTAATATACTAACTTTGCGAAGCCAATCGGAAAGGAGCGTCGTTATATGAACGTTCAGTACAAAAAAGGCGTTTTGGAACTGTGCGTACTTTCATTGCTACGGCAGGGAGATAAGTACGGTTACGAACTCGCCGAGGCAATCAGTCGAGATATTCCCGTTGCGGAGGGAACCATCTACCCGCTGCTACGCAGACTGAAGAACGAAGGATATTTTGAGGTTTACATCAAGGACTCCAGCGAGGGTCCTCCGCGTAAATATTACAAGCTCACCCAAAAGGGCGTTGACACACAAAAAGAGCAGTATAAGGAATGGTCCGAATTTACCAAACAAGTTATCAAGGTGATTGGGGGTCTTGAACATGAGAAAGAATGATTACCTGGCATTACTCAATTCACATCTTGCAGGTTTGCCGGAAAACGAAAAGGTAGAAATCATCCTAGATTTTGAGGAGCATTTTTCCGTAGGTCTTGCAAAAGGTAAAACGGAAGAAGAGATCTGCGAGGATTTGGGAGACCCAGTTAAAAATGCGGAGCAGTATGTGTTAGGCAGTGCGTCTAGGGTGTACGCAGGAACGGTTCCACCCGTGGCAGCCACCGCCGGTGCCTATCAGGGTGCGTCTTATACGGCACCCATCACCCCCGGTGTAAGAAACAGCAACCAATCAACCTACCTTGTCTTATTTATTCTTGCGGTGATTTTTACGGTGTTTGTATATGCTTCTATTGTTCCCGTGTTAATCAGCGGCGGGGCGGTCTTTGCCTCCGGCTTTGCGGCGGGTGCGGTTGTCGGTTCGTGGGTTGTAGCGGCGTTGCTTGTATCTGTCGGGATATTCCTGATGGCGCTGTCGCTGCTGATACTGCTTGCCGTTACATGGTTGTGTATGTATTTGTATCGTAAGTATAGGCAGGAAAAGGGGGTATCTGTACAATGAAAAAGGCTATTGTTATAGTCGCTATTGTCACGATGTGCTCGTTGTTGTGTGTCATTGGCTTTGGTGTGGCGGCTGTTGCCATTGGGGTTCCCGTTGCGGCAGGACAGATCGGCAAGCTCATCAATGAAGACGTCCATATTGTAGGTATGGATGTCGGTCAAGTTATCGACCGAGCATTCTGGGATTGGGATAATGATAATGCAAACTTTGTTGCCGACGATTCCACATCAAAAACCCTTGACATGACAAATGTAAAGCGTGTTGATATTAAAGTGGACGCTGCCCGGGTTGAGATTACGCCGGTATCAGGCAATACGGCAACCGTTACGGTTGAGACGTATAATCTTACCACAAGACGAACATTAAAAGCGGATGTAAGCGGGGATACCGCCCAGATTGAGTCAAAGTATATGTACGATAGCATCTCCGGTGTATCGGGCATTAACCGCACCAAAGTCTATATCAAGCTGCCGCAAAAGCAGTACGACAAGATTTTAGTAACACTCAATGCGGGCGACCTGACCATACAAGACGCCGTCTCCGCTGAGTTGGGGCTCAAGCTCAATGCCGGCAATACAACAATCAAAAACGCAACAGCAGATAAAATCACCATCTCCTGCGACGCGGGCAATGTCGACGTAAAAACCGCAAGCGTAACAGATATGGAGATCGATGTAGATGCCGGGAACGTCGACCTGCGTGATGTCAAGGGTAAAACACTCAACGTATCGGTCAATGCGGGCAACGCTTCCATGACGGGCGACAGCCTGTTTACCGACAAGATTGACGGAGAGGTAGATATGGGTAACATTGACCTTAAGCTCTCCAAGGATATCGGGTTTACCCTAAACTACGAATCGGATATGGGAAGCTTCTTAAACCGGTTTGACGGTAAAACCAGCATGTTTTCATCCGGTAACGACTCCAATAATTTTATTTCACGAAAAGGTACACTGGAATATCTTGACGGGGCATGCCAAATCAACCTGAAGATTAACATGGGCAATATTACAATCAAATAGCTTTGTTTCAAATTGGTACCAGAGGGCAGGAAAAGAAAACCTGCCCTCGTTTTTTTATAGCTCTTGATTTTTGTTTAAGGTAGGATGTAAGATAGTAAAGTACGGGTAAAGGAGATGTGATATTGCCGTTTTGGGGCAGTATCGTGAAAGGAGCTAGGTCAGTGGTTCGATGCTGTATCTTTGATTTGGACGGGACACTACTCAACACTCTTGACGACCTTGCGGCAAGCTGTAACCATGCGCTCGCGCAGTACGGCTATGACGGCCATGACGTTCAGACCTACCGCTATTTTGTTGGGAATGGAGTGGATAAGCTCATCCGGCGCGCCATCTCTGTCGACGTGTCACCCGAGCAAAAGCAGGCGGTGAAAAGAGCTTTTTCGGAGCATTACGCCAAGCATTTTTTGGACCTGACGAAGCCCTATGACGGTATAGAATCGGTTCTGCGGGTACTGAAGCTCGGCAATATCCGCACCTGTGTGGTGTCCAACAAGCCGCATGCCTTTTCGACAGAGCTCATCTCGGGAATATTCGGCACAAAGTTTTTTGATATTATCATCGGAGCCTCCGATGACCTGCCAAAAAAACCAAGCCCTGACGGCGTGCTGCAGTGCATAGAACGCCTGAGCGTTTCCAAACAAGATTGTGTATATATAGGCGACTCTGATATTGATATTATGACTGCTAAAAATGCCGGCATCCGTTCGATAGGCGCCGCGTGGGGATTTCGTGGTAAGGCGGAGCTTGTCGCAGCAGGCGCGGATGATATCGCCGAAACCCCAAAGGATATTGCTTCACTGCTTTTCATCGCTAAAAAATCATCTTGACAATTTAACAATAAGCAATTATTATTATTTTAATAGTATAGCCAAATGGCTGTGACGGAGACGGGTAACCCAAATGCAATTATAGAGAGTCGACGGCGGGTGTAAGTCGGCATTGCATGGGCAGCATACCTTATCACTCCCGAGCCGGAACGTCAACGCCCTTCATGCTGGGTTAGTAGCGTGCTCCCGTATGACTGCGTTAAGGTCGGAGGTTTGTCAGAATCTCGCTAAGTGGTGTATCAGCACTATTTTGGGTGGTACCGCGGGCTAAAGTAATCGGCTCGTCCCAATTCCGTTAAGGATTGGGACGGGTCTTTTGTTTTTATCCGATATCTCAGAAAAAGCGTGTATCATCTAGTCAAACCTTATTTCATATGGGTAAGATGCTTGACGTTATGTAAACTACTTAAACTGATGTAACCCTGATGTCGCCTATAATAAATAACCGGGGAGGATTATTCAATGGAGCCTAGGATTATTGAGATTGCCGAGCGAATTCGTACCCTGCGTGAGATACTTGAGCTTTCTGTGGAAGAGCTTGCAAAGGTCACCGACGTAACTGTAGAGGAGTATATCCTGCTTGAGAGCGGGAAGGCGGATTTTTCGTTTACCTTTCTGTTCAAATGCGCCGAGCGGTTTGGGGTTGATATTGTAGAGCTTTTGACGGGAGAAAACCCGCGCCTTTCGTTCTACACCGTAGTCAGAAAGGATAAAGGTCTGCCTATTCAGCGTCGTCAGGGCTTTACCTACCAGCACCTAGCACCCCTGTTAAAGAACAAGATTGCAGAACCCTTTCTTGTTACCGCTCCTTTTAGTCAAGAAGAGCAGGATAAACCGATGCACCTGAGTTACCACGAGGGGCAGGAGTTTGACTTTGTGCTGCAAGGCAAGCTCAAGGTCGCGATGGAAGGTCATATCGAATATCTAGAGGCGGGAGACGCCATCTACTACAACTCCGGTCACGGTCACGGGATGATTGCGACGGGCGGCAGCGACTGCACCTTTTTGGCGGTAGTGCTTAAGGATCACAAGAACACCCAAGACAAGGGCTGAGCCGTCTTGCGGTCACAGGAAAGGAATGGATAGCAATGGAACATTACTATAAAAGCTTTTGCAAGGAAACCTTCGACGAGAACGGTGTGCTGACAAAATTCGAGCCCATCTGCCCCGAACACTTTAACTTTGCATACGATGTCGTAGACGAGTTTGCTAAAAACGAGCCCGACCTCCGCGCACTGTTGTGGTGCAACGAGCAGGGAGAGGAACGGGTCTTTACGTTCTCTGAGCTTAAGGATTACAGCGACCGCGCCGCAGCGGTATTCGCCCGCGACGGCATTAAAAAGGGCGACCGCGTTATGCTGATTTTAAAGCGGCATTATCAATTTTGGTATGTGGTTACCGCGCTGATGAAGCTGGGCGCTGTCGTAATTCCCGCAACCAACCTTTTGACAAAAAAGGATCTGGTGTACCGCTTTGATGCAGCGGGTGTGACGGCTGTGGTATGCACCCACGACGGGGATGTATCCGACCAGGTGCTTGAGTCATGCAAGGAATGCCCTGAGGTGAAAACGCTTTACATGGTTAGGGGTAACAAGGCGGGCTTTATCGATCTTGACGAGGCGATTTTATCCTCGGACGGCGTTTTTGAAAAGCCAGAGACGTATGTTACCGACCCGATGCTTCTGTACTTTACCTCTGGCACGACGGGCTACCCCAAGATGGTTATTCACGACAACTCTTACGCCATCGGGCATATTATTACTGCAAAGCATTGGCAAAACATTCCCTATGGCGGGTTGCATCTGACCGTATCGGAGACCGGTTGGGGCAAGGCGGCATGGGGCAAGCTGTATGGTCAGTGGTTTTTGGGTGCTACGGTATTTGTGTATGATTTTGACCGCTTTGTGGCGGCGAACCTGCTTGATAAGCTGGAAAAATACCGTGTTACCTCATTCTGTGCACCGCCTACCATCTACCGCTTCTTTATCAAAGAGGGGATGGAAGGGTACGACTTAAGTGCGCTCAAGTATGCCACCGTGGCGGGCGAAGCATTGAACCCCGAGGTGTACAACCGTTTTATGGAGTACACCGGTCTTAAGCTGATGGAAGGCTTTGGGCAGACCGAGACCACCCTGCTTGTGGCAAACCTGTTCGGCACCGAGCCCAAGCCCGGCTCGATGGGCAAGCCCTCTCCGCTTTACGACATGGATTTGGTGGATGATCAGGGCAACACCGTGACTACCGGCGAAGTGGGCGAGATTGTGGTGCGCACCACCGACGCAAAGCAGGTCGGTTTGTTTATGGGGTATTACCGCAACGAAACGCTCACCAGTGAGGCATGGCATGACGGATTGTATCACACCGGGGACACCGCATGGCGAGATGAAGACGGCTACCTGTGGTATGTGGGGCGCACCGACGACCTAATCAAGTCTTCCGGCTACCGCATCGGTCCGTTTGAGATTGAAAGCGTGTTGATGGAGCATCCCGCCGTGCTGGAGTGTGCCGTAACCGGCGCGCCCGACCCCGTGCGCGGTCAGGTGGTAAGGGCTACCGTGGTGCTGACTAAGAGCTATACACCATCCGACGCCCTCGCCAAGGAGCTGCAGGAGTATGTGAAAAACCAGACCGCTCCGTACAAATACCCGCGCATCCTAGAGTTTGTACCCGAGCTGCCCAAAACCATCAGCGGCAAGATTCGCCGCGTGCAGATTAGGCAGGAGAGCGAGAACAAGAACTAGTTTCACGGTGCTATGGCAGTATTTTGATGCGCTAAAGAATATGCTCGTATCCGCCATGTTCAGGCATGAACCGATCATGGCGGATGCAAAATGAATAATTAATGCAGGGCAAACAAAAACAACCAAGTTGTTTATAGGGTGGTGAAGAATTATTCATGGAGTATTATCAGTATTCTGATTTTGTGGTTTTTTCTTGCCTTGAATACAAGCAAACGGAGAAAGATCTCTGCAATAGCTTTGGCTCGATTGATTATATTTTTCGGGATCATCTGACCTGGGAACAGTTCAATACAGCCCTTAATCGTTTAATCTACAACAATTATGTTGTTTTTGACGGTAAATATTTTAAATGGACAAAAATATCCAAACAATTCGCTCTGAGTAAAATGCCAAGTGCATTATTTACGGGCTGTATCGATCGCGCGATGCGCGGATGTGAATTCTTCGAAAAAATCCCCATTGTTGAACCAGAACACATAGAAACGCTAATTAGCCCAGAATTGTATGAACAGGGGTATGCAGAGCATCGAGGTTGGGCGGATAAATACATTGCAAAACTACAGAAGAAAAGTAATAAAAGTAAGAAGATAAAATGTAAAATAATACGATGAAATACCTTCAGCTCGCTGAGAGAAATCCTCTTTCAGCGGGTTGTTTTGTTATTAGGCAATCTATTTATCGGTATCCATTATACTTGTAAACAGACAGGTGTAACACTCACCCTGTTTTTTCTGTTTAGGACATGCACAAAATGGATAAGCAGCATAAAACCTTGTATTTTCGGCAAGATGTCCGCATATAATGTGACAAAATTAAAGGACGCGTCCCTATATAATGGATTATAAAAGGTGGGGTTGCGGGTGCGCGGGCAGGTTGTGTACATAGATGTTTTACTCGCAGTTAACCTGCTTGTCAACTATTTCTTGCTGCTTTTGACTGCGAGGCTTACGCCTGCGCCCGCTAAACGTCTACGGCTTCTGCTAGCGTCATTGCTTGGTAGCTTCTATTCGCTTATTATCTTTGCGCCTCGGATTATTCTGCCCCTTGACCTGTTGCTAAAGGCGGCATTCGGGCTATCCATTGCCCTTGCCGCGTTCGGAATAAAAAATAAAAGGTTGTTTGTGCGAGCCTATTGTGTGTTTATGGTTAGCACTTTTTTGTTTGGCGGAATTTTTTCCGCGCTCTATTTTCTTACAAGCCCTAACGGGATGCTTGTTAACAACAGCACGGTTTATTTTGATATCTCGGTATTACAGCTTGTAATCTATACAATCATTGCTTACCTTGGCATGACACTAGTTCATTATATCGCGAAGCGGCGTGCACCGAGCAGCTTAAACTATCGTGTAACAGTGCAGTACGGCGGCAGGGCGGTAACGCTAGATGCAGTTGTGGATACAGGCAACAGCCTGAAAGAGGCGTTTTCTCAGTATCCTGTGGCAGTGTGCGGTGCTGCGGATATCCGCGATTTGCTGCCGGCAAAGCTAAGTGAGATTATTCTGCGCACCGACGCCGCAGGCGCGATGCAGGCGCTCAGTGCGAGTGAGTTTGCCTCATCTGTTCGTGTCATCCCCTACCACGATGTGTCGGGCGAGGGGATGCTTTTTGCCATAAGACCGGACAGCTTTATGCTGGAACACGGCGAATGTCGGCGATATTGCAATACGGTTTATGTCGGCATAGCGCAAAAACGAACGACACGCCTAGATTATTCTTGTATTCTAAATCCTCAGATTATAGAACTTTCAACAGAGAAACGGAGTGCACGGTGTTATGAAAATTAAAGCGACGGCAGTGTCATCAATACGGTACGGGGTGTTGAGACTGCTCATTCGCCTCGGTCTGTGCGACCCTCTTCACTACATCAACGGACCAGAGACCCTTCCGCCGCCGCTGAGCCTTGACGAAGAGATAATCATCTTCAAAAAGCTTGAAACGGATGAAGACAATGCACGCCAGACCTTGATTGTGCATAACCTGCGCCTTGTGGTCTATATCTCCCGCAAGTTTGAATCCACCGGTGTGGGGGTAGAGGATCTGATCTCGATTGGCACCATTGGGCTAATTAAGGCAGTAAACACCTTTTGCCCTGATAAGGGGATAAAGCTTGCTACATATGCCTCCCGTTGTATAGAAAACGAGATACTCATGTTTTTGCGCAAGAGCAGCCAGTATAAAAACGACCTTTCCATTGATGAGCCGCTCAATATCGATTGGGACGGCAACGAGTTGCTGCTTTCTGATGTGCTGGGTACCGACAGTGACTACATCAGTCGTCACATCGAGCAGGATGTGGAGAAAACCTTGTTGCACGAGGCAATAGACCGCCTCTCCGACCGGGAGCGTATCATCATGCAGATGCGCTTTGGGTTAAGCGACGGCATAGAGCGCACACAAAAAGAGGTCGCGGACATGATAGGAATATCCCAGTCCTATATCTCGCGGCTGGAAAAGCGAATCATCAAGCGTCTGAGAAAAGATCTTGATAAAGTAACCTGCGTATAGATACCGAAAATTTTCGGTTATTGTGTTTAAAGCGATTGAGTTTTTCCTGTTGCTATGCTATAATTTGTTACTGGAAAAGGTATCCGCGGTTTATAGAGGGCTATGCTTTTTACCGGGCATAATAAATGGGAAGCATATCTAACAACTGCCAAAACAACACCTGCGTTGTGTGTATGTTTGGGAATAACCAATCGAAGCGTGAAAATGAAAGGATGAAGTAAATTGAAGCTGTTTATTGACACGGCAAACGTTGCAGACATTAAAAAAGCCAACGATCTGGGTGTTATCTGTGGTGTTACCACCAACCCCAGCCTGATTGCAAAAGAGGGCAGAGACCTTGTAGACGTAATTAAAGAGATTACCACATTGGTGGACGGTCCTATCTCCGGCGAGGTAAAGGCGACTACAGTAGATGCCGAGGGCATGATTACCGAAGGTCGCGAGATTGCAAAGCTCCATCCCAACATGGTTGTTAAGATTCCCATGACGGTGGAAGGCCTTAAGGCGACCAAGGTGCTCGCAAGCGAGGGCATTAAGGTAAATGTCACCTTGATATTCAGCGCGAACCAGGCGCTTCTGGCTGCCCGTGCAGGCGCTGCGTTCGTCAGCCCCTTCCTTGGCAGATTGGATGATATCTCTCAGCCTGGTATTGACCTCATTCGTACCATCAGCGAGATGTTTTCGGTTCACGGCATCGAGTCGGAGATTATCGCGGCATCTATCCGCAACCCCATTCATGTGACCGATTGCGCTCTTGCGGGTGCTGATATCTCTACCGTTCCTTATTCTGTTATTGAGCAGATGACCAAGCACCCCCTGACCGATATCGGTATCGTAAAGTTCCAGGAGGACTACAGGAAGGTATTCGGCGAGTAATCGAGCTTTTTGTTTTATAAAGCCGGCGCAGTAACACGCGTCGGCTTTTGTATCGCATTGAAATAAAACGATGAAGGTAAAACCATATGGCGCATTCATGCTGCACCATCAATGGGGCAGCTTTGAATAGAATCCCTGCCGCAGCAACAAAAACGAAACGGCAGGGCAATAGAAAGGAAGTTTAACATGAAAAGAGCAAACTGGGTCAAAGTGCTTGCGCTCACTCTCGCGGTTTCGTTGCTGCTGCTTGCGGGATGCAGTGCAAAGGGTATCGATGTCACGGTGCAGATTACCGGACCAGAGGGCGAATCAATTTTCAATCAAACGGTAACGGTAAACACCAAGGAGGAGCCTACGGCCATGGACGCCACGACTGTGGCAGTTGCCAAGGGAGGGGTCACCATCAAGGAGACAGACGGCTTTGTAACGGAGATCGCGGACCTACCCAGCACCGAGACAGACGGATGGCTTCTGTATATTAACACAGAGATTGCTATGGTTGGAGCCAAGGAGCAAAAGATATCTCAGGGCGATACGATTGAATGGCGCTATATTAACTACAACGAAGTGTTCGGTTCGTAGCCGAACTGATGTAAACAGGTAAAGAAGAAGGCATACGGACAGAGGGGGAACCCCTCTGGTTCGTATGCCTTTTGTATTGCCTACATAAAACCGGAATACTCATGGCGTGTCTATCTGTCGTTTTTTATATTGTTCATTTTGTTCTGATTGTTCTGGTTGTTCTGGCTGTTTTGATTGTTCTGATTATTCAGGTTATTCTGCTGCACGTTCTGGTTATTGTTCTGAGATTTGTTTTGCGCGCCGTTTTTTCTGTCATCCCTTTTTGCCATCGTTTTTCTCACCTCTTTTCCGAAACAAGTGGAAAATTGCAATAGATTGATGCAAAAATAGTATTCGTTCATTCCTGTTTTTTATACTTCTTACAACACTCTTTGTTCTCAACCTATATCACGTTTGCATGAGCAGTATTTTGATTAGGAAGCAGGCATAATGTTTTATTTGCCTGCAAACAATAATATCGGCTATTGTGTGGCGACAGGGTATTATAGGTTTAAAAGAATTAGGAGTGATAGTATGGCAGACCTTACGTCCAAAGAGCTTTCCGCCCTTGGCGATCAGCTTTCGCAGGAACAGGTTCTGGTTAAAAAGTACCGCATGTATGCGCAGCAGATGTCAGACGCACAGTTAAAGGCAAAATGCGAGCAGATCGCATCAGAGCATCAGAATCATTACAACACGCTGATGACTTATCTGAATTAACGATAAGGAGGAAAAAAGCAATGATGGGAAGCGGCAGTGTATTTCAAGATAAGGACATGATTACCGACGCATTGTCCTCACAAAAGTTTATAACCGATGGATACAACTCCTATTCAAATGAATGCGAGCACCCCCAGCTACGAGACGCAATGATGTCTCTCCTCGAGGCGGAGCACCAGATTCAGTTTGACCTTTTTAACGAGATGAAACAGCGCGGATGGTACCAAACTGAGGCTGCCGATCAAGCTAAGGTGCAGCAGACCAAGACAAAGTTTCAAAACCAGCAGATGGGATAAACGAAACAAACAGATAACCATACACCTGAATAGTATCGACATCCAAAAACTGTCCGCAAGCGGGCAGTTTTTCTCGCGTAATAAGCGATTTGCATCGACTGGCGGTTTTCACCGCCAAAGCGGTTGACAACTGCCGGGTTTCGTAATACGCTGTAAGCAAGCTTTTTTGAAGAAAAACCTTCTTCAATACGCATAATAGTGAATACATCACAGCAAGAAAAGAGGATTACAGCAATGAAGGTACTGTTTCATATGCCGACTAAGGTAATTGTAGGAAAGAATTGCATCAAAGAAAACGCATCGATGCTTGCCGGTTTGGGTAGCAAGGCGTTGATTGTCACTGGGGCAAGCTCCGCAAAAAAATGTGGTGCGCTGGATGATATTACAGCAGTGCTTACCGCACAGGGCAGGGAATATGCGGTGTATGATAAGGTGATGGCAAACCCCACCATTGAATGTGTGTATGAGGGCGCGCGGTACGCAAGGGAGCAGGGCGTCGATTTTGTTATCGCCATCGGCGGTGGCTCACCGATGGATGCCGCAAAGGCAATCGCGTTGCTAAGCTGTCAGGATATCTCCGAGGAGCAGTTGTTTTCGGGAAGCTACGAAGACCGCGTGCTGCCTATGGCATTTGTCCCCACCACTGCCGGAACCGGCTCTGAGGTTACCCCGTATTCAGTGCTGACCAACCACAAGGCACAGACCAAGATGAGCATCTCCTCACCGCTTATTTATCCGAAAGTTGCGTTCTTAGACGCCTCCTACACCTTGGCGTTGCCGCTTGCCTCTACCATCAATACGGCGGTTGACGCGCTCTCCCATTCGGTGGAAGGCATGCTTACGGTTCGTTCCAATCCGATGAGTGATGTCTTTGCCCTCGAGAGCATTAAGGAGATTGTATCCTGCTTTGAAGCACTTCGGTCAGGGGAGCTTTCGTTTGAGGTGCGCGAAAGGCTTTTATATGCGTCGATGCTGGCTGGTGTTGTCATTGCACAAACCGGCACAAGTATTGTTCATTCCATGGGGTACCCGCTGACCTATTTCAAAGGCATCGACCACGGTCGCGCAAACGGTCTGCTGCTTAGTGCCTTTCTTGATTTTGTGAGCGAAAGCAACCCGAAAAGGGTTGGGCAGATACTCTCTTGCATGAATCTTTCCTCGGTGGATGAATTTGAGGATTTGCTGGTATCGGTGCTCGGTGATAAGGAAAAGATTACTGTCAATGAGATTGAGCAGTATGCCGATGGTGCAGTTAAAACAAGAAATACTCAAAATACCTCTGTTACACCCGATCTTCGAGATGTGGTAAAGATGTATTGCCGTAGCTTTGGATGTCTGTAACGATAAAACAGCATTGTGTCCGAAGGTAGAGGGCACTCATACAATGAATTGTGGTTAATGTCAGTCGTGCCTTCATCCTTTAGCGAGGCACAATGGCAATGGATGAGATAAAGTTGTATTGTATGAGGTGTTAAGCCAGTGAAGGCAGTAATTTACGGCAATTCCCTCTTTTCACACGACCTTGCATGGGGGTTTGAGCAGATTGGGTGGGAGGCATATGTGGTATCGCCATCCTCAGAGCAGGACATGGATGATATATTAGCGAGGCTGTCTCCAAATTTGTTTATAACGTTGGGGGCACCACTAGAATTCAAGCGGAGTGTGCTTGGATATCTTGCAAGGCACAAAACACCCGATATGAAGTATGTCCATTGGGATACCGACGGAATATCCAGCAAATACTATACATCCACGTCAGGTGACGGTATAGAGATGGATGTAATCTACATGTCAATGCCAGATATGGTTTTTACGATGTGCCCTGAGATGCTGGAGTTGATAAAGAACAAAGGGATAGTCGCCCATCGGCTGGACTATGCGTTTAGCCCGCTGCGACACCATTCGGATAGCCTTCCGAATGAATATGATGGTCAGATATCGTTACTCGGTCATGCCTATGTGGAAATAGTAAGGCATTGTCCGGAGCATTATCGGTTCACGTCACTCGGTTATCTTGTGCGTCCACTATTGGAAGCGGGCTACAAAATTGATTTTTACGGTGAGGCGAACCGTTATCGCAATTTGCTGCGTATTTTGTTTGGCGTTGATGTACCGGGTGAGATGTTTCATGATTACCTCCGCTACTTTGATACCTACAAGCTTTACAGCGGGGCGTTTATCAATTTAGCAACACAAAACCATATGCACACAGTAACAAAGAGAACCTTTGAAATCTTGGGTTCCGGCGGATTTTTGCTCTCAGCCGATAACGCCGCGATAAAGGAACTGTTTGTTGCGGGTAAAGATTTTGAGGCATCCTCTTCTGCCGCACAAACGATTGAAATTGTAGAGTTTTATAAAAAGAACACAGACAAATACAATGCGATTCGCGCGAGTGGGCTTGAGGCGGCGCAAAAGCATACCTATAAGCAAAGAGCAGAGCGTATTGTGAGCAAGCTTATGATATAGTTAAACTAGGTTGTTAAGTATAACCGATGTTTCGTGGAACATCATAATTTTATGGATGCAAAAAATACTGGATACAACATAAGACAAAAGGAGGATAACAATGAGTACCCATCACCTAAAGAATATTGATTTTGAGAAGGGTCTTTACCTGTGCGATCTGGTTGCTTATCAGTCGGGGCAGGTAGTAAGCAGAACACTGGTTCAAAACGGGGCCGTAAGCATCACGCTGTTTTCATTTGACGAGGGCGAAGAGATCAGCAGCCACGCATCAACAGGGGACGCAATGGTAACAGTGATGGAGGGTACGGCGCTTATCACCATCGGCGAAACCCTGCATGAGGTAACAGCGGGACAAACCATCGTGATGCCTGCGGATATTCCCCATGCGGTTGCCGCAAAAAGCAGGTTCAAGATGCTGCTTACTGTGGTGTTCCCGGTCAAATGAATAAAGAAAATGCCCGAATAGTCGGCTTGACTAAGCGGGCATTTCGTATTTCGTATGGTGTTACTCATTGATTAGCTGCGCGATAAACTGCGTCGCGGCACGGGGCGATCGCCCACCGCGCATGGTGGCAAAGCGTTCCGCCTCCAAGAATAGCACAGCGTCCTCAATCTCAATTACATGGCGGTTTTTGAGTGCGAGCACAAGATTTAGGTACTGCTGCTTATCCGGCTTATAAAAACCGATGCTCAACCCAAAGCGATCGGAAAGAGAGCACAGCTCCTGCATTGTTTCGTTGCGGTGGATATCATCTCCGTCTCGGTCGGAGAAGCGCTCCTTAATCAGGTGCCTTCGGTTGCTGGTGGCGTAGATGGCAAAGTTTGCGGAACGCGCCGATGCGGAGCCTTCCAGCACTGCCTTAAGCGTATTAAAATCATCACCAACGGTCGTAAACGAAAGATCGTCGATAAAAAGGATGAACTTTAGCGGGTTGTCGCTGAGCTGTGAGATGATATCGGGTATCTCGTGCAGCTGTTTTTTGGTTAGCTCTATTAACCGAAGCCCTTTGTGTGCGTATTCATTGACTAAGGCCTTAACGGTGGAGGATTTACCGGTGCCCGCATCCCCGTACAGCAGTGTGTTTGCGGCGGGCTTCCCCAAAACAAGAGCGTGGGTATTGCGAATTACTTCATCGCGCTGAGCCTCGTAACCGTATAAGTCACCGAGCCGAATGGAATCGGGATACGATATCGGATGCAATACACCGTCCTTAAATGTAAACATGGTATGCTCCGAAAACATCCCATATCCTCGGATGTGAACCTCGCCCAAGGCTTGGTCAAACGCCGCCGTAAAACTAGCTGTATTCGTTTTCCATCCGGGCAGATAGCCTGCATAACCGAGAGAAGAACAGATGTCTTTTGACGATAGCTGCGAGATGCGTTCTAGCTTTTTAAGCTCTTCATACGTACAGGCACGCAGAGTATCACCTGCCTGTTTACCTTGGGCAAAGAGACGGATATACTGGTTATCGTCATGGCACACCCTGTGTTTGAGGTAATCGGTTAGGTTATCGCCATGGCGAAGAAGGTTTGCCATAAAATCTGAATAGCGCGCTACGCGCAGGGAGGGCGACAGCTCGGCGCTTTCGAGAAGCAGGCACAGCCGTAACACGACCTCATCCTGTAACAGATTGCGAAAAACCACAAGAGATCTCAGATCTAAAGCGAGCTGCTCATGTAAATGCAAGGCAAATCCTTCTTTCTGGGCTGAAATAAAACAGTTATTGGATTACACTGTGGAGTAATCAGCAGGTGTATAAAAGCGTATGGAAGCGGTCTTGACTTAATTGGCGCACAATTAGCGCATTTTATGTTTATGCAAACAATTAAGCCATCCAGTCATAACGACGGATGGCTTAATCATGCGGTTTAATTGGTGGAGACGATCGGGATCGAACCGACTACCTCTTGAATGCCATTCAAGCGCTCTCCCAGGTGAGCTACGCCCCCATATCGATGCAACGTATGTTATTATACAAAATCCTTGTGGTTTCGTCAAGTCTAAAACCGCAAAAAAATCACTTGCGGGCGATATTTTTCTCGCGTTACAAGTATGAGAAGAAACAAGAGCAATCCCCCCAAAAGCTAACGAACGAGGGAATTGCTCCGTTTCAATCAATGCGTAATGCGCATTACTATTTGTCTTCTCCCGCAGCAACGGCTGCTTCAATGTCCGTTACCGCCTTATCCAGCCAATCGCCCACAAACAGTTCGAGCAGACCCTGGTCACATTGACGTGCAAGATCGGGATTGATGGGCAGCTGACCCAGCACACGGGTGTCGTTTTCTTTGGCGACCGCCTCTATATGGCTTTCGCCGAACACGCTGGTGCGTTTTTTACAGTCGGGGCATTCAAAGTAACTCATGTTTTCCACAATGCCGAGGATGGGAATATTCATCATTTTTGCCATGTTAACGGCTTTTGATACAATCATCGAAACAAGCTCCTGCGGCGAAGTGACAATCACGATGCCGCTCAGCGGAAGCGCCTGAAAAACCGTCAACGGAACGTCGCCCGTTCCCGGAGGCATATCTACAAACATAAAATCAACGTCCGACCATATTACATCCGACCAAAACTGCTTTACAGCGCCTGAAATAACGGGTCCGCGCCACACGACGGGAAGGTTCTCGTTTTCAAGCAGCAGGTTAACAGACATAATCTCAATGCCGGTCTTCGTTTTTGCAGGGAGCATACCCCACTCGTTGGTCTCAACACCGGTCTTCAGCCCGAATATTTTGGGGATAGAAGGTCCTGTCACGTCCGCGTCCAAGATAGCGGTGCGGTAACCACTTCGGTTAAACAGCACGGCAAGCAGCGAGGTAACAAGTGACTTGCCAACGCCGCCCTTTCCGCTTACTACACCAATTACGTGCTTGACGTTACTCATTGTGTGACCGGGCTCGAGCAGATCCTTCGGGTCTGTTCGGCGCGATGCGCAATCCTCGCCACAGCTGGAACAGTCGCTCGTACAATTCTCACTCATAGGAACTCTCCTTTTTGTCAATAAATCAACATTAAGTATACCACCGTCATATTGTTTGTCAAATATCGTCCGACATACCGTGGTAGGTTAGATATGTGGGTTAGCTGATGGTAGCAAACGTCTTTTCGTCTTGTTTCGCAGCACGATTCTTGTTACCAAGCTGCTCGCGGGCGACCGAGAGCATCAGCTTAATGCGGTTTTCCTGATTCACACGCGTTGCGCTCGGGTCGTAGTCGATGGGGACGATGTTGGCGCGCTCGTCAATGGCGCGGATGCTGCGAATCATGCCCTTTCCGCAGATGTGGTTGGGCAGGCACCCAAACGGCTGTGTGCACACAATGTTTCCGTACCCAAGCTCAACTAGTTCTAGCATCTCGGCGGTCAACAGCCAGCCTTCGCCCATCTTGCTGCCGTAACCGATTACCCCATCCACCAGCGACTTGGTGTGCTGATAAGAGGAGGGCGGCAAAAACTGCGGGTATTTTTTAACCGCTTCAATCAGGGCTTGCTCCATGCGAAGCAGATAGTCCATAAATGCCTTTATCACAGCGTACTTGATTGCATTGCCGCCGTAGAGCTTGATGTCCTCTAAGCGGTTATCGGTTTTAAACAGCATAAAGCCCATGATGCCGGGTACCATGACCTCACAGTTTTGCTGGGCTAAGAATTCCTCCAGGTTATTGTTGCCAAGGCTCGAGTATTTCACATAGATTTCGCCTACCACCCCTACCTTTACGATTTCACGTTTCTCGATAAGGATTGCGGCAAAGTCTGCCGTAATACGGTCGAGGTTTGTTTTCATCTCCCGCACACTAAGCGCCTTACCGCGGTTATACAGCTGGGTTAGGGTTTCTATCCAGCGTGCCACAAGGGCGTCGCTTTCACCGCTTTGCAGCTCGTATGGGCGAACCTGATTGCTTAAAAGCATCAGCGCGTCGCCGTAAACGAGCGAAACAATCAGCTTTCGCAGCATCGTCAGCGATAGCTTAAAGCCGCTGTTCTTCTCAAGACCCGAAAGGTTGAGTGATACCACAGGAACCTTTTCGTACCCCGCCTTGACAAGCGCCTTGCGCAACAGGTGTATGTAGTTTGACGCGCGGCACCCGCCGCCCGTCTGCGTAATGATCAGTGCGGTGCGGTCTAAATCGTATCTGCCACTTGAAAGCGCGTCAATCATCTGCCCAATAACAAGCAGGGCAGGGTAGCACGTATCGTTGTGAACGTACTTTAGCCCTTGAAGCACAACCTCAGGTCCTGTATTTTCAAGCAGCTCCACATTGTAACCACTGTTTGCAAAAACGTTCTTTATCAGCTCAAAATGAATTGGAGCCATCATTGGTATTAAAATAGTATATTCGCGGCGCATCTCTTTGGTAAACAGAAGACGCCCCGTTTTATCGTATTTGAGTTGTGCCATAGGCATAATCATCCTTTCGCCCTACGGAATTTTAGGCGTTGCAATCGTGCTTTGGGCGTTACCGCTCCTGCGTTGCTGCAAATAGACTGCGCAGGCGTATCTTTACCGCGCCGAGGTTTGTTATCTCGTCAATCTTAATCTGGGTATAGATGCGTCCTTCCTTCTCTAATATGTCGCGCACCTCGTCGGTGGTAATGGCATCTACGCCGCAGCCGAAGGAGACAAGCTGCACCAGATTCATATCCGGTTGCGTAGCAATGTATTTTGCCGCCGCATACAGGCGGGAGTGGTAGGTCCACTGGTTTAGCACGGTTGTTTTAAATCGCTTTACATCACAACTCACACAATCCTCTGAGATGATGGCGACATTAAAACCCGCAATCAATCGGTCAATGCCGTGGTTAATCTCAGGGTCGATGTGATAGGGTCTGCCCGCAAGAACAATAATTGGGCGACCCTCTTTACGCGCCTGCGCCACAATCTGCGCGCCCTGATTGCGCACCCGCTCAAAGAAACGCGCATACTCCTCATAAGCGGCCTTTGCGGCGGATGACACCTCTTTTGGCGTAATGCCGTCAAAGTATCTGCTTAAAACAGCATACATCTTTTTTGGGAAATCGCGCCTGCGGTGGATCCCAACATAATCCTTTATGAAGGTTGTTTTTGCAGTATCGGGCATGTTGGCGGTAATCACCTCGGGGTAATACGCAACCACAGGACAGTTATAATGGTTGTCCCCCAAGCCCTCGTCAACGTTGTAGGTCAAACAGGGGTAGAATATCGTTTCGATCCCATCGTCAATCAGCCTTTGCACATGACCATGCAATAGCTTTGCGGGGAAGCACACCGTGTCTGACGGTATGGTGCTCTGCCCAAGCAGATACAGCTCCCGGTCAGAAAACGGGGAAGGTACAACCTCAAACCCAAGTTCGGTAAAGAAGGCGTGCCAAAAGGGGAGAAGCTCAAACATATTCAGCCCGAGCGGAATGCCGATCTTACCACGTGTGCCCGAAACGGGCTTGTATTCCTGAATTAGCCTAAGCTTATAGTCGTAGATGTTTAGGCTGTTATCAGCGGTTTTTTTTGTAATGGGACGCTCACAACGGTTTCCGCTAATAAACCGCCTTCCGGCGTCAAAGGTGTTAATGGTTAGCTGACAGTTGTTTTCACACAAACCGCAATTTACCGTGCGAACCTCGTGTGTAAAGTTTTTCAGCGCCTCAAGCGAAAGGATGGTGCTCTTTTCGCTGTCTGCATTGTGGTTCTTTGCGTAAAGGGCGGCACCGTAAGCGCCCATCAGCCCCGCAATCGTCGGGCGCACCACATCGACACCAAGCTCTTGCTCAAAGGCACGCAGCACGGCGTCGTTTAAGAAGGTTCCTCCCTGCACCACGATATGCCGACCCAGCTCGGCGGCGCTTGCAGCACGAATCACCTTATACAGCGCATTCTTGACCACACTGATGGAAAGACCGGCGGAGATGTTCTCTATCGAAGCACCGTCCTTTTGTGCCTGCTTGACCGAGGAGTTCATAAAGACGGTACAGCGGGAGCCTAGGTCAACCGGGCGGTCGGCAAACAACCCAAGACGCGCAAATTCTTCTATCGAATAGCCAAGTGCGTTGGCAAACGTCTGCAGGAATGAGCCGCAGCCCGATGAGCACGCTTCATTTAAAAAGATGTTATCGATGGTGCCGTTTTTAATCTTAAAGCACTTGATATCCTGCCCGCCGATGTCGATGATAAACTCCACCTTAGGCAAAAAGTACTTGGCGGCGGTAAAGTGCGCGACCGTTTCAACGACACCAAAGTCGATGCAAAACGCGTTCTTTATAATCTCCTCGCCATATCCAGTAACGGTAGAGCCCGCAATCTTAATGCTCGGATAACGCTCATACAGCTCCTGCAAAAATTCACGGATAAGCGGGACGGGGTTTCCGCTGTTGGGGCGGTAGCTGCTTAATAACAGCCTGCCGTCCTCGGCAATCACAACGGTTTTTACGGTGGTAGAGCCCGCGTCAATACCCAGGTAAGCGTTACCGCTATATATGGTGGGCTCAAGTGCCTCAACGGTGTGCTGCATATGGCGCGAGGTAAAATGGTCGTACTCTTCGGCAGAGAGAAACAGCGGCGTCATGGTAGCGTACTGCTGTGCTGCTTCATAGTGAGACAGCCGCTCGATGGCGTTTGCCAGATCCACCTCTTGGTCGGCGGAAAAAGCGGCGCCAAGCGCAACATAGTAAAGAGAATCCTCCGGGCATACGCCCGTGGTTTTTAACGTTTCGTCAAAGCTCTTGCGAAGCTGGGGCAAAAAGGTAAGGGGACCGCCCAGATAAAGAATGTTGCCTGTTATCGGGCGCCCCTGTGCAAGACCGGCAATGGTCTGATTAACCACGGCGTGGAAGATGCTGGCCGAGATGTCGCTCCTCTTTGCGCCTTGGTTTAACAGTGGTTGAATGTCGCTTTTTGCAAATACGCCACAACGCGACGCAATGGTATATATCTTTTCGTGCTGCGCCGCAAGGTCATCCATCTCCTCAAGAGGCACATTCAGCAGTGTCGCCATCTGGTCAATAAACGCACCGGTGCCTCCGGCGCAGGAGCCGTTCA
The DNA here is from genome assembly GCA_023443315.1 of Bacillota bacterium. Taxonomy (GTDB): domain Bacteria; phylum Bacillota; class Clostridia; order Oscillospirales; family Ruminococcaceae; genus Acetanaerobacterium. The sequence goes on along the minus strand of JAEZVA010000032.1, from coordinate 20,147 downwards.
TACGCACTTCCATACCGCCCGAAAGGAACAATATCTTTGCGTCCTCTCCACCAAGCTCAATTACGACATCCGTGCCCGGGGTGAGCTTGTTTGCGGCGATACGGGTAGCGTAAACCTCCTGCACAAATGGGATGGAGCAGCTCTCCGCAAGCCCCATTCCGGCGGAACCAGATATCGCAATCCTAGCACCGCTATGAGGTGGCAGAATACGTTGCACCGCTTGCAGTAAATCGATGGTTTTTTGCGTAATCTGAGAGAAATGCCTCTCGTATGAACGATATGTAATTGCTCCATTTTCGTCGGTTACCACGCACTTAATCGTGGTGGAACCGATATCAAGCCCAATGTTCAAATGGAATCCTCCACCCCTGTTTTATCTATCCCTTATGATGGCCGTCACTTTGGTTTATACTATATTTATTATAACAGTATTTTAATATTTGGCAACTGCTTCAATTGTCCAGTCCATCCGAAATATAGCAGGAAAATGCTCAAACCAAGATACAGTAATTGTAATAATCATACGATATTTATCAGCTATTTGCCAAATAATAAGTGCAATAATGTACAAGATTCACCTCTTTATAGATAAATCTTGATTAAAGAGATACACAGTGATATTATTGTAAAAAAGATTGATTGGAGCTGAAAAGGTGCGCAACTAATCTTGCATGTGAACTACGGTATAGCTAAAGTTTTTAAGCGGATGACTTCGCTTTGCTTTGCTATGCGTTTGCAAGAAGGCTGCGGATTCTTTTTGGCTCTTTTTTATAGCGATGCTATGCCTTGTTAGGGTATAGCCTTACTGTATCTGCGAGCTGCAAGAAGGTGCTTTCTTGCAGCTATATTTTTGTGATACAGGGGGCTTTTTTATGTCTTTAATCAGCGTTACGAACCTTTCGTTTGGTTATGATGGCAGCAGCGATATGATATTTGAAAACACCAGCTTTCAGATTGATACCCAGTGGAAACTGGGCTTTACCGGCAGAAACGGCAGGGGGAAAACCACGTTTTTAAACCTGCTCTGCGGTCGCTATGAATACAGCGGCAAAATATCCGCAAGCGTAGAGTTTGAGTACTTTCCGTTTGCGGTTACGAACACGCAAAACAATACCATCGACATAGTCGCCGAAATCCATTCAAATTATCTGCACTGGCAGCTGATGCGCGAGCTGACGTTGCTTGACGTAAGCGAAGATGTTTTATACCGCCCCTTTGATACACTTTCAAAGGGAGAACAGACCAAAGTTCTTTTGGCGGCGTTGTTCTTAAAAGAGAATCGATTTTTGCTTATTGATGAACCCACAAATCATCTTGACCGCAAAGCCCGTGAGTTAGTCGCCGACTATCTAGCAAAAAAGCAAGGCTTTATTCTGGTATCGCATGACCGCGCGTTTCTAGACTGTTGTGTGGATCACATCTTGTCTATCAACAAAACGGAAATCGAGGTTCAAAAGGGGAACTTCTCGAGCTGGTGGGCAAACAAGCAGATGCAGGATGAGTTTGAGCTCGAGAAAAACGAGCGCCTAAAAAAGGATATCAGCCGCTTGAAGGAAGCTGCAAAACGTACTTCTGAATGGTCAGGGCAGGTGGAAAAAACCAAATACGCAACCCGAAATTCAGGATTGCGACCAGACAGAGGCTACATCGGTCACAAATCCGCAAAGATGATGAAGCGTGCAAAATCGCTACAGTCAAGGCAGGAGAGCGCGCTGAATGAAAAATCCACCCTGCTAAAAAATATTGAATCTGCCGATGAGCTAAAATTGTCGCCGCTCGTTTATCACAGCACACAGCTGTTGCAGCTTAGTAATGTTTCGGTGTTTTATGGGGATAATCGGGTCTGCGACAAGGTGAGCTTTACAGTGAATCAAGGAGATCGTATCGCGCTGTGGGGCAAAAACGGTTCGGGGAAATCAAGCATCATTAAGTTAATCTGCGGAGAGGATATCACGTATACCGGCAGCTTTACTAAGGGCAGTCAGCTGAGGGTATCCTATGTTTCTCAGGTTACCGACCATCTTGCGGGCAATCTGTCGGACTATGCAAAAGACAGAGGGCTTGACGAAAGTCTTTTTAAGGCGATACTTAGAAAGCTCGATTTTAAGCGGATTCAGTTTGAAAAGGAACTTGCCGACTTCAGCGCAGGGCAGAAGAAAAAGGTGCTTATTGCCGCCAGCCTTTGTGAACGCGCGCATCTGTATGTCTGGGATGAACCGCTCAACTTCATCGATGTCCTGTCCCGAATGCAGATTGAGCAGCTGCTGCTCGAGTATAAGCCAACCGTCCTATTTGTAGAACACGACCGCATATTTTGCGAGCATGTGGCGACAAAACAAGTAGATTTATAGCTACGTTTGTACTCTATACCAATGTCACTTAACCACGAGGTCGAATTACAAAGCGGAACACTTTTGCGTGATAACCCGTTAAATTGCTAGAACGAACCATTTACAGGAATTGAAAAATATATTATAATAAAAAACAAGCGCAAAAGCTAGAGAAGCTGCCACATCACAGCTTCTCTTTTAGTATTTTGGATAGACAGGGGATTAAATAGGTTATGTATGAAATTGTAAGAAAAGTGGCACTGAACCCTACGGTTAGCCTGATGGAAATCAGTGCGCCGCTCATTGCGAAAAAGGCAGAGCCAGGTCAATTTATCATCCTTCGTGTGGATGATGAGGGAGAGCGCATTCCGCTTACGATTGCTGATTTTAATCGGGAGGATGGAACTGTAACTATCATCTATCAGATAGTGGGTGCGACAACCCGCTCTCTGGACGCACTGAATGAGGGAGACTGCCTCCATGATTTTGTGGGTCCACTCGGCGTTGCCTCCCACGTGGAGGGGCTTAAAAGGGTTGCTGTTGTGGGCGGCGGCGTGGGCTCTGCAATTGCGTATCCCATTGCGAAAAAGTTGCATAACATGGGCGCGGTTGTTCATACCATCACAGGCTTTCGAAACAAGGAGCTGGTTATCCTTGAAAACGAGTTTTCGCGTGTCAGCGATAAGCTGATTATTAAAACCGACGACGGTTCTTACGGTTCAAAGGGACTAGTTACAGACGCCCTAAAGGAACTCATTGAATCGGGCGAGCAGTACGACGAGGTTATCGCCATCGGCCCGCTTGTAATGATGAAATTTGTCGCAAAGCTTACAAAGGAATATGAGATTAAGACGGTAGTCAGTATGAATCCGGTTATGATTGACGGAACTGGTATGTGCGGCGGATGCCGGCTTACCGTTGGCGGAGAGACCAAATTTGCCTGTGTGGACGGACCGGACTTTGACGGACATCTGGTGGATTTTGACGAAGCAATGCAGCGCGGTACGATGTACAAGTCGTTTGAACATAGCCGCGATAAGGCTTGCAGTTTGTTCCAAGTAGGGGACAACCAGTAGTTTAAAACAGGGATAAAAGGAGCTAAAAAGTATGCCGAATATGAGGCCAGATAAAAACCCTATGTCGGTGCAGGATGCCGCAGTGCGTAACGGCAATTTTGATGAGGTAGCGCTGGGTTACACCGAGGATCAGGCGGTAAACGAAGCAGAGCGGTGCTTAAACTGCAAGCATCGTCCCTGTGTAGGCGGTTGTCCCGTTGCGATCGATATTCCCGGCTTTATAATGAAAGTCAGGGAGCGTGACTTTGAAGGAGCATATGAGGTGCTCAATCGTTCCACCTCGCTGCCCGCGGTGTGCGGTCGGGTATGCCCGCAAGAGACCCAGTGCGAAGCGCTGTGTGTTCGCGGCTTAAAGGGCGAGCCTGTTGCCATTGGCAGACTGGAACGCTTTGTGGCGGATTACCATATGCGAGAAAACACCGAAAAACCGGCAATGCCCGAGAAGAATGGGCATAAGGTTGCTGTCGTGGGCGCAGGTCCCGCAGGGCTTACCTGTGCCGGCGATCTTGCAAAAATGGGCTACGAGGTCACCGTGTTTGAGGCCCTGCATATGGCTGGTGGCGTATTGGTTTACGGAATACCGCAGTTTCGGCTTCCCAAAGAGATTGTGGGGCAGGAGATTGAAAATCTCAAGGCTATCGGCGTAACCATTAGTACTAACATGGTAATTGGCAAGGTGCTTTCGATTGATGAGCTGTTCGACATGGGTTATGAAGCCGTGTTCATCGGCTCGGGTGCCGGGCTTCCTCGATTTATGCGCATAAAGGGGGAAAACCTCAAAGGAGTATACTCAGCCAACGAGTTTTTGACCCGTGTGAACCTGATGAAGGCGTACAAAGACAGCACCCAAACCCCGATTCAGCGTGCAAAAAGCGTAGCGGTTGTCGGCGGGGGTAATGTCGCAATGGATGCCGCGCGCTGTGCAAAGCGTCTTGGTGCGGAGAAGGTGTACATTGTTTATCGGCGTTCCGAAGCGGAGATGCCTGCGCGACATGAAGAGGTCGAACACGCCAAGGAGGAGGGCATCATCTTCAATGTGCTCACAAATCCGCTAGAGATAATGGGCGATGAGCAGGGGTTTGTAAACGGGATGAAATGCGTTGAGATGGAGCTTGGAGAGCCGGATGCTTCGGGCAGACGCAGCCCTATTGAGAAAAAAGACTCCGAGTTTATACTGGATGTGGACAGTGTCATCATGTCGATTGGAACATCTCCAAACCCACTGATTCGAAACACCACACAGGGGCTTGAGACAAACCGTTACGGCTGTATTGTAACAAAGGATGATTCTGGGCTGACCTCACGCGAGGGTGTGTACGCAGGAGGAGACGCTGTAACCGGCGCCGCTACCGTTATTCTTGCGATGGGTTCGGGCAAAAACGCGGCGACCGCCATTGATGAGTACATTAAGAAGGCAAAGGGCATATAAGATTTATCAAGATATATTAACCGATGCAAGGCTGTTTGGCGAAAACCATACAGCCTTGCCTTTATGAAGGTAAGAAATATATATGGTAACATAGTACCAATTAATGTTTGTTTATTTTTGGAGTATTGCGTACATGGCATTATTTTGTTAATATATATTTGTTTATGAATAGCATACTAGATATAATTAGGTGTTATTTTTAACTGTTAATTGTTATTTTGTCAAATTAACTACGAAGCAGCAATAAATGAAAGATTTAGTAACTTAGCTTATATATGTCAATGGTGTTTGACATTCTGGCGCGATGGTTGCGATAAATTATCTTATAGTCAATGGGCTTGTATGTTGATTAGAAGCGGAATGGAGATATAGGAATTCGTGTATAATGTGTTGCTTGTTTTTAAGACCAAAAAGGAAAGTGAAACGATATGTGCAATGGAGGCGTGGGAGAATCTGGGGTGCTTTAACATTGCATGTCGCACCAAGTCTATTCCCGACGCATTGGAGTATTTGATGCACAACCCCGTAGACCTTGTTATGTGCGATGTTTGCATCTCTGACATGGGCGGGATGACGTTGTTAAAAGATATAAAAAAGAAGAACATGGCAGATGCCGTTGTTTTGTTTGGTTCACGCACCGATGCGCATATGGCAAGACAAAGCTTGGCGTTCGGCGCGTTTGATTATCTGGTCAAACCCGTTGAGGATCAGCGGTTTGAAGATTTATTGCAAAGAGCGAAAACCTATCTAGATGAAAGAAAGCTGAGTCGTGAGCACATGGATAACCTTGTCCGTATTGTGCTTGACAAGGTGGGGCACTATTACCCCAAGGCACAGATCTCGCAGCTTGTAACCCATATCGGAATAGGCTTTGAAGAGGCGAGCGAAGAAACCGTTTTGATGATTAACCAGACACGTCGCGCGCTGGATGATGACTACTACAAGGTATCCTTTATCATCTGCCGCAGCATGCATGAGATCATCTGCAAGGTGTTTTACCAAAATAATTGGCTGCATCAGTTTTTGTCACAGCAGGAACTACTTGAATTGAGTGCAGGCGAATACGCGGATATTGACGCTCTGACCGCTATGTCGGTACAGATTACCGAAACCCTATGTGGTAGTATGCGAAATCTCGCGCTCAAGCACATTGAAAACCCCACCATTCGCCGACTTGCCGATTATGTTACCGTAAACCTTGATAAGGAGCTATCCCTCGAGAGCCTGTCGGAAAAGCTATATATCAGTAAAACCTACCTGAGTGAATTGTTTAAATCCAAAACAGGGTGCGCCATCACCGAGTACCTGACCAGGGTGAAGATGGAAAAGGCGCGTAATATTATTATGGAAAAGCATTTAAAAACAAAAGAAGTTGCCTCTATGCTGGGCTACAAAGATTTTGTGTACTTCTCAAAAATTTACAAAAAATACTGGGGAACAACACCAGGACAGGTAAATAAAACATAAAATTGACAAATAATCCGAACATAAAACATAGTAGCAATGCTGTATTTAAACTATAATGTTTATAATACAGCATTGTTAATTTTATTAAAAACGAGTATGATATTGCAAGTATTGTTATCCAGATTACAGCAACGAGGAGAGCAAAGGTATGAAGACAGTTGGTTCTAAATTAGCAGTATTGGCGCTGGCAAGTATCGCAATTACCGCCCTGGTCGCAGTATCACTTTTGTATATAGGAAACAGGATTATTGTTAACTCGATATTTCAAAAACAAACAGATACAGCAGTACAAGCATTTGCGTATGAGTCAAATGAAAAGCAAAGCAAATCACTTGAATTTTCGGTTGCAATTGCCGGGGATGATCAGCTGATAAAGGCGGTAGAAACCGGGCAGGCAGCTCGTATCAAAGCGCGTATTACTGAGCTCAAACAAGAACAATTTGGCGATGTAGATTTTATAACGGTGCTGGACGAAAACGGGGTTGTTTTGGTTCGCGGACACAGCGACAAATCGGGTGATTCTCTGGTCTACCAAAGCAACATCTCTGCCGCGATGGCAGGTGAAACAGCCACCTTTATTGAAGAGGGCACCGAGATAAAGCTCTCTATCCGCTCCGCTTCTCCGGTTAAAAACAGTTCTGGTGAAGTGGTTGGAGTTGTATCTACCGGCTACAATCTGACAAACGAGGAGCTAGTCGATAACTTAAAGTTAATGACGGGCTGCGACTTCACCATCTTTTTGGGTGACGAGCGAATCAATACAACGATAATGATTGATAATGTCAGGCAGGTTGGCACAAAACTTGACCCGAAAATCGCGCAGGTGGTGCTTAACAACGAGGTCTACCACGGTGAGGCGGCAATACTAGGTCAGCCGTATTATACGGTTTATGAGCCGCTTATAGGGCCAAATGGTGACGCAATTGGTATTGTGTTCGCTGGTAAGCCGTTGGCAGAGATTCGGGCAGAAGAACGGAGAATCATCCTAATAGTCTTCGGGATTATTGCGGTAATTACCATGGTTCTTCTCTTTGTGACGTTAATCATTGTTAAGAAGGTTGTTTCTAATCCGCTTCGCGAAATGGCCCTGGCGGCAAACGAGATTGCCGCAGGAAATCTTGCCGTTCAGCACACCACATATCCTCAGCAGGATGAAATCGGTCAGCTTTCACGTTCCTTGGCTTCGATTGGGGACACGTTAAAGCTTTATATCAGCGATATCTCCGAGCAGCTACTTAAAATTTCACAGGCGGATATTTCGTCCGAGATTACACAGGATTATGTCGGCGATTTTAGACCGATTCGCGAAGCGCTTAACACCATCCTGAATGGTCTCAATGATATCATGCAGCGCATCAGCGCGTCAGGCAGCGAGGTAAATGCAGGTTCCAACCATATTGCAGGTGCGTCGCAAAGCCTTTCGCAGGGCGCCACCGAGCAGGCAAGCGCAATTCAGCAGTTGAGCGCCTCAATAGTTGAAGTATCCGAGAACATTCGGCAGAACGCTCAAAACGTTCGTCACGCGGCTGAATACGCGCAAAAGGCAGGCGATGGGGTTCGCAGAAGCAATGAGGAGATGCAGCGTTTGCAAGAGGCTATGGATAACATCTCCCAGTCCTCAAGCGAGATTAGTAAGATAATAAAGATAATCAACGATATCGCGTTCCAAACCAACATCCTAGCCCTAAACGCTGCGGTAGAGGCGGCAAGAGCGGGTGCGGCGGGCAAGGGGTTTGCAGTTGTGGCGGATGAGGTGCGCAACCTTGCCTCTAAATCCGCGGATGCGGTAAAGCAGACCACCGAGTTAATTGAGCGTTCCGGCAATGCGGTTAAGGACGGCGCCAAGATTGTAGTCAATACGGCGCGGGAGCTCGGGCAGGTAGAAGAGGAAGCCGCACTTGTCCAACAGGCGATGCACGAGATTGACCAGTCCTCATCGGCTCAAGCGACTGCGATTACGCAGATTTCTATCGGCATTGAACAGGTGTCTGCGGTCGTTCAGAACAACTCTGCAACAGCAGAAGAGAGTGCGGCTGCTAGCGAGCAGCTATCTGCGCAGGCAGCGGCACTTCACAGCATCATCTCCGGCTTTCAGCTGCGCTAGTACATATCGGGCGATTCGTACGATAAACCTACCGTACCTTTCGGCATACAATATATCAGAGCTACTGTTTAGACTGGTATGCGTATGCGGGGAGGTACTTTTTTATGGGTTTTGGATTAGCACTTGGGGGCGGGGGGACGAGGGGGGCCGCGCATGTTGGCGTATTGCTTGCGCTGCAGGAAGCGTCTTTTATTCCACGTTCGTTGGCGGGCACAAGTGCAGGCGCGATTGTCGGGGGATTGTATGCTGCAGGGGTTGAACCGCTTATGCTAAAGCAGATGGTGTACCATCTGGTGCACAACGGAAAACAACTGATGGATGTTGATTACATAGGAATACTACGTGGGTTGTACCAGCTCGTAACTAGACGTGAGCTGACCTTGATCGGACTTATGAAGGGCGAAAAGATGTACGACTTCCTATCCCATTACACAAGCGGCAAAACAATGCGTGATGTAAGCCTGCCTATTGTTATCCCTGCTGTGGATATGGTTAGCGCCCGAACCGTGGTGTATACCAATCGTGCAGCAGGTAAACCTGCCATTACCGATGTGATATGGCGCGACGATGTCCTGCTTGCCGAGGCATGCTGCGCGTCGGCAGCGGTTCCGATTGCGTTTCGTCCGCGTAAATCGGGTAAGCTGATGCTGCTAGACGGCGGCTTAACCGACAACCTGCCTGTTTCACTGCTTGCCGCAGCGGGGGAGACAAATATCCTTGCGGTAGATATCTCGGAAGACTACGAGCCGCCGGAGGATGAGAATATTATTGAAATAGCCTCGCATTCCCTGTCCATTATGGGGCGCAGGCTGCGACAATGCAGCTCTACAGGTGAGCGCGTGTTGCTAAAGCCAAAGCTGCCTGATAATGCAAAGTTTCTTGATTTTTCGCACATGACGAGGTGTATGCAGGCCGGGTATGAGGCAACAAAAAACATGCTGCCCGTTTTGCGTACAATGCTAGCGTAGTTGAGGAAAATAGGATTGACTAAAATTATGTGGAAATAAGGATAAAAAAGTAATGTGTTTTTGTTACAGATTCGGTATAATATATTATTATATAATATAAAAAATCTGCTATCGATGCATGGACAGATGTTTTTAATACAGAAAAGGAAGGTCTACTATGAAAAAAATAGCTTTTTTTGATGCAAAGCCCTACGACAAGATCTGGTTTGACCAATTAAAGGACGAGCATGGCTTTAAGATAAAGTACTATGAAAACAAGCTCAATGAAGACACTGCCACCATGGCTGCGGGTAGCGACGCAGTGGTTGCGTTTGTCAACGACGATATTAACGCGCAGGTGCTTGACTTTCTAAACGAAAAGGGCATCCATATCATTGCGCTTCGCAGTGCGGGCTACAACAATGTAGACTTTCAATCAGCGTTTGGCAAGGTGCATGTGGTGCGTGTGCCCGCTTACTCGCCCTATGCCGTTGCAGAGCATGCTGTGGCTTTGTTGCTTACCCTTAACCGGCACATTCACCGTGCCTATATCCGCACCCGCGACTACAACTTTAGCTTAAACGGCCTTACCGGCTTTGACCTGTATGGAAAAACCGTCGGGGTAATCGGCACGGGTAAGATTGGACAGGTGTTCATCGATATCTGCAAAGGCTTTGGCATGCGCGTGCTTGCGTACGATCCTTACCCCTTGAAGGACAAGGGGATAGACTATGTATCGCTTGAAAAACTGTTCGCCGAGTCCGATATCATCTCGCTGCACTGCCCGTTGACCAAAGAGACCCATCATGTAATTAACAAGCAGGCGTTTTCACTGATGCGTGACGGTGTTTACATCATCAATACCTCAAGGGGCGCACTGGTTGACAGCGAGGCACTGATTGAAGCCATCAAGAGCGGCAAGGTTGGCGGAGCGGGACTGGATGTTTACGAGGAGGAGTCTGAGCTATTCTTTGAGGATTTTTCCAACACGGTGATGCAGGATGACACCCTTGCAAGGCTGGTTTCTATGCCCAATGTCATTGTTACCTCCCATCAGGCGTTTTTAACACAGGAGGCGCTCAAAAACATCGCAAAAACCACTCTCGATAATCTAAAGGATTATTTTGATGATAAGCCGCTTAAGAATGAGATCTGCTACCAGTGTGATAAGTCTGCGACCTGCCCGATTAACCATGAGGGCAGATGCTTTTAGGAGTGTAAGGAGAAAAGGACTATAGAAGGTGAGGTGTATCGCACTTGCCCCTATATATACTGCAGTGGCGCGTTGTATAATACGAATGTACCTATCGTTGGTACGCGACAAAAAGGCGGGGTGAAGATGCACCCCGCCTTAATCGTTAATTTCTAAGTTTTTATGCGCAGGAATTACTAAACTTATCCAAGTTTTCGGTTGCGAACCTCGTAAGTTCGTTTACGATTAAACGATGCCCGTTCTCGTTTGGGTGAATGCCGTCTTCGCAAATGAGTGTATTCTTGTAGCTTCGCTTATCCAAAAACGCGGAACGAACATCCACGTACAGCGAGCCTGTCTCATAAGCAAGCTTGGTGGCAGCCAGGGAATACATCTCTTGATATCGATAAATCATCTGCACATCACCCAAGAAACGCAGGATGTTCTGTGCGCTGAGACCATTTCGCGTAATCCAGCGAAAATATCGCTCTCCGTCTATCGGTGGCAGGGACATCACAACAGGGGTAATGCCGCTATGCTTAATAGAGGTAAGCATGCTTCGGTAGATTTCTTCAAACCGCTTAAAGGGGGTGTGTGGTTCATGGGTTGCATCGGGGGCTTGTGCAACCTGATCCCAATTATAATCGCAGTCGTTTCCGCCATACTCAAGCAGTACGAAATCGCAATCGAGTCCCTTTTCCATAGCACGCGTGAGCAGCTGTTGCCCTTTTTCAATGGTACACCCAAACTTGGAGCGATTATTTACAACAAGCCCTAGGTTCGTGTAAAGCTGTTGTTCATCGCTCTGCTTCATGGGGTAATATCGGTTGGTTTCCTTATCAAGAAGGATGCCCTTCATAATGGAATCGCCGTATATCTGTATCTGTTTTGCGATGTTCAATCCGCGCCCCTCCTTCTTAATAAAGAGAATTTCATCCTATCGCTCGGTGCCCAAAAAGAACAGCGCTATGGTTCCAGGACCAGAGTGAGCACCGATAACTGGGTCAACGTAGTTAATCAGTACATCTTTAACACGAAACCGCTGTTTAATCTGCGTGGCAACGTACTCGGCGTCCTCAATACAATCGCCATGTGTAATAAATACCGTCTGATTTTGCGGCTCGATGGCAGTTTTCTGCATGCGGTCAATCAGTGTGTCCAGCGAACGCTTGCGCCCGCGCGCCTTTTCAACCAGGATAAGACGACCCTCGTTATCCATGTGCATAATCGGTTTTACACCCAAAATGGTACCCAATACTGCGGCACTGCCCGACACGCGACCACCGCGTTTCAGAAAAAACAGGTCGTCTACCGTAAACCAGTGGCACAGGTGAAGTCGGTTATCCAAAACCCAGTTGTAAACCTCGTTAATATTCTTGCCCTGTTCACGCAGCTTTGCAGCATGGTAAACCAAAAGACCTTCACCCAGCGAAGCGCCTAAGGTATCGACGGATAAGATTGTTCGGTCGGGATAGGTGCTTTTTAAGTCTTCCAAAACCATTGACGCAGCCTGGAAGCTGCCGCTTAGTGCCGAAGAAAAGCCGATGTACAAAAGATCGTTGCCCTGTTTTAGGATTTCCTCAAAGATGGGCGTACATGTATTGATATCAATCAATGTTGTGGTAATCTCTTCTTTGTTGCGCATCATGGTATAAAACTGTTTTAGCTCGGTTTTCTTACCTTTTTCGTAGCTGTAATATTCCTTGCCGTTTACACGAAACATCAAAGAGAGAATGTGCAGTTTATATTTCTCAATCAATTCATCGGTCAGGTTGCTGGAAGAATCGGTAACAATCTCAAATGACATATGATATACCCCCGAATTTATGTATAGATGTAGTATTACATCTAGTTATTATAACTAGAATAACACTCAAAGCACTCTATGTCAAGCGTGATGAAGCACTATTGAACTTATTTTGTGAATATGTTAAAATAATAAGCAACAAACTGAAAACAAAGGAGTGCCATCGGGTGGAAAACAAGCTAGAACAGGAGCTCTTGCATTGGTCGGACGACATCTTAACCTTTCATCTGCCTCGGTGGTCAGAGCTACCTGAGATTGATCTGTATATGGATCAGGTTGTTGTTTTGTCAGAGCGCATCTTTTCTCGTTTTCCGGGAACCCACGCCGGAAGGCTGATAACCCCGTCCATCATCAACAACTATGTAAAGCTGGGTATTATCCCTCAGCCGGTTAAAAAGAAGTACTCGCGCACGCATATCGCGTATCTGATGATGATCTGCCTGTTAAAGCAGACCTTGCCCATCTTGGCTATAACCGATTTAATCTCCTATCAGCTGGAATCGGACACCATTCCAGACATCTACAATCGCTTTTGCGAGATGCAGGAACTGGCAACAAAGGTAGCGGTGCAAACTGCACGCGCGGAGTATTTCTCAACTGTCTCACAAGACGGCGAGAACAGCCGTTCTCTTATTGAGCTTACCCTTATGATGGCGGCAACCGCCAACTCTAGTAAGTTTTTCGCAGAGAAGGTCATCTGCTTAAAACGCGAAAAAGAGATGCTTGATGCTGCGGACGAGAATTCGGACGACGATAAAAAAGCAAAGTCAAAATAACAAAACCCTGCCAAAAATCTTTGGCAGGGTTTTATGCTATACTACTATAATTAACTCGGCTTTCTGAAATCCTAGTATCTGCTGATGACCATCTATTTGCAGATAAATATGTTTAAGCCCGTGTTTTGTAAACGTTTTGATTATCTGTGCGGGGGAATAGAACTTAACGTCTCCTGCCTGCGAGAATGGTATAAATGGATTAAGAATTACACGGACAGGTGAAGGGTAATAGATCTCGGCAATATATAGGGTTGCACCATGTTTTAGCAACCTGGATGCTTCCTTCGCAAAGGCATCAACGCTTGGAAAATGGTGATAGGCACAGCAGACGGTTATAAGGTCAAAATATTCATTGCAAAACGGCAGTTTATCACAAGGGGCGACAGTAAAATCCATTTTGGGATGAAGGCGTTTTGCATTTGTAATCATACCCTCAGAGATATCCGCTCCGTACCCGTCTATGTTATAGTTATCAGCAATCATTCTCAGTAAGGTTCCGTTTCCACACGCCACATCCAGTACCTTACCGCCGCGAAAAGAGGATATGGCCGCAAGGATTTTGCGCTGAAATACGAGGCAGAACCTTCCTTCGGGGGTGCTATCATAACCATCAGCCATTCTGTCGTAGCTTGCCCTTGAACGCGCCTCGAATTTGTTCATGTGACAACTCCTTGCTTATACTGATAATCAATTACTCGTTGTAATTTGTGCATCCGCCTGCGGTTTTCGTTTGCGTGAGTATGCAGCCGCACAGAGCAAAGAGGTAAACGGGATGGTAAACAGGATACCCAGGCTACCTACAAGCGATTGTAAGATCTCCACTACAATCATCTCGCGATTTAACAGGTGCAATACGGATGGCGAATACACAATCAGCAGCAACACAACCGAAAGCGAGCTTCCGATATAAGCGAGAATCAGGGTGTTTGACATCGTGCCCATCATGTCTCTGCCTATCGTAAACCCGGAACGCAGCAGGGTAGTAAAGGTGGGGTCTTTGCCCTCTTGGCTTAACTCGTATAAGGCAGATGCGATGGACATCGCAACGTCCATGATGGCGCCCATCGCACCGATGATAATCGCGCCGAAGATAATCGCCTTAAGGTCAATGGGGTCTGTGGTCTCTAACACCGCAAGAAAGGTGGAGTCCTCATCCGTAAATCCGCTTAGCTTTAAGAATCTGTCGGAGATTACCGTAATCAGACCCGATATCAGCACGCCGCCAAAGCAGCCGATGATAGAAGTCAGCGTCTTTAGGTCGGGACCGTTAATAATCAGCAGGGTCATTATAATGACAAACAGGCAAACGATGATGGAGGATAGATAGATGTTATAGCCCGCCAGTATTGAGGGGATAAAGACAAAGAATACCGCAGAGCAGGTAAAGGCGAGAGATATCATGGTGTTAAACCCCTTAAAGCCTCCAAACACCAGCAACAACAACGCAAAGATAATGCCCATTACAATCAGCGTGTCGGTGCGACGATACTCCACAAACATCCATTCATAGGCTTCGGGGTTGTCTAGATCTTTTGAGATGAGTACCTTATCACCGACCTCCACCTCTTTCAGACCGGAGGGCAGATATCCGTCTATGCTCTGCACGGCAATGATTTCCGAGCCCGGTTCACTTCCACCCTCGAGCTTTGCAATAAACCGAACCGTCACATTGGTGATGAAGGTGCCTCCCAGATCGAATTCCTCCTCATTGCGTTCTAGCACCATGGAGACGGTGGCGCGCTCCGGCTCAAGGCTTGTGGTACCCGACAAAATACCGGCAGCATCCCCTGCCGTAAAACGGTTTCCAAAATACAAGAACATGAGCGACAGCAATACAGTAACGATATATACGATAAGGTATCGAAGCCTGTGTTTTTTCTTATCTGGTTTCATTTTTATATCCGTTCCTTTCTACAAACAAGGGAGTATATTCATTTTAGAGTGAAGGCGTTATAATAAGGCGAAATAAATCTAGGTTACACGATACCATATCGCCAGTGATAATTCAACAACACAGCGGTGACTTTTAGAATAATCATGTAAGGATTGTATCATTAAAAATGGAATTGATATATAATAGAATTAACCTACTAACGGAGGTTGACAGATGAAAAACGGAGCGTTTCATTATTTCGAAGATTGTCCTGTCATTGCTGCGATAAAGGATGACGAGGGGCTAAACGGGTGTACCCAGTGCGACAGTCGTGTGGTTTTTGTTCTGTACGGTACAGTCTGCAACATCGGTGACATCGTGGGTAAGATCAAAGACGCAGGCAAAACCGCAATCGTTCATATCGATCTGGTTGCTGGTTTATCCTCAAAAGAGGTTTCGGTCGATTTTATTAAAAGGGACACAAGAGCCGATGGGATAATCAGTACCCGACCGGCACTTTTGCGGCGCGCACAGGAACTGTCGCTCATCACCATACAACGGTACTTTTTAATCGATTCCATTGCATTTCAAAACATCACAAAGCAGCTCGAGATGTACAGACCCGATTTTATCGAAATCCTGCCCGGCGTGATGCCTAAGGTCATACGCAGGCTTAGTTCTTGTGTTAACACACCAATTATTGCCGGCGGGTTGGTGGCAGACAAAGAGGACGTTATGGCGGTGCTGGGCGCAGGGGCGGTCGCAGTATCTACAACCAATCAAGTCATATGGGAAATGTAACAAAATAAATGAAGCGCGTGGTTGCTTGTAACAATCTAAAATGATATAATATAGATAAATCAAAATAATAAGCCTAGAGTGAAGAGTCAGGCAATACGAAGCTTGTGCCAAAAGCACGGGTATGGTATTGAATGGCTTTTTTATTTTGCGAATGGTGATTTGCATGGGGGAGGACAAGACATGTATGATGTAGCCATAGTCGGTGCGGGAATCTCGGGATGTTCGTTATTTTATGAACTTGCCCGTTTTCGTCTGCGTGTAATACTACTGGAAAAAGAGAACGATGTTTCGCTGGGTACGACTAAGGCAAACAGCGCAATCGTTCACGCCGGCTACGACCCGCCGGAAGGCTCGATAATGGCGCGTACCAACGTAGCAGGCAATGCCATCATTAAAGAGCTCTGCAAACAGCTGGATGTGCCCTATAAGCAGATTGGCTCGCTGGTCATCGCCTTTACGGAGGAGCAGATGGATACGGTGCGCAAGCTGCACAGTAGAGGTGTAAAAAATGGCGCGCCGGGTCTGCGTGTATTGAGTAAGGAAGAGACGCTGAACATGGAGCCATCACTCAGCGGGCAGGTTGTAGGCGCGCTGTATGCACCCTCTGCGGGGATAGTCAGCCCATGGGAGCTGACGCTTGCATTGGCACAGAATGCCGTGCAAAACGGTGCCGAGCTTGCCCTTCGCCACGAGGTTCGGGAAATAACAAAGACCGACGACGGATATTTAATTGAAGCGGGCGAACGAATGGTTCACGCAAGGTTTGTGGTCAACGCCGCGGGCGTAGCGGCCGACCGCGTTGCGCACCTAGCGGGTGATGACTCGTTTGCCATCCTGCCGTCTAGGGGAGAGTATTATCTGCTGGATAAAAGTGAGGGCTCTTTGGTAAACCATGTGGTGTTTCAATGTCCGAGCAAAGAGGGTAAGGGTGTTTTGGTTGCCCCCACCGTTCACGGTAACCTTGTGGTTGGACCAAATGCGGCGCAGAGCGGTGCAGGTGAGGCTGCCACCACATCACAGGGGCTTGAGTTTGTGCGTAATATGGCGCAAAGATCGGTGCCATCCATCAATTTCAGGGAGAGCATACGAACCTTTGCGGGAGTCCGTGCCATATCGGACGACAGCGACTTTATCATTCGGGAATCGTCTGTGCAAAAGGGGTTGTTCCACATGGCGGGAATCAAATCTCCAGGTCTTACTGCCGCACCTGCCTTTGCGCGGGAGATGGTAGAACTATTGCGGCAGGCAGGGCTCTCGCTGACACCCAAAAAGGATATCGTCACAACACGCCACGTCCCGCGCTTTCGAGAGATGAACGAAGAGCAACGGGCAAAGGCGGTACGAGAAAACCCGATGTTTGGCAGGGTAATCTGCCGTTGTGAAACGGTGACCGAGGCGGAGATCGTACAAGCGCTGCATATGCCCATACCGCCCGTTTCACTGGATGGGGCGAAACGGCGCTGCTCGTGTGGCATGGGACGTTGTCAGGGCGGGTTTTGCGGTCCGCGGGTGCAGGAGATCATCGCACGCGAACTCGGCATTGCGGTGACCGATGTGCCGCTTGATAGGGACGGCATGACGATACTGTACGGCGAGACAAAATCGGCTGGCAAAAAGGCGGTGGAATAACGATGGAATATGATGTGATCGTAATCGGTGGGGGTCCTGCCGGACTTGCGGCAGCGATAGCCGCTTACGAAACAGGTGCGGGACGGGTTTTGCTGCTAGAGCGCAATACAGATTTGGGCGGTATACTTAATCAGTGCATCCACAACGGGTTTGGACTGCATTATTTTAAAGAGGAGTTGACAGGTCCCGAGTATGCGGACAGATTCATCAAGCTGTTAAACAAAACCGGCGTAGAGGTAATGACCGACACGATGGTGCTTGATATTGGCAAAGACAAAACCGTACGCGCCGTTAACAGCACAAATGGCTATATGGAGCTAGACGCAAAGGCTGTGGTGCTTGCGATGGGTTGTCGCGAACGAACTCGCGGCGCCATTGCAATCCCCGGAGATCGTCCCGCGGGTATCTTTACGGCGGGAACCGCACAGCTATATGTGAATATACACGGCTACATGGTCGGACGTAGGGTGCTGATTCTTGGCTCGGGAGACATAGGGCTTATTATGGCGCGCCGCATGACGCTGGAGGGCGCGAAGGTATTGGGATGCGTGGAGCTCATGCCCTATTCTGGCGGATTAACTCGCAACTTTGTTCAGTGTCTGGATGACTATGACATTCCGCTGTACCTGTCCCACACCATTACAAATATCAAGGGGGATAAACGGGTAGAGCGGGTAACCGTTTCTAAGGTGGATGAGAACAGGCGCCCGATACCGGGAAGCGAGATGGAGTTTGAGTGCGATACCGTGCTGCTTTCGGTGGGGCTTATCCCCGAAAATGAGCTGTCGCGCGCGGCGGGGGTCACTTTGGATGAGCGCACAGGCGGTCTATGTGTTTACGAAAACATGGAGACCACGGTTCCTGGTATCTTTGCAGGCGGGAATGCGGTGCATGTCCATGACCTTGTAGACTTTGTGACGGGTGAAAGCCAAAGGGCGGGGCGTGCCGCCGCGCGTTGTGCGCTAGAACAGCCTCATGAGGATTTCGCCTCAATTTCCGTTATGAACGGAGAAGGCGTAGGCTACACCGTTCCCCAGAGAATTCGTCCCCAAAATGTTGATAAGACGGTGGATGTGTTCTTTCGCGCAAGGGATGTATACAAGGATGTGAGGATTGTCGTTACAAGCAGCGAGGGTACGCTTGCGTCGTACAAGCGAGAGCATATCACCCCGGGCGAGATGGAACGGATTGTTCTGCCCAAAGCCTTGATTGTAAAGGCAGAGGGTAAGGAACTTACCGTATCAATACAACAAAATGAAACAGCACAGTAAGCAGTGGTTTTAGTTTGACGACAAAATGATACTAAAAAGGTCAGGTGAGTAGTATGAAGGAGCTTGTGTGCATTGTATGCCCCAAAGGGTGCCGCCTGCATGTGGATGAGCAAAACGGATATGCCGTAACGGGCAACGACTGCGATCGCGGTGAGGCATACGGCAAAAAGGAGCTGATAAACCCGACGCGGGTCATTACCTCTACGGTTCGCATAGAAGGTGCTCACGATCGCAGGTTGCCTGTAAAAACCGACGCCGAGATTCCAAAAAACGCAATTTTTGATGCCATGCAGATTTTAAACGAGGTAATCGTGCAAGCACCCATCCAATTAGGCGAGGTTGTCGCTTCTAATATTTTGGGGCTGGGTGTTAACTTTGTGGCTACAAGGGATATGGAGCGGGTATAATTTAACTGGAAACTGCGTCTAATATTTGGCGTTGAAAATATAAACAAAACATATCTGTTATCATATGCGTCATTTTGCCCTATTTGCTCTTGAGTAAATAGGGCGATTGAGGTATACTAATAAAAAATATGTGACAAGTATAAAGAAAAGGAGCGTTTAATATGGCGCACTTTTACAGCGAGCCTTCTCGTACCTTCAGTGAATATCTTTTGGTTCCCGGGTATTCGTCCGATAAATGTTTTCCGTCCAACGTTTCCCTTAAAACCCCGCTTGTGAAGTTTAAGAAGGGCGAAGAATCGCCGCTTTCCATCAACATTCCGCTGACATCAGCCATTATGCAGTCGGTGTCCGACGACAAAATGGCGGTCGCGCTTGCCAAGGAGGGCGGCATTTCGTTTATCTTCTGCTCTCAATCCATAGAAAGTCAGGCGGCGATGGTCGCTAAGGCAAAGGCGTACAAGGCGGGCTTTGTAGTCAGCGATTCCAATATTACGCCCGATGCCACCCTTGCCGACATCCTTGCCCTGAAAGACAAAACAGGGCACTCCACCGTTGCGGTTACCGCTGATGGCACACCAAATGGCGTTTTGCTTGGTCTTGTTACCAGCAGAGACTACCGCATCAGCAGAATGAGCACCGACCTTAAAGTGAAGGAATTCATGACCCCCCTTGAGTCGCTGGTTTACGCGCCAAAGAGCACCACGCTCAAAGACGCAAACGACATCATTTGGGAACATAAGTTAAACTGTCTACCCATCGTTGACGATGCGGGCAGACTGCTTTATATGGTATTTCGCAAGGATTATTCTTCGCATAAAGAAAATCAGTTCGAGCTGCTCGACAGCTCAAAGCGTTATGTAGTGGGCGCTGGTATTAATACCAGAGATTTTGCCGAGCGCGTTCCAGCTCTCGTAGAGGCGGGCGCAGATGTCCTATGCATCGATTCGTCCGAGGGGTATTCCGAATGGCAGAAGATTACCCTTGACTTCATCCGTAAAACGTATGGCGATACCGTTAAGGTGGGTGCCGGAAACGTTG